>CAKZXL010000612.1 GCA_937883885.1 uncultured Aquincola sp. | reverse complement strand
GACTTGTCGACGATGGCCAGGCCCAGGCCGGCGCCGGTGGCGGCGGTGCGGGCGGTGTCGCCGCGGTAGAAGGGCGTGGTCAGTTCGGCCAGCTTCTCGGGTGCCACGCCGCGACCATGGTCGCGCACGCTGGCGGTCACCCAGGGGCCGGCGCGTGAATAGCTGACGTCGATGCGCGTCACCCCGGTGCCTGGCGTCTGGCCGTAGCGGCGCGCATTCTCGAACAGGTTCTGGAACACGCGGCCCAGCTCGGTCTCGTCGGCCATCACCTTGATGTCGATGGCCACGCGCGAGGTGATCTGCAGCGCCGGGTCGCGGAAACCGGCCGACTCGCGGTCGATCAGCATCGCCAGGTGCACCGGCACCAGGCGGGTTTCGCCGGGCCGCGCATAGTCCAGGAACTTGTCGATGATGTTGTCGAGCTGGTCGATGTCCATCGCCATGTTGCGGCGGGCTTCGTCGTCGTTGACGCTCATCTCCGCTTCCAGCCGCAGCCGC
This sequence comes from uncultured Aquincola sp., assembly GCA_937883885.1. The sequence goes on along the minus strand of CAKZXL010000612.1, from coordinate 3,134 downwards.
GCCAGCGGCGTGCGCAGGTCGTGGCTGATGCCGGCCAGCATGATGGCGCGGTCTTCCTCCACCTTGGCCAGCTCGCGCGCCATTCGGTTGAAGCCCATGTTCACCTCGCGGATCTCGCTGGTCAGGGTGTTCTCGTCCAGCCGTGAATCGAACTCGCCATCGCGGATGCGGCTGGCCGCGAACGACAGCTCGCGCAGCGGCTGGTTGATGCGCCGCGCGATGGCCACCGAGCCCACCAGCGTGGCCAGCAGCGCGATGCCCACCCAGACGAACCAGGTGCCCGGCGTCAGCGGTATCACGCGCGTGGGTTCGGCCTGCAGCCAGTACAGGTCGTTCTCGATGGTGAAGCCCACCCACAGCCCTTCGCGGCCGTTGACCGAGCGGGCCACCAGCGTCTCGGCGCCCAGGCGGCTGTGCAGCTCCTGGCCCACGCGGCGGGTGAAGCGGTCGACCTCGAAGGGCTCCCAGCGGTCGCCCGGCTCGCGCGGCAGCACCCGCAGCGCGTCCTGGTCGTCCATGGTCTTGACGATGGAGGTGCGGCTGATGCTGTCGGAGTAGCGCAGCGCGGCCCGGCTCAGGTTCACCAGCGCGGCGATCTGCTGCGCCGCCTGCACCGCACGCGGCTCGAACTCGAGTGCGCGCAGGGTCTGCACCCACGCGAAGATGCCGCCCGTCAGCAGCAGGGCCAGCAGGACAAAGGTGCGCCAGAAAAGGCTGAGGGCGACATGACGGCTACTCATCGGCCGCGATAATGCCCGCAGTCGATAGACGACCCACCCGAGCCGCACGCCGGGCCGCTCCCAATGGCGGCTCGGCGCCCCCGTGGGGGGCAAGCTGCGCAGCGGCGGGGGCTGACATTACGCTGCACCATCGGGGACGAAGACATAACCCACGCCCCACACCGTCTGGATGTAGCGCGGCTGCGCCGGGTCGGGTTCGATCATCTTGCGCAGGCGGCTGATCTGCACGTCCAGGCTGCGGTCGAAGGGCTCGAACTCGCGGCCGCGGGCCAGCTGGGCCAGCTTGTCGCGGCTCAGCGGCTGGCGCGGGTGACGCACCAGGGCCTTGAGCATCGAGAACTCGCCGGTGGTCAGCGCGATCTGCTCGCCGTCCTTGGTGAGGCGGCGCAGCGACAGGTCGAACTCGAAGGGGCCGAAGGTGACGGTCTGCGCTTCCTTGGCCGGTGCGCCGGGTGCTTCCATCGCCGGGCGGCGGCGCAGCACCGCATGGATGCGGGCCAGCAGCTCGCGCGGGTTGAAGGGCTTGGGCAGGTAGTCGTCGGCGCCCACCTCCAGGCCGACGATGCGGTCCACGTCTTCCACCTTGGCGGTGAGCATGATGATGGGCGTCACGTCGTTGGCGGCGCGCAGACGGCGGCAGATGGAAAGGCCGTCTTCGCCGGGCAGCATCAGGTCGAGCACGATGAGGTCGATCGTCTCGCGGGTGATCACGCGGTTCAGCGCCTTGGCGTCTTCGGCCAGCAGCACCTCGAAACCCTCTTGCGTGAGGTAGCGCCGCAGCAAATCACGAATGCGGGCGTCGTCATCGACCACGACGATGCGATCCGGCCGTGTGTTTGCGGGTGCGTTCATAAGTGGACTCCAAACTTGTAACAGGCGCATTGTGCGCAGAAAGTACCAAGGGTTTACCCTTGTTTTGACCCGTGGTTACAAGTCTTTCGGTAACCAATGAGTCAGCTGTAGGTCAACCCCCAGACGTCTCGGCCTGTTGTTGGCAGGGGCCATGCCCGTCGGACCACCCTGCACGCATGCGGGGGTCCGGCGCTGGCACGCCGATGGCTGAAGAGTCATCACGTTCATTTGCCCAAGGAGCTTCATGAAACTCGAGATCGCCCGTCCTGCCGCCAAGATGCGCGGTTTGGCCTTGCTGGCCGCCACCTGCGGCCTGGCGCTGCAAGCCCATGCGCAGGCCGTGATGCCGGCGCCGCAAGGCGTGCTCAGCCTGAACGCCAGCGCCAGCGTGGAAGTGACCAAGGACCTGTTGTCCATCACCTTCACCGCCAGCCGCGATGGCAACGATGCGGGCACGGTGCAGTCGCAGCTCAAGCAGGCGCTGGACGCCGCGTTGGCCGAGGCGCGCAAGGTGGCCAGGCCGCAGCAGGTGGAAGTGCAGACCGGCAACTTCTCGCTCTACCCGCGCTATGCGCCAAAGGGTGGCATCAACGGCTGGCAGGGCACGGCCGAGCTGGTGGTGCAAGGCCGCGACATGGCGGCCATCTCGCAGCTGGCCGGCCGCATCCAGAGCATGGCCATCGGCCGCGTGGCCTACGGCCTGTCGCGCGAGGCGTCGCAGAAGGTGGAGGCCGAGGTCACGGCCCAGGCCATCCAGCGCTTCCAGGCCCAGGCCGCCGAGATTGCCCGGCAGTTCGGCTACCAGGGCGCCACGGTGCGCGAGGTGAACGTGCAGACCAACGAGCCCGGCATGGTGCCCATGGCCGCCAAGGCCTACATGCGCGCCGCCGCCGCGCCCATGGACGAAGCCTTGCCGGTGGAAGCCGGCAAGGGCACCGTGACCGCCACCGTTAGCGGCACTGTGCAGATGACGCAGATGAAATAACCGGGGTCCCCACGGCGGCCCGGCGGGGCTGACTCACTGCGTTACTGCGCCACCCAGCCGCCATCCACGTTGATGGCGGCGCCGCGCAGGTTGTCGGCCGCGGCCGAGCACATGAAGACCGCCAGGTCGCCCAGTTGCTCGGGCGTGGTGAACTGCAGCGAAGGCTGCTTTTCGCCCAGCAGGTCGCGCTTGGCCTCGTCCACCGAGATGCCTTCGCGCGATGCGCGGTCGTCGATCTGCTTTTGCACCAGCGGCGTGAGCACCCAGCCCGGGCAGATGGCATTGGCGGTGACGCCGGTGGTGGCGGTTTCCAGCGCCAGCGCCTTGGTGAAGCCCAGGATGCCGTGCTTGCTGGCCACGTAGGCCGACTTCTGCGCCGAGGCCACCAGGCCATGCGTGCTGGCCACGTTGATGATGCGGCCCCAGTTGCGTTGCTTCATGCCCAGCAGCGCATGCCGGGTGGTGTGGAAGGCCGAGCTCAGGTTGATCGCGATGATCGCGTCCCACTTTTCGGGCGGAAAGTCTTCCACCAGCGCCACGTGCTGGATGCCGGCGTT
>CAKZXL010000611.1 GCA_937883885.1 uncultured Aquincola sp. | reverse complement strand
TCATCACCGACTTCTACCGCCCGGTGCTGGCCGCCGGCTGCATACCGCTGACGCTCGGCGGCGACCACACCATCGCGCTGCCCATTCTGCGCACCATGGCCGAGCGCCATGGCCCGGTGGCCTTGGTGCATGTGGATGCGCATGCCGACGTCAACGACGACATGTTCGGCGAGCGCATCGCCCACGGCACACCCTTTCGCCGCGCGGTGGAAGAAGGCCTGCTGCAAGGCGACAAGGTCTGGCAGATCGGCCTGCGCGGCAGCGGCTACGCGGCCGACGACTTCGACTGGCCGCGCCAGCAGGGCTTTACCGTGGTGCCGGCGCACGAGGTGTGGTGGCAGTCGCTGGCGCCGCTGATGGCGCGCGTGCGGGCCGCCATCGGCGATGCACCCTGCTACCTCAGCTTCGACATCGACGGCATCGACCCCGCTTATGCCGGCGGCACCGGCACGCCCGAGATCGGCGGCCTGACCGTGCCGCAGGCGCTGGAAATCGTGCGCGGCTGCCGCGGCCTGAACCTGGTGGGCTGCGACCTGGTGGAGGTATCGCCGCCCTACGACACCAGCGGCAACACTGCGCTGCTGGGCGCCAACCTGCTGTACGAGATGCTGTGCGTGCTGCCGGGTGTGCTGCAGCGGTGAGGCTGCGCTCAAGGGGGCGCTCAGTCCCTTCCGCCACCTCGGCCCGGCGCAGCCTGTAGAGTCGTTCCCCCACCCTGCATCACCCACAACACCAACGCCATGAACGCCAACACCTCTCCGCTGGCCCAGCTGGCCGACGCCACGCTGCTCAAGACCGACGCCCTGATCGACGGCCAGTGGGTGGCCGTCAGCGCCCGCTTCGACGTGACCGACCCCGCCACCGGCGCCAAGCTGGTGGACGTGGCCGACCTGGGCGCCGAAGACACCGAAGCGGCCATCGCCGCTGCCAACCGGGCCTGGCCCGCCTGGCGTGCCAAGACCGCCAAGGAACGTGCGGCCATCCTGCAGCGCTGGTACCGGCTGATCATCGAGCACACCGACGACCTGGCCCGCATCATGACCGCCGAGCAGGGCAAGCCGCTGGCCGAAGCCAAGGGCGAGGTGAGCTACGGCGCCAGCTTCATCGAATGGTTTGCCGAAGAGGCCAAGCGGGTGTACGGCGAGACCATTCCCACCACCGACAACGGCAAGCGCTACCTGGTGCTCAAGCAGCCGGTGGGCGTGTGCGCGGCCATCACGCCCTGGAACTTCCCGATCGCGATGATCACCCGCAAGGTGGCACCGGCGCTGGCCGCCGGCTGCCCGGTGGTCATCAAGCCGGCCGAGCTGACGCCGCTGTCGGCCCTGGCCGTGGCCGAGCTGGCGCAGCGCGCCGGCATGCCCTCGGGCGTGCTCAACATCGTCACTAGCACGAACTCTTCAGCCGTGGGCCAGGTGCTGTGCAAGAGCGACCTGGTGCGCCATCTGTCGTTCACCGGCAGCACGCCGGTGGGCCGCATCCTGATGGAGCAATGTGCCCCCACCATCAAGAAGCTGAGCCTGGAGCTGGGCGGCAATGCGCCCTTCATCGTGTTCGACGACGCCGACCTGGACAGCGCGGTGGAAGGCGCCATCGCCAGCAAGTACCGCAATGCGGGCCAGACCTGCGTGTGCGCCAACCGGTTGTACGTGCAGGACACGGTGTACGACGCCTTCGTTGCCAAGTTCACAGAGAAGGTCAAGGGCCTGAAGGTGGGCAACGGCTTCGAGGCCGGCGTCACCATCGGCCCGGTGATCGAGGACAAGGCCATCACCAAGATCGAGGCGCATGTCAGCGATGCGCTGTCCAAGGGCGCCACGGTGCTGACCGGCGGCAAGAAGACCGGCGACCGCTTCTACGAACCCACGGTGCTGGCGCATGCCACGTCCGACATGCTGTGCGCGCGTGAAGAAACCTTCGGCCCGGTGGCGCCGGTGTTCACCTTCAAGACCGAGGCCGAGGCCATTGCGCTGGCCAACAACACCGAGTTCGGCCTGGCCAGCTACTTCTACAGCCGCGACATCGGCCGCATCTTCCGCGTGGGTGAGGCGCTGGAATACGGCATGGTGGGCATCAACACCGGCTTGATCTCCACCGCCGAGGTGCCCTTCGGCGGCGTCAAGCAGTCCGGGCTGGGGCGCGAAGGCAGTCACCATGGCATCGACGACTACATCGAGGTCAAGTACCTCTGCCTGGGCGATATCCAGAAATAATCGCGGCTTTCGTTTTCCGGAAGTTGCGCCGCCATGGAGTTTCGGCACGTTCTGCTGCTTGTCTTCGTTCTTGCCGCCCTGCATGTGCACTTCCGGGGCCGGGTGCGCTTCAGCCTGAAGCGCGCCCTCGACTTCACGGTGCTGCTGGCGCCGGTGAACAGCCTGATGGTGCTGTTCTCCCGCGCGCCCACGCAGCCCTACCTCGACCCCAAGACCTTCCCCGAGCTGGCGCCGCTGGCCGCCCACTGGCACACCATCCGCGATGAAGCGATGCGCCTGGCCGAAGGCGGCGGCATAAGGGCCGCCTCCGGTTACAACGACGTGGGCTTCAACTCGTTCTTTCGCACCGGCTGGAAGCGCTTCTACCTGAGCTGGTACGGCAAGGACATGCCTTCGGCCCAGGCGCAATGTCCGCAGACGGTGGCGCTGCTCAAGCAGATCCCGTCGATCAAGGCGGCGATGTTCGCCAGCCTGCCGCCGGGCGCCACGCTGGTCAAGCACCGCGACCCCTACGCCGGCTCGCTGCGTTACCACCTGGGCCTGGTCACGCCCAACGACCCCGCCTGTTACATCGAGGTGGACGGCCAGCGCTACCACTGGCGCGACGGCGAGGCGGTGATGTTCGACGAGACCTACATCCACCATGCCGAGAACGCCACCCAGCAGCAGCGGGTGATCCTGTTCTGCGACGTGGAGCGGCCGCTGCACTTCGCGCCGCTGCGCTGGTTCAACCGCTTCTTCGCCAAGCATGTGATGGCGGCGGCCAGCAGCCAGAACATCGAGGGCGAACAGGTGGGCGGCCTCAACCGCGCCTTCGCCACCATCTACCTGTGGCGGCTCAAGGCCAAGGCGCTGAAGGCCAGCAACCGGGGCCTCTACTACGCCGGCAAGTGGGCCTTGATCGTCGGGCTGTTGTGGCTGCTGTTCTGGTGATGGACGCGACCGATCACTCTTCAGCAGGGTCTTCGTCGTTGGCGGCAGCCGCGGGGCCTCGCTCCACGCGGTTGGCAAAGCCGGCGCGGCCCACCGCGGCGGTGCTGGTGGCCTGACCCATCGCCCGGCGCATCAGCGCGCCGGCGTCCTTGCCGTGCTCGGGGTAGTGGCCCACGCCGGCGCTCACGGCCACCGCCATGTCGCCGCCGGCCATGCTGAAGGGCCGCTGCAGCTGCTGCACCAGCTTGTTGACCACGCCGCTCACGTCGCCCGGCGCGTCCACCCAGGCCAGCAGCACCGCAAACACGTCCTGCCCCACCGAGGCCACCACGTCGCTGGCGCGCAGGTTGGCACGCAACCGCACCGCCACCTTGCGGCGCAGCACGTTGGCCGATTCCGGCCCCAGCCGGCTGGCGGCGGTGGCAAAGCCTTCGATGCGCAGCACCACCAGCGCCATCGGCGCCGGCTCACGCTCGCGCAGCGCCAGCAGGTGGGTCATGTGCTCCAGCAGCTGGCCGTGGTTGGGCAGGCCGGTGGCCAGGTCGGTGGCGTGGGCCTTGCGCGCGCTGCGGTCGAGCTGCTTGCGCTCGATGCCCAGGCGCACGCGGCGGGGCAGTGTTTCCTGCTCGTTGGGCGACAGCACGTCCTGCACGCCGGCCTGCAGCAACCGCATGGCCACCAGCGGCGAGACCTGCGGCGTGACCACCAGCACCGCCGCGTCCAGCACCGCATGCGACAGCGCGGGCCACAGCGGCAGCTCCTGCAGTTCGTCTTCGTCCAGCGTCATCAGCACCGCGTCGAAGGCCTGCTGGTGCAGCACGCCATTGGCTTGCTCGAAGGTGGTGGCGGTGACGACGAACGGCCCCCAGGCGGAGCCCACAAGGTCGGCCGGCACCGGCCCGATGGCCAACAGTTGGTACGTCGTGCTCATGGTGTTGCCCGCGCCAAAGAAAAAGGCCGCACGTGGCGACCTTGCAGCATTGGAGCGGGTGAAGGGAATCGAACCCTCGTATGAAGTCGGGTAAGGAGAGAAGCCTCGCGGCCCTCTCCTCCCCTAAGAACCGGACGTGCAAGTTTCCCTGCATCCGGCTCAAGCAGCCTGTCATCACCAGCCATATGTGGCTATGGTAATGGCTGCAAAGTTGTTGTGTCGCTCGGCGGCACGACCGACAGACTGGCGTTGGCTGGGCGATCCAGCCGGCGCATCAAGGCATCAGCATCGGGTTGCCCCAGCGCCACCGCCCACAGCGCCTGCCTTTCCAGTACGTCCCGTCCGCCTTCGATGACTCGAAGCGGCTTGAGCCGGCACTGGAGATCGCCTTTCGTACGTTCGTCGTCGCCCATACCAACCTCGCTTCTCTAAGACTCACTCTGTGACGTGCCAGTCAACGAAGCACGCCACTACCCGGCGCTTTCCTTATCTTGCGCCCTTATGCTTAAGGACTTCGAGCCAGAGATTCCAGACCGAAGTGCCATCAGCCTTCGCCCAATGTCTGGGCCCACTGTATGACGACGTTGCAAACCCTGCGCTCTGGAGAAGTCGGGCAGCAAGAGGACTCATCGAGCCCAGCTTGCCCTTGTACTTCAGCTTCGAGCCGGAAACAGTCGCCTTCGCATCCGCCACGCGGCGTCCTTGGTAGTCAATGAGAAACAACTCTTGACCCTCGGTCAGCATCCCCCGCCGCACAAGTTCCCTTAGATCTGCCTTAGGAACTCGTTGTCGGGGAGACCCGTCTCCGGGGGAGAACTGCTCCAGTTCTGCTAGCAACTCGTCTCCCGATGGGAGCTTACTTGCTGGCTTCGCTGCTCGCTCAGGTACTTCAGCGCCATTGACCTCCAGGACGCGACGCAAGGCGTCGCTAAATGACAACTGCTCGAATGGCTTTGGCCTTGCCCTTTCCCAGACGAGAGAAACAAGGTCGTCGTCCACAGTGAAGCTTTGCATTGCCAGGCTCCTTGATCGTTACATCCCAAGGATAAGCCACACTTAACCTTATTGCAAGTTAAGTTTCAGGCGTCAGCTTGCACCCTTCCTGAAATCGGCTCGTTGGCATGGTGTTGCCTGTGGCAGTTCGGATGCAGCAAACGAAGATTGCTGATCTGGTCAGTGCCCCCGTCGATCCGTCGTTTGACGTGGTGGATGTGCCACCCCGTCTCCTTCGTGATCTTCTGGTTGCAACATGGACACAGCCCTTCCTGCCAGTACCACAGCCACGCCAGTTTCCGCCGCCCTTTCAAGTCGAACTCCATCTTGCGCGCGAGGCGCGTGTCGAAGTAGTCCTCGTCTTCAGGGCTGTACGGATTTCGGCTGCCGTCGATCTTGAAGTGCGGCTTCTTGTGGAAGCTCACCAGTGTCAACAGCGCCTTGTCCTTCTCCGCGAACCGCCAATCGCGACCCTTGATGCGCCGAAAATATCGGGCCTTGATCCACCGCTCACCCTTGTTGGGGTGACGGCGGCGAGCCCAACGCCACAGCGCCTGCCAGATCAAATGGTCGGTCTTCGCAAACGTGCGCGTCGCCATCTGGCTTCGGTGATAGTTGGCCCAGCCCCGTATGACCGGGTTGAGCTTGTCGATCACGTCTTCCTGTCTGGCTGTACGCATCTCCCGCAGCGTCCCGCGAATCTTCTCCAAGAAGTTCTTGACGTTCTTCCTGGCCGGCTCCGTCAACAACATGCCGCCTCGCCAGCGGGCCGTCCATCCCAGGAAATCGAAGCCGTCGTCCACGTGCGTGATCAACGTCTTCTTCTCCGAGAGTTCGAGCCCCCGCTCGCGCATGAACTCCTGCACGAGCGGCTTGATCTTCTCCTCCAGCAGTTCTCGCGAACTGCCGGTGATGATGAAGTCATCGGCGTAGCGCACGAAGTTGACCTTGGCCGCTCTCGCATCGCGCACCGTGCGGAAGAGTTCCGCCAGCTTGCTTTGCAAACCGTCCAATGCCAAGTTCGCTAGAACAGGCGAGATGATCCCGCCCTGCGGTGTCCCGCTATCTGTCGGGAAGAGGGCATTACCCTCGAAGTACCCGGCTTTCAACCACTTGCGCAACACACCTTTGTCCATAGGGACGTGGGCGAGCAGCCACTCGTGACTGATGTTGTCGAAACACCCTTTGATGTCTCCCTCCAGCACCCATTTCGGCGAGTGCTTTCGACCAAGCGCATTCCGCACCTGTTCGATCGCGTCTGCCGTCGAGCGCTCACGGCGGAAGCCGTAGGAGTGAGAGTCGCCGGTTGTCTCGGCTGTGGGGTCGAGCGCCAACAAGTGCAGTGCTTGCATGGCCCGATCACGCATGGTTGGGATGCCCAGAGGGCGCCTGTCGCCATTCGCTTTCGGGATGTAGACCCGCCTCATCGGCTTCGGCTTGTAGCCCTTGTGTTGCAAGGTGCCGACCGCCTGCCACTTATCGTCCGGAGTACTCCACGTCTGCCGGTCGATCCCCGGGGTCTTGCGACCCTGGTTCTCGGTTACCCGTTTGACCGCCAACGCTTTCGCGCTGATGGAGCGGGTGAGAAGTCTCTGCAACCGCCTGACATTACGCCAGTCGCTTGCCTTTGCTGCTTTCGCGATTCTTGCCTGCAACCTTCCGACCACCTGATGCGCGTCCTGCCACGGTATGCCGTGCCAGTGCGTCCAGTTGGTGGAGGCGACATCGCAATCGCTTGCGTCCATATCAACCTCCGTTGATGTGGAGCGGGCGAAGGGAATCGAACCCTCGTCTTAAGCTTGGGAAGCTTCAGCTCTGCCATTGAGCTACGCCCGCCCGGTCCCGAAGGATGGACGACTCCCCCGAGGGGAAGTCCCCCCGGGACGGTTGGAGCAGACCTGTCTCGCGACAGGCCACCTCACGGAAGTCAGCGCCCTTTCGGGCTGGGGCAATCGTTGCATCCCCTATCCGGACCATTACAGCCCGGCATTCGCTTTCTCCGCGATCCTCTACCCGCAACCGATGCACGTGATTTTACAACCACGCTTGTCGCGCCTCGCGGCGCGACTCGGCTTCGGGCTTACCCTGTTCCGTGCGACGAGCACGAGTCAGGAGGACCCCACCTTTCTGCCGGTGATCGTTTTGCCAGCGTGCCTCCACCAAGCAGGGAGACAACCGATCACACACCTTTTTGGTTCGAGCCTGTCAGTCGATTTGGCTCGTTCATGCTTGACGGCATTTAGCAGTGGTTCACGTATGTTGGTCCTTTGACCCAGCCTTGCGCCTCATCCGGATTTCGACTTCCAGAATCACACGATGACCCTCGCGGGCATCGCGTACCCGAGAGGGCGGCTACGTTGTCAGTGCGCTCGGCACGGGGTCGTTACCAACCCCGCACTGCACCTAGGCTACTGGCGGCTGAACGCCAGGTTGCATGCAGGCTTGCGCCTGAGCAACAACTCATCTCACGGCTTACGCCGCTCGAACAACCCGACCCCGGTTTTGCCGGGGCCCATGGCCCGAAGACCATACTCGATCTGGCTTTCGCCAGACCATGCGGTCCCGAAGGACCGCGACTCTAGGGCTGTATCTCCCACACTTGAGCAGTGTGGCCAGTCACAGCTGACTGGGCGACTCTCAGGTCGCACGCTTGGGAAGCTGCCGTTCTACCATTGAACTACACCCGCTTGGATGGCCGCAGTTTACATGCAAGAAGCCCTGCTCTCGCTCAACCTGAACGACCTGCGCCTGCTGTCGCTGCTGCTGCAGGAATGCAGCATCACCCGGGTGGCCGACAGCGCGGGGCAGGCGCAGCCGGCCGTCAGCCGCAAGCTGCAACGCCTGCGTGAAGTGCTGGGCGACCCGCTGCTGGTGCGCAGCGGTGGCCGCATGGTGCTCACCGAACGGGCGGCCACGCTCAAGGCGCCGCTGCGCGAGATCCTGGGCCAGGTGGCGCGGCTGGAAGGCATTTCCACCTTCGACCCGGCGGCGGCCGACAAGGCCTTCAACATCGTGTGCGCCGACTGCCTGCCGCCCACCTTTCTGCCGCAGGTGATCGCGCGGCTCACCGGCGCGGGCAGCCGCATCGGCGCGCACATCCGGCCCTCCAACCCCGCCTTCGACGTGGCGCAGGCGCTGGACGAAGGCGGAGTGGATCTGGTGATCAGCAACGACCCGCGCCCGCGCGAAGACCTGCGCACCGGCATGCTGTACACCGACGAGGTGGTGTGCATGATGCGCCGCGGCCACCCCTTCGAGCAGGAGCGGCGGCTGCCGCTGGCGCGCTACCTGCGCATGCGTCACCTGGCGCCGGCGGCCAGCAGCACGCCGCGCACCGGCCCCATCGACGGCGAGCTGGCCAAGACCGGCTACCAGCGGCAGATCGCCGCCACCGTGCCCGAATTCAACCTGGTGCCGCAGGTGCTGCTGGCCACCGACCTGGTGTTCACCACCGCGCGCCGCTTTGCCGAGCACTACGCCGCCACCGCGCCCATCGCCGTGGTGCGCGCGCCCAGCGAGATACCGCCGATGCGCTTTTACCAACTCTGGCATGAACGCAACCACACCAGCGCCGCCAGCCGCTGGCTGCGCCAGCAGGTGACGGCGGTGGCCGAAGCCTTGCCATAACAGATCTGTTATGCCGGGTATGGCCCGGCATGGCCTGCCGCCATGACGGTGCGCTTCCTAGACTGGCCGCATCGGTCACCAGGAGCACGCCATGCAACGCCGCCACTTCCTGCAACTCGGCACCGCCAGCGCCGCCGGCCTGGCCGCCCCGCTGCTGCGGGCCCAGCCGCTCACCAAGCTCAAGTTCACGCTGGACTTCCGCATCAGCGGCCAGGTGGCGCCCTTCTTCGTGGCCTTGTACAAGGGCTATTACGAGGCCGAAGGCCTGGAGCCCAGCTTCGACGTGGGCAGCGGCTCGGTGGCCGCCATCACCCGCGTGGCCAGCGGCGCCTACGACATGGGCTTCGGCGACATCAGCGCGCTGATCGAGTTCAATGCCTCGCAGGCCGGCGCGCCGCTGCTGCAGGCCGTCTACCAGTACTACAACCGCGCGCCCTTCGTGATCATCGGCCGCAAGGACCGCGGCATCACGCAGGACTTCAAGAGTCTGCAGGGCAAGCGCATCGCCGCCGCCGCGGTGGAAAGCACCCGCCGCGCCTGGCCGAT
>CAKZXL010000610.1 GCA_937883885.1 uncultured Aquincola sp. | reverse complement strand
GGCCAGCAGGCGGTAGCCGTCGAACTTCATCTCGTACAGCCACTCGCCTTCGGTGGGCACGCCTTCGACCAGCGTGGCCAGTTGCGGGGCCAGGGCCTCGGGCAAGCGCACGCGCGGGGCGGTGGTGCGTTGAGCCGTCTTGGCGGGCTTCGGTGTCGCGACCTTCGTCCTGGTGCTGGCGGCGGGCTTCGACGGCGCCTTTTTGGCCGCCTTCTTGGTGGCCGCAGCCTTGGTGGCCGCCTTCGCCGCGCCGATCATCGCGTCGCTGAGCACGCTGCCCGGCTCGGCTTCTGTCACGCTGTACTCGGCCGCCGGCCGCATCGCATCGTCGTGCTCCTTGATCAGCAGCCAGGGTGTCTGCCGCTCGTTGCCGCGGCCGCGCATGCGCACCAGGGTCCAGCGGCCGGCCAGCTTGTGGCCATGCAGCCGGAACTTGAGCTTGCCGGCGGCGAGGCCGGCGCGGGCATCGCCCTCGGGCTGCCAGGTGCCGTTGTCCCAGACGATGACCTGGCCGGCGCCGTAGTGGCCTTCCGGAATGGTGCCCTCGAAGCTGGCGTAGTCCAGCGGGTGGTCTTCCACCTCCACGGCCATGCGCCGCTCATGCGGGTCGAGGCTGGGGCCCTTGGGCACCGCCCAGCTCTTGAGCGTGCCGTCCAGTTCCAGCCGGAAGTCGTAGTGCAGGTTGCGCGCCGCGTGCTTTTGGATCACGAAGTGCAGGTCGCCGCCGCTGGCCTGGCCGCCCTGCGGCTCCGGCGTGGCGCGAAAGTCGCGTTTGTCCCGGTAGCGCTGCAGCGGGTCGGCCATGGGCGGTATGGGATGGGCCGTGCCTCAGCGCCACCAGGCCGCCAGGCCCAGCGCAGTGGCAAAGCCGATCCACAGGATCGACGGGTAGAGCCAGCGCGCCGCCGGCGCATGGGCGCGCCACACGCGACGGGTGGTCATGATGACCAAGGCCAGGGAGGCGACGTTCGCGACGGCCGACAGCCCGGTCTCGAAGCCGAGCGTCAGCACCGGGTAGGCCAGGCCCCAGGCCATCAAAGCCACCACCCAGCGGGCGGCGCGGCGGCCGACGGCGCCGGCCTGCCACACCCGCCAGCGGGCATAGCCCCACATCGGGAAGATCAATGCCCACATCAGCCCGACGAACCAGCCCGGTGGCGCCAGCCGCAGGCTGCTGAAGGCGGGGTCGGCACCGGTCGTGCCGGTGGCGAACAGCAACCCGTTGCCCACAAGCACCAGCAGCAGGGGCACGCCCATGCTCCACCAGCGGGCGGCGCGCGTGGGCCTGTTCCAGGGCGCCAGCGGCTCGGCAAGGTCCTGCCCGCGGCGCATCGGGGGCAGTGAGGGGCGTGTGGCGGTGGTGGTCATGGTGGTGGCAGCCTTTGCGCGACTATCGCCCGGCATGCGGCGTGCCACCCGTCGGCGCCAAACGCAACCATTTGTAGGACGGGCGGCAGCCGCGAGTGTGAGAACGCAGGCTGGCGTCTACCAGCCTGGCTGTGTCGTCCATCCCGCGGGAAACCCGAGTTCGGCCGGCTCGACGTCCGGGTACCGCTGGAAGATGGCCGTCAACTCCGCCTTCCAACGATGCGGCAGACCTGTTTGGACGAGAAGGAAGTGCACCACGGTCGCGGCTGCATAGAACGACTTTTGATCTGCGAACTTGATGCCGGCAGATTTGTAATTGGCAGGAGCCACTCCCAGCCGCACCCTCAGCAATTGCCCATGGTGCGCCGCCACATTGCGGACTACGGTCAGCGTGTGGATCCACGACTGGAACACCTCCACTTGATCAACGCCAAAGCGCTTGGAGATGGCCTTCTTGTCGCGCGTCGCGCAGGATGGCGTAGGTGCGTGACCACAATCCGAAGGTCACGCACTCACTGATGGACCAGCTTGGCGGCAGGTAAGGATCGTCGTGGCGGTTGAAGTAGTGCGCGACGAACCGCTTGCCCTCGGCGCGACGCACCTCCTCTTCGATCTTGCGGATCAGCTGGCCGACGCCCCAGTCGCGCGTGGGCTTGAAGATGGCCGTGTTCAAGAACCAGTGCGGTGAATGCCGCAAGCTCAGGTAGTTCGCCATGACCGTGCGGATGGCCACCTCCAGCCGATCAATGGCTTCGATGGTGGCCGCTCTCAACTCGCGGTCCAGCTCGCAGCGCGCTGCAATTTGCTCGAAGGTGTAGCCGGCGGGGAAGCGCTTGGTGGCCGGATCGACCACATGAAACCAGTAGCCTTTGAGGCGGTAACCGCCAACACCGCGCAGGTAGGCCAGCGCCATTGGTTCGGTGGCAGCCGATACGACAAGGCCCCGGTCTTTCAACTTCTGCAGCAACTGCTCAGGGGTCGCGGCGACTTTGCTGAAAGGAACCTTGGCCAAGAATCCGTCGGTTGGAACAACTTCCGCCCAAAGAAAACCCGCCTTTTGCACGTCTGCCTGAATGCAGAACCCTGACCGAGATCAGGACGTGTGGCGGGTGTGTTGGGCTGGATTGTACGGCGAATCACCCCACCGGCCCGGTGCTGCCCCGGTCGATCAGCTGCCAGGGCAGCTCGCAGCCGCGCACCGGTTCTTCGGCGTCCAGTGCGGCCAGGAGGGCGCGCGCGGTGGCGCGGCCGATCTCTTCGCGCGGCGGGCGCACGGTGGACAGGCGCGGGCGCATCTGGTTGCCCAGCGGAAAGTCGCCGAAGCCCACCACCGACAGCGCCTGCGGCACCGCCACGCCGGTGGCCTGGGCTTCCAGCAGCAGGCCGCAGGCCAGCTGGTCGTTGGCCACGCCCACGGCAGTGATGCGGCCATGGTCGGCGCTGCGCAGCGGGCCCAGCAGCGCGCGGCCGGCGTCGAACACGTCGCCCGCATTGGCGCGGAACACCCGCACCTGCGCCCCGGCCGCCTGAACCGCCTGCAAGAAGCCTTCGCAGCGGTCGCTGGCGCGGTAGTCTTCCGACACCGCGCTGGCCACGAAGGCGAGCGAGCGGTGGCCCAGGGCCAACAAGTGCTCGGCCACCGCGCGGCCCACCGCATGGTGGTCGAAGCCGATCTGCGGCAGCGCCGGTGCACCATCGGCCGCTGGCGCGGCATGGCTGCAGTCCCAGATCTCGACCACCGGCGTGCCGGCCTGCTGCGCATCGCGCAACAGGCGCAGCGCGCCGGGCGTGTGGTGGCGGCCGGTGACCACCAGCGCGGCGGGGCCCCAGCCGGCCAGCGCGCGCAGCTGGGCTTCTTCGCGTTCCAGCGAATAGCCGGTGGGCATCAGCAGCAGCTCGTATTCGGTGTCGTGCAGGCCATCGACCAGGCCCTGGATCGACTCGCCGAAGATGGAATGGCCGACGTTGGGGATCAGCGCCGCCACCATGCGTGAGCGCCCACTGGCCAGCTGGCCCGCCTGCAGGTTGCGCACATAGCCGGTCTGCGCAATGGCGGCCTGGATGCGCTCGGCCGTGTCGGGCGCCACCAGGTGCGGCTCGCGCAGGTAGCGCGAGACGGTGATGCGCGTGACCTGCGCCACCGCGGCCACGTCGTGCAGCGTGGGGCGTCCATGGCCGCGGCGCGGCCGGCGCCCGTTCTCAGCCGTTGTTTCGTTCATCGCATCGGGTTTCCCTGAATGGCAGCGATTATGTTGCGCGCTTAATGTTACCGCTAACACGCGACACGGATCACCGCCCCATGCCCCCACGCAAAACATTGGCCGAGCTGCGCAGCCGTCGCTGGTTTGCCGCCACCGACATGCGGGCCTTTGCACACCGCCAGCGCATGCAGCAGATGGGCCTGCGGCGCGAAGACGTGCTCGACCATCCCATCATCGCCATCGTCAACACCTGGAGCGATCTGTCGCCCTGCCACGCCCACCTGCGTGAGCGGGCCGAGGCCGTCAAGCGCGGCGTGCTGATGGCCGGCGGCATGCCCTTCGAGCTGCCCGCCATGAGCCTGGGCGAGGTGATGGTCAAGCCCACCACCATGCTGTACCGCAACTTCCTGGCGATGGAGGTGGAAGAGCTGCTGCGCTCGCTGCCCATCGACGGCGTGGTGCTGCTGGCCGGCTGCGACAAGACCACCCCTGCCACGGTGATGGGCGCCATCAGCGCCGGGCTGCCCACGCTGTTCTGCGCCGCCGGCCCGATGCTCAGCGACCGCTACCTGCAGCCCGGCCAGCCGCCACGCACCGTGGGCGCCGGCACCCACACCCGCATGTTCTGGGACGAGTACCAGGCCGGCCACATCAGCGAGCCCGAGTGGGTGAAGCTGGAAGCGCACATGACCCGAGCGCCCGGCACCTGCAACACCATGGGCACCGCCAGCACCATGACGGCCATCGTCGAGGCGCTGGGACTGGCCCTGCCAGGCAGCACCGCCATTCCGGCGATGGACGCCGGCCACACGCGCATGGCCACCAGCTGCGGCGAACGCATCGTCGGCCTGGTGTGGGAAGACTTGAAGCCCGCCGACCTGCTGACGACCGGCGCCTTCCGCAACGCGGCGGTGGTGCAGATGGCGCTGGGCGGCTCCACCAACGCGGCGGTGCACCTGCTGGCCATGGCCCGCCGCGCCGGCGTGGCGTTGACGCTGGACGACCTGGACGCCATCGCGCGCCAGGTGCCGGTGCTGGCCAACCTGTTTCCCAGCGGCGACCGGCTGATGGAGGACTTCCATTACGCGGGTGGCCTGCCCGCCCTGATGGACCGGGTGCGCGCCCACCTGTCGCTGGGCGAGATGACGGTGACCGGCCGCACGCTGGGCGAGAACATCGACGGCCGCCGCAGCCTGGACGACGAGACCATACGCCCGCTGGATCGGCCGGTGAGCGCCGACGGCGCCCTGGCCGTGGTGCGCGGCAACCTGGCGCCCGATGGCGCGGTGATGAAGGTGAGCGCCGCCAGCCCGCAGCTGCTGTGCCATGAAGGCCGCGCGCTGGTGTTCGATTCACCCGCCGAGATGGTGGCGCAATGCAATGACCCCGACCTGGACTGCGACGAGACCACGGTGATGGTGCTGCGCTATGCCGGCCCGGTGGGCGCGCCCGGCATGCCCGAATGGGGCGGCCTGCCCATCCCGCGGAAGCTGCTGGCCCGCGGCGTGCGCGACATGGTGCGCATCTCCGACGCGCGCATGAGCGGCACCCACTACGGCAGCTGCGTGCTGCACGTGAGCCCCGAGGCCGCCATCGGCGGGCCGCTGGCGCTGGTGCGCACCGGCGACCGCATACGCCTGGACGTGGCCGCCCGCTCGCTGCAGCTGCTGGTGCCCGACGAAGAACTGGCCCAACGCCGCGCGGCCTGGCAGCCGCCGCCGCCGGCCGCCGCCCGGGGCTACACCCGGCTGTACCAGCAGCATGTGACGCAGGCGCATGAAGGCTGCGACTTCGACTTCCTGCAAGGGCCGGACGCTAGCCCGGAACCGGCCATTTTCTAAGCACGAAATCCGCAGCAACGGCGGATAAAACCGCATATCTGCTTGCGCCCAGCACTTCTACCATCCGCCGCCCTATGAACGCCTTTCACACCTTGCTGCACACCCCGGCCAGCCCGCCCGCGCTGGGCACCTGGATCATGTCCGCCAGCCCGCTGGTGGCCGAGGCGATGGGCCATGCCGGCTTCGGCTGGGCGGTGATCGACATGGAGCACACGCCGCTGGACCAGATGGAGCTGATCCACCTGCTGCAGGCGGTGGCCGGCACGCCCATGAAGCCGGTGGTGCGCGTGCCCTGGAACGATGCGGTGACCATCAAGCGCGTGCTGGACGCCGGCGCCACCACGCTGCTGGTGCCCTTCGTGCAAAGCGCGGAAGAGGCACGCGATGCGGTGGCCGCCACCCGCTACCCGCCCGAAGGCCGGCGCGGCATGGCCGGCATGAGCCGGGCCTCACGCTTCGGCACCGCGCCCGACTACCTGCGCACGGCCAACCAGGGCCTTTGCGTCATCGTGCAGCTGGAAACCACCGAGGCCATCGGCCAGCTGGAAGCCATTGCCGCGGTGCCGGGGGTGGATGCGCTTTTCATCGGCCCGGGCGACCTGTCGGCCACCATGGGCCATGTGGCCCAGCTCACCCACCCGGCGGTGCTGGAGATCACCGCGCAGGCGGTGCAGCGTGCCAAGGCGGTGGGCAAGCCCATCGGCACCGTGGGCGGCACCGTGGAGGTGGTGCAGCGCTACCGCGCGATGGGCTTCGACTTCACCGCCATCGCCTCCGACCTGGGGCTGCTGATGCGCAGCGCGCAGGCGGCCATCGGCGCGCTGGGCCAGCCGCCCGCCGAAGGCAGCACCGTGAGCGGGGGCTACTGATGGCTGCGGTCGAACTGCGGGGCGTCAAGAAGAGCTACGACGGCAAGGTGCCGGTCATCCACGGCATCGACCTGGAGATCAAGCAGGGCGAGTTCTGTGTGTTCGTCGGCCCTTCGGGCTGCGGCAAGAGCACGCTGCTGCGCATGATCGCAGGGCTGGAAAGCATCACCGGTGGCGAGGTGCGCATCGGCGGCCAGGTGGTCAACGACAAGCCGCCCCGGGCCCGCGACATCGCAATGGTGTTCCAGGACTATGCGCTGTACCCGCACAAGAGCCTGTACGACAACATGGCCTTCGGCCTGCGGCTGCGCAAGACGCCCGAGGACGAGATCAAGCGCCGCGTGGGCGACGCGGCACGGCTGCTGCGCATCGACCACATGCTGGACCGCAAGCCGGCGGCCTTGTCGGGCGGCCAGCGCCAGCGGGTGGCCATCGGCCGCGCCATCGTGCGCCAGCCCGAGGTGTTTTTGTTCGACGAGCCGCTGTCCAACCTCGACGCCCAGCTGCGCCATGAGATGCGCACCGAGATCAAGCGCCTGCACCAGCGGCTGGGCGCCACCATGATCTACGTGACGCACGACCAGGTGGAGGCGATGACCCTGGCCGACCGCATCGCGGTGCTGAGCGCCGGCCGCAAGATGCAGTACGACACGCCCGACACCGTCTACAACCGGCCGGCGGCGCTGTTCGTGGCCGGCTTCACCGGCGCGCCGCCGATGAACCTGGTGAGCGCCCAGCTGGCCGATGGCCATGCCGACCTGGGCGACGGCCTGCGGCTGCGCCTGCCCGCCCCGCTGGACCGCCACAGCGGCCGGCTGACGCTGGGCGTGCGGCCCGAGAACCTGCGCCTGGCGCCGCAGCCGGGCGACCTGGCGCTGCCGGCCACCGTCTCGCTGCTGGAGCCGCTGGGCGCCGAGACGCTGGTCACCGCCCGCCTGGGTGCGGTGGACATGGTGGCGCGGCTGCCGGCGCAGTTCCGCGAAGCGCCGGGCACCCGCTTCACGCTGCATGTGCAGCCGGCGCACCTGCACCTGTTCGACCCCGAGACCGGTGACGCACGGGCCTGACCCCACAAGACGACGAGGAGAAGACACCATGAAGAACCCCCGCACCCTGACCGGCGCCCTGCTGGCCGCCCTGCTGCTGGCCGGCAGCGCCACCCATGCGCTGGCCGACACCAAGCTGCGCGCCTTTGCCGGCGGCTCGGGCCAGCGGCCCGACCTGATGCGCAAGCTGTTCGACCAGTACCAGCAGCGCAACCCCGGCGTCACCATCGAGGTGGAGACCGGCGGCGCCACGTCTGAGCTGCAGCGCCAGTACCTGGGCACGGTGCTCAATGCCAAGGACTCGTCGATCGACCTCTTCATGATCGACATCGTCAACCCGGCGCAGTACGCCGGCGCCAACTGGGTGGAACCGCTCAACGCCTACGTCGGCGAGCCGGCGGTGGCCATGAAGCCCTACCTGCCCGCCTATGCGCAGGCCAACGTGATCGACGGCAAGGTGGCGGCGATGCCGGCCTTTGCCGATGCGATGTTCATGTACTACCGCAAGGACCTGCTGGACAAGTACAAGATCGCCGAGCCCAAGACCTGGGACGAACTGGCCGCTGCGGCCAAGAAGATCCAGCAGGCCGAGGGCGATGCCAACCTGCAGGGCCTGTCCATCCAGGGCGCGCCCATCGAAGGCGCGGTGTGCACCTTCCTGCTGCCCTACTGGAGCCAGGGCAAGGAGCTGAACGATGCCGCGGGCCGGCTGACGCTGGACAAGGACGCCGCCGTCAAGGGCATCAACCAGTGGCTGGCCATGGTGGACCAGGGCGTCATCAAGAAGAACGTGGCCGAGGTGAAGACGCCCGACACGGTGAACGAATTCAAGGCCGGCCAGGTGGTGTTCGCCATCAACTGGGGCTTTGCCTGGGACCGCTTCAACACCGACAAGGACAGCAAGGTGTCAGGCAAGGTGGGCGTGATGCCGCTGCCCGCGGTGGCCGGCGGCAAGAGCGCCACCTGCCTGGGCGGCTGGCAGTGGTCGGTCAGCGCCTTCAGCAAGAACAAGGCAGAGGCCGCCAAGCTGGTGAAGTTCCTGGCCAGCCCCGAGGCCAGCAAGTTCCTGGCGGCCGAAGGCAGCCTGCTGCCCACCTCGCTGGCGGTGTACCAGGACGCCGACGTGCTCAAGGCCGTGCCCTGGTTCAAGGACGCAGGCGCGGTGGTGGGCGCCGGCCGCAGCCGGCCGCTGTCGCGCGACTACGGCCAGGTGAGCGACGTCATCCGCACCTCGGTCAGCGCCGCGCTGGCCCGCACCAAGAAGCCGGAAGAAGCCGTCGCCGAGATCGAGAGCCGCCTGCGCCGCGTGATGCGCTGAGTAGCCGCGACCTGCCTGCCCCATGAACGCCCTGGACCGCCTGCGCGATCCCAGCGACCGTACGCTCGCCGTGCTGATGCTGGCGCCCGCCTTCCTGCTGCTGGCGCTGATCGTGGTCTACCCGATCGGCCGGCTGCTGTGGAACAGCTTCTTCGACCTGCGGCTGTCCGGCGGCGGCGAGGCCCGCTTCGTCGGCTTCGAGAACTACCTGCTGGTGCTCACCGACAAGGACTTCTGGAACGCCACCCGCAACACCGTGCTCATCACGCTGATCACGGTGCCCGGCGCGCTGGTGGTGGGGCTGGGGCTGGCGATGCTGGCCAACCTGCCCTTTCGGCGGCAGTGGCCGGTGCGGCTGGCGCTGCTGCTGCCCTGGGCGCTGCCGCTGGCCTTTGCCGGCCTCATCTTCGCGTGGTTCTTCCACTCGGAATACGGCGTGGTCAACGACCTGGCGCGGCGCCTGGGTGCCAGCGAAGCGCGCATGTGGCTGCTGCAGCCCACGTTCGCCTTCGCGGCCATCTGCCTGACCATCATCTGGAAGACCAGCAGCTTCATGGCGCTGATCCTGCTGGCCGGCCTGCAGATGATCCCCCAGTCGCTGTACGAGGCGGCCGAGGTCGACGGCGCCAGCCGCTGGCAGCAGTTCTGGCAGATCACGATCCCGATGCTGATGCCTTCCATCATCGTGGCGCTGATCTTTCGCACCATCACCGCGCTGCAGACCTTCGACATTCCCTACACCATGACCAAGGGCGGCCCGGGCAATGCCACCGAGACGCTGGCCATGCTGATCCACAAGACCACGATCGACTACCTGGACGTGGGCTACGGCTCCACGCTGGCGGTGTTCATGTTCCTGCTGTCGCTGGTGGTCACCGGCTTTTACCTGCGCCGCATCGGGAGAAGTGCATGAGGCAGCCCGAGAACCTCTTCAGCGCGCGGGCGCTGCGGCTCATCGCCGCGGCCATCGTGGTGGTCAACGGCTTCTTCCCGGCGGTGTGGATCCTGCTCACCTCGCTCAAGACCGAGTCCGAGCTGGTGCGCAAGCCCATCACCTACCTGCCGCACGAGCTGGTGCTGAGCAACTACGTGCAGGCCTTCACCGACCAGCCGCTGCTCAAGTACCTGGGCAACAGCCTGGTGGTGGCGCTGGTGTCCACCGCGGTGTCGCTGGTGGTGGCGGCGCTGGCGGCCTATGCGATTGCGCGGCTCAACCTGCGCCACCGGCAGCTGGTGCTCACCTGCATCGTGGCCTCCAGCATGTTCCCGCTGGTCACGCTGCTGGTGCCCATCTTCGAGACGATGCGCCACCTGTCGCTGCTCAACACCTACACCGCGCTGGTGCTGCCCTACACCGTGCTCAGCCTGCCGGTGTGCACGCTGGTGCTGGTGAGCTTCTTCCAGAGCATTCCCAAGGACCTGGAGAACGCCGCGATGATCGACGGCTGCACCCGCCTGGGCGCCCTGTGGCGCGTGGTGGTGCCGCTGGCCGCGCCCGGTGTGTTCACCGCCGGCATCCTGGCCTTCGTCAATGCCTGGGACGAATTCCTGCTCGCGCTGTCGCTCAACGCCAGCGCTTCCATGCGCACCCTGCCCGTCGGCATCTCGCTCTACCAGGGCGAATTCACCTTCCCGTGGCCGGTGATCTCGGCCGCGCTGGTGGTGGCCATCGTGCCCATTGCAGTGCTGATCGCACTGTTCCAGGAACGCGTGGTGGGCGGGTTGACGCAAGGCGGCCTCAAGGGGTGAGGAGGCCGGGATGAACACACACAACCGGAGAATGTGGATGAAGAAGACGACGATCACGCTGCTGGCCCTGGCGGCCGCGGCTGCGGCCCCGGCCGCGATGGCGCAAAGCACGGTCACGGTGTTCGGCCGTGTCGACGTGGGCCTGCAGCACATCGACAACGGCGCCAAGACCAGCCGCGTGGACAGCGGCACCTACACCGCCTCGCGCCTGGGCTTCCGGGGCACCGAAGACCTGGGCGGCGGCCTGACAGCGCTGTTCTTCCTGGAGTCGGGCATCAGCGCCGACACCGGCAATGCGGCGGGCGGCACGCGCTTCTTCAACCGCGGCTCGTACGTGGGCTTGAGCAGCAAGGACTGGGGCACCGTGACCCTGGGCCGGCAGTACACGCCCATCTTCTGGCCCTTCCTGTTCGCCGACGATGCCGGCCCGCTGCGGCTGCACGGCTACAGCGCGGTGCAGTCCATCCAGCGCAGCAACTTCCTGCGCGTGAACAGCGCGGCGCTGCAAAAGCCGGTAGCCAACGGCACCATCGGCTCGGCCGCTTCGGGCGTGTATGCGGTGGGCATCTCGTCGGCCTTCGAGAACAACCTGGTGATCTACAAGACGCCTTCGTTCGGCGGGCTGACGGTCACCGGCGCGGTGGGCGCGGGTGAAGGTTATGGCGACGCCGGCAAGGTGTACGGCGCCAATGCCGAATACAAGTCGGGCCCGCTGTACCTGGGCGCCGGCTACACGCAA
Source organism: uncultured Aquincola sp. (assembly GCA_937883885.1). The sequence goes on along the minus strand of CAKZXL010000610.1, from coordinate 2,540 downwards.
AAGCGCGGCCTGGTGGCCGCCACCGGCCGTGAGCAGAAGGTGACCGAGACGATGGTGGGCGGCATGTATTCGGTGACGCCCGAGCTCAACCTGTGGGCCAACGTGCACCCCTGGAAGTACGAGGCCAGCACCGCCAGCGGCGGCAGCATCGACGGGCACGACTACATGGTGGGCGTCTCGTTCAAGCTGCCCACCGGCCAGCTGTGGGCCAACTACGCGGCCAAGCGCATCGACGACTGCAATGCCTGCGATTCCAGCGGCTTCGGCATCGGCTACCACCACCTGCTGAGCAAGCGCACCGAGCTGTACGCCTCGCTGGGCCGGGTGGCCAACGACGACAACGCGGCCAACTCGCTCAATGGCGTCAACCCGCTGCGCGCCGGCCAGTCGGTGCGCGGCATCGGCGTGGGCATCGCCCACCAGTTCTGAAGTAACCCCACGGTGTTGGAAGTGAGCATGGAACCCCTTCTTCGTTACGGCATCATCGGCTGCGGCAGCATGGGCCGCGAGCACATCGAGAACCTGCGCGCCCTGCCCGGCACGCAGGTCACCGCCATCGCCGACGTGGACGCCGGCAGCCGCCAGAAGGCCCAGGCCCTGCTGCCCGACACCGTGCAGGTCTTCGACACCCCGCAGGCGCTGCTGGACAGCGGCGCCTGCGACGCGGTGGTGATCGCCACGCCCAACCACACCCATGCTGGCATCCTGCGCGCCGCGCTGGCCACCGACCTGCACATCCTGGCCGAAAAGCCGCTGGTCACCACCATCGAAGACGGCCTGGCCCTGCTGGCGCTGCAACGCCAGCGCGTGGCCGAAGGTGCCCAGCGTGTGGTGTGGGTGGCGCAGGAATACCGCTACATGCCGCCAGTGGCCGAGATGATCCGTCTGGTGCATGCCGGCGGCGCCGGCAAGCTGCACCAGGTGGCCATCCGCGAGCACCGCGAGCCCTTCTACCCCAAGGTGGGCGACTGGAACCGCTTCTCGGCCAACACCGGCGGCACGCTGGTCGAGAAGTGCTGCCACTACTTCAACCTGATGGACCTCATCCTGCAGGAGCGGCCCACGCGGGTGTTCGCCTCCGGCGGCCAGCGGGTGAACCACCTGGACGAACGCTACGACGGCCGCACGCCCGACATCCTGGACAGCGCCTATGTGATCGTGGAGTACCCCAGCGGCGCCCGTGCGATGCTGGACCTGTGCATGTTCGCCGAGAACTCGGTGGACAACGAACACATCGTGGTGGTGGGCGACCAAGCCCGCTACGAGACGCTGCTGCCTTCACTCACGCTGCGCTGCGGCCGGCGCGCGGACTGGGGCCGGCGCGAGGTCTGGGGCCAGCCTTCGGGCACCGGCCAGGGCGTGTCGGTGCGCCGCGTGTGGGACACCAACATCCGCTACCCGGGCCAGCACTTCGGCGCCTCGTACATCGAGCACCAGCACTTCCTGGCCGCCATCCAAAACGGCACGCCGCCCGAGATCACGCTGGAAGAAGGCCTGCGCAGCGTGGCCACCGGGCTGGCGGCCCACCGCAGCATCGACACCGGCCTGCCGGTGCAGATGGCCGACGTGCTGGCCGACCTGCCTGCCTGACATGAGCCGCCCTTACACCCTCTACCCCTCGCTGCGCGAGCGCGTGGTGTTCATCAGCGGCGGCAGCTCGGGCATTGGCGCCGAGCTGGTGCGGGCCTTCGCCGCGCAAGGCGCGGTGGTGGCCTTTTGCGGCACCCGGCCCGGCGGTGGCGATGCCCTCATCGACGAGCTGCGCCGGGCCGGCCATGCCGCGCCGCACTACCGCGTGTGCGACGTGCGCGACGTGGTGGCCTACCAGGCCGTGCTGCGCGAGCTGATCGCCGAGCTGGGCCCCATCCGCGTGCTCATCAACAACGCCGGTCGCGACGACCGCCATGCGATGGAGGAGGTGACGCCCGAGCTGTGGGACGACCGGCTGTCGCTCAACCTCAAGCACTACTTCTTCGCCATCCAGGCCTGCGCACCGGCGATGGCCGAGGCCGGCGGCGGCGCGGTGGTGAACATGGGCTCGGTCAGCTGGATGCGCGGCCGGCCGCGCCTCGCGGGCTACACCACGGCCAAGGCCGGCATCCTGGGCCTGACGCGCACGCTGGCGCGCGAGCTGGGCGAGCGCAACATCCGCGTCAATGCGCTGGTGCCTGGCGCCATCGTCACCGAACGGCAGACCACGCTGCACCGCGACGCCGCGGCCGACCAGGCCTTCCTGGACGCGCAATGCCTGAAGCTGCGCCTGGACCCCGGCCACGTGGCCCGCGCCACGCTCTTTCTGGCCGCCGACGACAGCGACGGCATGACCGGCCAGCATGTGCTGGTGGATGCGGGCATCGCGCAACAGTCGGTGATCACCTGATCGGCGCCGGCCCTTCCAGCGGCCGCGCCAGGTCGGCCGCCGCTTCCTGCAGCAGCCATTGCCGAAAGGCCACCAGCGCGGGCCGCTCGGCCTGCGCGGGCAGGCAGCACAGGTAGTAGCCGCGCGGCAGCGCCACCGGCAGGTCGAAGGGCACGGCCAG
>CAKZXL010000609.1 GCA_937883885.1 uncultured Aquincola sp. | reverse complement strand
TGGCTGAACGGGTTGACCACCTCCAGCTCACCGAAACGCATGCCCGCTTGCAGGTCTTCGGTGAGCAGCGTCGTGCAGCGCGCATCCAATGCAGCCTGCACGATCAAGGCGTCCCAGCAACTGAGCTGGTGCCGCTGCGCCAACGCAAAGGCGCGCAGCACGCTGTCGGCATCGGCCGGCACAACACGCTCGCGTCGGAACACGGCCAGTGCCTCGCTCACGGCTTCGGCCGGCAGGCGCTTCTTGCGCGTGAGCACCGCATAGGTCTCTTGTAGCACCTGGGTGCTGATGACCAGGCTGCGCCGGGTCAGGTGCTCTTCCAGCAGCGCGTCAGCCACGGCGTGGCGCAGGCCCTGCGTGGCGTCCAGCGCGTACACCAGCACATTGCTGTCGAAGAAATGGCTCACGACCGGCCGCGGCGAGACAGCGCCTCGTCGTACAGCGCGGCCCGGCCGGGCCAGGTGTCTTCGGTATCGTCCCCCGCGCGGGCGCGGCGGGCCAGCGCACGCAGGCGCGCCAGCCGGTCGGCCGGCGTGTCCGCGCCTTCCAGTGCGTAGCGCTCAATGGCCTGGCGGCACACCTCGTTGACGCTGGTGCCGTCTTGCACGGCCTTGATGCGCGCCTGGCGAAGCAGGTCATCGTCCACGGCAATCGTGAGGTTGGCCATCATCGGCTCCTGGTAAACACGGGATCAGTGTAACGCGGGTCCTGTGCTCATGCCGCAGATTTGATTGCCGGCCGCTGCAGCAGCTCGCGCTGCAGCCAGCCCATCAGCACCTGGAAGTCGTCGGTGCTGCCCAGTGCGCCGCGGCGCACCGATTCGGCATGGTGCTCGGGCAGCACGTCGCGCGAGAAGAGGATGAACGGCGTGCTGTCGTGCTCGGCACGCATGGCCTGCAGCAGCGTGTAGCCGGCCTGCGGGTCGGGCGGGCGGCCCATGTCGGAGATGACGGCGGCGTAGTCGATGGGGCCTTGCAGGGCCTGCAGCGCGGTTTCCGTGTCGAGCGCCGTTGCGACGCGAAAGCCTCGCTCCTGCAGCGCTCGCACCCCGCCGAGGTTGTGCTGCGGCTGGTCGTCGACCCACAGCAGCGGCAGGCCGGGCACGGCCCAGTCGTCAGGTGGGGCCTGATAGCTTTGCCAAGCGAGCCGGGTGGCCAGTATGCGGCCGAAAAGTCGAACCAGCGGCGCTGCGTCTTGCGCTGGCAACTGCCAGGGAACAGCGTCGTCCGGACCGCGTTTGCGCTGCAACTGCAGGTGGAGGCGATCCGTCAGCGTCTTGGCCACCCGCAACGCCTCAGCGGGCACTGGCGGCATCTCCAGCCAGCGGTTGGGCCGGCTGGCGTCCACCAAGTTCTCGCACGTGTGTGCCAGGGCTTCGCTGAACCGCATCACGTAGTCGTGAAGTTGGCGGCATTCGCTGAACTCGGTGTTGGGCGGGGGCAAACCCAGCCACCGAGCGCGGTACGTCGGCGCGGCCATCAAGTTGACCACGGCTGCCTCGCCGAGTGCGCTGAGCGTCGACTGCAGGCTGTTTAGCAGGCCCCGGTGGTGGGGCAGCGCACCTTGCTGGCTCAACAATTCCACGTCGCGCAGAGGCGCCATCGCCTGCAACCAAGACAGCAGGTGCACGCCAGTCACGCGCTGCCAAGTTGTCTGTTCCTCGGGCGTCAGATCGCCGCGGATGGCTTCCAGCCGCTGCAACCACTGCCTGACTTCCTTCATGGACAAATGCGTGCTGGCACGATCTTCCTGCGGCGGATCCAGGGCCGCGACGGATGACAGAAGCGACAGCGCGTTCTGAGCGTCGGCCAACCAGGCCAGCCACTGCTGGGCACCTGCTTCGGTGTCAGGGTGCGCCAGCGGATCAGGCTCACCCCGCAGCAGGCAGGCCTGCACGTCGGAGCCGAACAGATCGCCGCTGCGCGAAATCAGGTTGTCCAGGAGCGCCGATCGCACCATGGCCCGCTGCTGTGTCAGCAAGCTCGCGTAGCGAACGGCCACAGGCGCTTCCGTGTTCTGGGCGAAGCTGCCACGCTGGAAAGCCAGGCCCACGGCGTGCATCACCGCGCAGGCGGCATCGATCACGTCGTCGGGCTCGGCCGGAATCAAGTCCAGTGCTGCCGAAGAGAGTGAGCGTGCAGGTTCGACCTCGGCGGCAGCAGGAGCGGCGGCGTACGGTTCGAGCGCGTCGGGTGCGATGCGCAGCAGGGTCAAGTTCTGACCTGCCGCCAGGGCTAGGCTCTGGAATCCTCGGTCGAAGACGTTTGGCGCGAACGCCAGCCGGGGCGCGAGTTCGGCGTCGCCCGGCGCCGATACATCGACCAACCCTGCCAGGCCGAGTGGGGACAAACGGGCGAGCTGCAAGCCGCCGCCGTGCAGGGCGCAGGCAAGGACGGCGTCGTCGTGGGACCAGGCCAGGCCTATCACCTCGTCTGGTGCTGGCCAGCGCGCCCGGGGCCGCTGCACGTCTTGCACGTGCACGTCGCCGTCGGTACGCCAGGCCGCCAGGGCGTGAGCCGCCAGCTTCCCCCAGGCAGGGCCGCGGCCGATACCGTGCAGGTCTTGTAGCTCGGCGTTGGCATCGGGCTTCTCGCTGGCCCACAGGAACCGCACCGTGCCATTGGCCAGCCGCAACGCCAGGTGCTCGCCGTCGGCGGACCATGCCATCTCTTCGATGGGCGCTTCCATGCGGTCGGCGCCGCTTTGCAGCGAGGCGTAGCCGGGCAGCTCGGCGTTCAGGTCCTGGCCGCGGGCCAGGGTGAGGCCGCGTTCGCCGGGGCGTTGGGCCAGCAGCAGCGGGTGTTGCCGGTCCCAGCCGGGCGGCGCGCGGTCGACGGTGGCGCCGGTGTCGGCGTCGAGGACTTCGCCGCTGAGGCCGTCGGCCAGCAGCAGGCGGCCGTCGGAGGTCCAGAGCAGGTCGGTGGCGCCGGGGCCGGTGGCCACCTGGCTCAGGTGGCGCGGCGCCTGCTCGGCCAGTACCTCGGCCACGAAGCGACCGGCGTCCGCCGGCCCGGCGGAGGCCATGCGGGCCAACGCCTGGCCATCGAACAGCGGCATCAGCTTGAAGTCGATGGACGGCGTCGCCGCCTTGGCGGCGGCGGGCGTCCAGCGCAGCGACAGCACGGGCATGCGCGCCTGCAGGTCGAAGCGGCGCAGGCAGTCCTTCTGCGCTGCCTGCGCCCACGCCGACTGGAAAAAGCGCGCGCCGCCCACGCACAGCATCAGCGCCGCTTGCTGCTCGACCCGGTCCAGCAGTCGCCGCAGGTCGTCGTCGGGGCGGCGA
>CAKZXL010000608.1 GCA_937883885.1 uncultured Aquincola sp. | reverse complement strand
ACCGGGCGCCAGGCCAGGCAGTGCCGGGTGCCGTCCAGCGGCCACAGCCAGGCGTTGCAAAAGCCGCTGTCGACCAGCCCGTCCAGCACCGGATGCGAGGCGGTGCACAGCGCCAGGTACAACGCCACCAGCCCAAGGGGCCGCAGCGCCCGGCGCCCGGCCAGGCACGCGCCCAGGGCGCCCATCAACAGCGCGAAGCCCAGCGAATGGGTGAAGCCGCGGTGGCCATAGGTGCCGTCCAGGCTGTCCAGGCCCAGCAGCGGCACCAGTACATCGGCATCGGGCAGCACGCCGCACACCGCGCCCGCCAGGGCCAGGCGCCAGCCGATGCGCTGCGGCCCGATGGCCGCGGCCAGCGCGAGCGCGGGTGCGAAATGCAGGTAGGTGGCCATAGGGACTCAGGGGCTCAGGCGCTGTGCGGTTCCACGCCGGGGCTGGCCGGTACCGGCTCAGGGCGCATCACGCTGTACCAGTCGAGCCGACGGGTGGCCACCATGATGGCGGCAAGCACCCCGAACAGCAGCAGCGAGCCCATCATCAGCGCGTTGTCTTCCGACACCAGGATGCCGTAGAGCACCCCGTACAGCGCGACCAGCAGCCCGCTCATGCCCAGGCCCGCGCCCCAGCCGCCCAGCACATGGCGCAGGTAATGGCCCAGCAGCGCGATGCAGCCGGTGCTGGCCAGGCCATAGGCGAGCACGAAGTCCATGTGTTCTGCCAGCGACAGCAGCAGCAGGAAGAACAGCACCAGTGCGGCGCCGATCATCAGGTACTGCATCGGATGGATGCGCCAGCGGCGCACCATCTCCAGCACGAAGAAGGCGGCGAAGGTGAGCACGATGAACATGCCGGCGTACTTGGTGGCACGCTCGGTCAGGCGGTAGACGTCAACCGGGTCGTTCAGCGACACCGAAAACTGCTCGACCGTGTGCGAGGGCGGGCTGTCGCCGCGAGGGTCCTCCAGGAACTGCGATTGCGCCCGGCTGGAGAGCGACGAGACCCGCCAGGTGGCCTCGAAGCCGCTGGCGGTGACGCTGCGGGTGCGCGGCAGGAAATCGCCGCCGAAGCTGGGGTGCGGCCAGGACGAGGTCAGCGTGACGCTGCTGTCGTCGGCCAGCGGCACCCAGCCGATGCCGCCGGTGCCGGCCAGCTCGAAGTCCAGCGCCACTTCCAGCTCGGCACCCGGCTTGAGCAGGCCCGGGTCCACCCGCGCTGCCAGCGGCAGCGGGCTGCTGGCCGGCGCCTGCTCCACGGCCAGCGCACTGCCGGCCAGGCGCATCTGCGGCGCCGCCAGCAGGCCGCGTGTGTCGCTCACGCCCATCAGCAGCAGCGGCTGGCCCAGGGTGATGCGGCCGCCGGGTTGGCGGGGCATGACCTCTTCCCACACGAAGCGGCCAGTGTTGGCGTGCTGGCTGGTGTAGACCGTCACCGGGAAGATGCCCCGCCAGCGGGTTTCGGTGGCCAGGCGGCTGCGCGTGTCCAGCGTCTTCGGGAACTGCACGGACACCCGCTCTTCCGACACCAGCTCTTCGCGCGTGGCGCCCGCCTTGCCCTCCACCTTGACCTTGCGCACAAAGGTTTCGGTGTAGGGCAGCCAGAGCACCGGGCCGGTCAGGGTCTGCGGGCCGGCATGGGCACGGGCCACCTCCGCCGCGGCCTGCTGCCGGTAGGCGCTGCGCTCGGCAATCACCTGGCGCACCAGCGCCAGGGGAATGGCCAGCAGGGCCATCAGCAATCCGATGAGCAGCAGCTTGCTCAGCAAAGGGTATTTGTTCATTCCTCGTTCCGTCTCAGGTTGACGAAACGATTCTTCAAAACCCCTGCGAAGCGGCCGCGCAGGCCGTGTGCAGCGAATGTGAAATGGCGGCGGTGCCGCCGCCGCGTTGCGGGGCTCAGTCCCGCCGGGCCGCCCCAAGGGACTGAGATCCCCCTCGGGGGGGCGCGAGCGCAGCGAGCTTGGGGGCAGGCATCAGGCCGGCAGCCGCCACATGACGCGGCAGCCGCGCGGCGCCTCCACGTTCTCGATACGCAACTCACCCCCGTGCAGGCCGCTCACCTCCTGCACGAAGCACAGGCCCAGGCCGGTGCTCTTGTCGCGCCCCGGGCCGCGCGGCAGCGAATAAAAGCGCTCGAAGATGCGGTCCAGCGCATAGTCGGGCACGCCCGGGCCCTGGTCGCGCAGGGTCCACACCAGCTGGGCCCCTTCATGCAGCAGGCCCAGCGTCAGCAGGCCGCCCGTGGGCGAAAAGTCGATCGCGTTGTCGAGCAGGTTGTGCAGGGCCTGGCGCAGCAGGAAGCGGTTGCCGCGCAGGCTGTGGCCGCTGCCGAGCTGATCGGCCACCTGCAGGCCCTGCAGGCGCAGCCGCGGCTCCAGCGCCTGCAGCACCTCGCGCGTCAGCGCCGCCAGGTCCACGCTGTCCACGTCGCGCAGCTGGCGCATCTGCTCCACGTCGGCCAGGCCCAGCAGCTGGTCGATCAGCTGTTGCAGCCGTTCGGTCTGGCGTTCGATGTTGCCGGCAAAACGCTGGCGGTCGGCCTCGGGCATCGGCGACTGCAACAGCTCGGCCGCACCGCGGATGGCCGCCAGCGGGCTCTTGAGCTCATGCGTCAGCGTGTGCACGTAGCGCTCGACATAGGCCTTGTCTTCGAGCTTCAGGCGCATGCGTTCCACCGCCTGCGCCAGGTCGCTGAACTCGGTGTTGCCCGACAGGCGCCCCATGCGCGGCAGCTCGGCACGCTCGCCCTGCGCCACCGCATGCGCATAGCCACGCAGCCGCGACAGTGAGCTGACCATCCACCAGGTGAACAGCAGGCCGATGGCCAGCGAAATGCCCAGCAGCCCCCACGACCAGGCCAGGATGCGGTTGCGGCTGCGCTGGATGTAAGGCTCCAGCGTGGCATTGGGCCGCGACACGGTGAGCACGCCGATGATGCGGTCGCCATCGCGCACCGGCGCGGCCACGTGCATCACCGTGCTGTCGGGCTGGCCGGGGCTTTCGGCGCTGGAGCGGGCGCCGTACTGGCCACGCAAGGTCTTGTACACGTCGTTCCAGCGCGAATGGTCTT
>CAKZXL010000607.1 GCA_937883885.1 uncultured Aquincola sp. | reverse complement strand
TGGGAAAAGTTCGGCAAGGCCGTCGGCCCGCTGAAGCTCACCATCGGCTCCATCGAAGAATCGGCCAACCCCAAGGGCTCGACGGTCTCCGCCAACGTCGTCTTCGAAGGCAAGATGCCCATCAAGGTGCGCTACGTGCTGACCTACCGCGAAGGCAAGATCGTCAGCGAAACGTGGCAGATCGACCCCAAGTTGAACGTCGCCCTGGCAGCCACGGCCGAAACCGCCGGCAAGACCGCGACCTACTGATCCACCAGCGCCGCGCCGCACCGGGCCAGACCGGGGGCGGTGCGCACCTGCGTCGTTCGGGTTCATTCCCCGCAGTTGACAACGGAATACCCGCAAGCGCCCGTGCGTCGACCTGATTGAAGTGGTTGACGCACTGCTCACCCATCCACCCAGGAGCTCCCCATGCGACACCCGCTTTCCAAACTTTCGGCCGTGCTGATGCATGCTGCCCTCGCGGCCGCGGCAGGCCTTGCTTCACTGCCCGGCCACGCTGCAGACGGCGCTGAATCGCTGACGTATCCGAACATCATCAAGATACGGGACGGCATGGGCGCACGCGGCGACCTCGCACCGATCGCACGCATCGTCTCGCCGCTGGCGGATTCGCAGATTGTGCCGGGCGAAGGCCGCATTGGCGCAGGCAGCGTGAATGGCACCGGCTTCGTGTTGAACATCGAGGTCGTCACGCGCGACGCGACACCGATCGCCGCGAAAGAATCGCTCAACATCAGAAACACCGCGCTGCTCGGCCAGGTCAACCCGAACATTCCGGGCCTCTATGTCTTCCTCGACACCGACCTCGTCAAGCCCGACGGTGGCGTGATCCCGAAGAACACCAACCTGGCGAACCTCTTCAACATCCTGGGCACCGACGACACGCCCGGCGCGGGCGTGACGCTGTGGCTGGGCTGGCACGTGCTTGAATCGCTGCCGCTCGACACGAGCCGCTTCAACATCACCACCGCCGTGGTCGACACCGCCGGTCGCATCGGCTTCGACAGGGTCTCGATGGCGGTGCTGCGCGGCGGTATCACATCGGGGCAGGCACTGACGCCCCTTCCGATCGATGTGTTCGATGACGGCATCGACGACGCGGACGGACCGGAGGTGACGATGATCGCGCCCCGCGTGCCGTCGCGTGTGTCACCCGGGCCGCAAACCGGCAATCCGACGCCGCCTGCGAATGCATCGCTGTTCTTCATTCAAGTGGCGGCGCTGGACCGCTCGCGTCACGGCATCGGCGTCAGCGAAAACGGCCAAGGCACGGCGGCCCGCTCGGTGTTGGGAACCATCCTGGATGGCAGCCAGATCCAGAACCCGATCACGCACCCCAGCAACGGCACGAACCGCAATTTCCCGGGTCTGAACGTGACCTTCGACGTGCCCTTGCGTCAGCCCAACGGCAACGTGGTGCCGGCGGGCTCGAACCTGGCGCCGATCTTCAACGTTGCCGGCAGCGAGCTGGACGCTGACGGCTATGTCGTGACGACGGCCGATTGGGTGGTGGGCGGATCGCTCCTGATGCCTGCGGGCAAGCGCTCGGTCACGATCACTGCCCGGGTCACCGACAACGCCAATCGCACCCGCAGCGTCAGCCACGTCGTGGGCATCAGCCCGGTCGAGAACGGCCAAAACCTGACGCCCGCACCCTGAGAACGAGGCCGCGCGGCTCCGACCATGGAGCCGCGCTGGACGCACAGGGCAGCGGCAGCCCGCCACCCTGCACAACCAACACCTCATCTTTTTTTTCACGCCTGCGGAATAAAAGGCCTGAGCGTGCCGTCTGCCCCGATGTCAGCAAGATCTCACCCACGCTGCCCGATCCGCCACCACTTCCACGGAGCTTCCCATGTTCAAAACCCTCGCCATCGCCGCATCTGCGGTAACGTTTCTGGTCACTGCCGGCTGTGCCAACATGGTCGAGCCGCCTGCCAAGGCGCCCGCCATGTTGTCTGGTGGCGCGCTCGTCACACCCGCTGGCATGACCCTCTACACCTTCGACCAGGACGTGGCGAACAGCGGCAAGAGCGCCTGCAACGGCGGCTGCGCCGCGCTCTGGCCGCCGATGATGGCCACCGCCACCGACCGGACCACGGGTGCCTACAGCATCGTCACTCGCGACGATGGGTCACGCCAGTGGGCCTACAAGGGCAAGCCGGTGTACACCTACAAGGCCGACCAGAAGGCCGGCGACCGCAGCGGCGACAACTTCAAACAGGTCTGGCACATCATCAAGGAATGACGCCTGTACACCCGCCTGCACACCCAGCTTCGCGCGGGCTCACCCCATCTTCAACATCTTGATGAACGACGACCATCAACTGCTGAGCTGGGTGCCGCGCCTGCGCCGCTATTCCCGGGCGCTGGTGAACAACCGTGACGACGCCGACGACCTGGTGCAGGACACGCTGGAGCGGGCCTGGGCCAAGTCGGGCCTGTGGGGCGGCGTGGCGGACATGCGCGCCTGGCTCTTCAGCATCATGCACAACCTGCACGTCGATGGCGTGCGCCGGCCCAGGCTGCACACCGTGACCATGGACGATGACACCCCCGAGGTGCCGGTGATGCCGACGCAAGGCGACAGGTTGGCGGTGCTGGACCTGCAGGCCGCGCTGGACCTGCTGCCCGTCGAGCAGAAGGAAGTGCTGCTGCTGGTGGCGCTGGAAGACATGGCCTATGCCGACGTGGCGCAGGCCCTGGGCATTCCCATCGGCACGGTGATGTCGCGCTTGTCGCGCGGCCGTGAGCGCCTGCGCGGCCTGATGGAAGGTCGTGCCGAACCCGTGCGGCTGAAGGTCGTCAAATGAATGCATTGCGAAGCACCCTATGAGTACCGATCGCCCATCGCCGCCCACCCTCCCGCCCACCCCCCCGGTCACCGAGGCCGAGCTGCATGCGTTTGTCGATGGCCGTCTGCCCGCAGAGCGTGAGGCCGAGATCGCCGCCTACCTGGCCGCGCGCCCCGACGATGCGCAGCGCGTCGAGGCCTACCGTGCGCAGAAGCGCGAGCTGCATGCCCTGTTCGACCCCGTGCTGGACGAGCAGCCGCCGCAACGCCTGCTGAAGTCGGCGCGCCCGCGCGCCGTAGCTCCAACGCCCTGGTACCTGCAGCGCCTGGCCGCCGGGTTGGCCATTGCCGTCATGAGCGGCGCCACCGGTTGGGGGCTGCGCGGCGTCGGGCCCGGCGCCGGCGGTGACGATGCGGCGCGCATGGCGGCTGTGCAACCGGCTCCGGGTGGCCTGACCCTGGTGTCTGCCAGCGGCTTCGCGCAGCGCGCCGCCGTCGCGCACGCGGTCTACAGCCCCGATGCGCGCCGGCCCGTGGAAGTGGACGCCGCGCACGAAGACCAGCTCGTGGCCTGGCTGTCCAAGCGCATGGGCGCGCCGATGAAGCCGCCGCACCTGCAGTCGCAGGGCTACACGCTGGAGGGCGGACGCCTGCTGCCGGGTGGCCAGGGGCCGGTGGCGCAGTTCATGTACCGCAATGAACTCGGCAGCAAGCTGACGCTGTATGTGTCCAACGACGTCGCTGACGTGGGCAGCGCGGCCGGGCCGGGCGGGGCGCCCCAGCCGGGCGCGAAGAACGCCGACACGGCCTTCCGCTTTGCGCGCGAAGGCGCGGTCAATGTCTTCTACTGGGTTGACGGGCCTTTCGGCTACGCCTTGTCGTCAGACGCCGACCGCAGCGTGTTGGCGCAGGTGTCGGCCGCGGTTTACCAGCAGCTGGGCGCCCGGCGCTGATGGCCGCGGACGGGCCGGTGTGGCACTTCTTTTAGTCGGCAGTGGAATCAAACGGCGCGCGGCGCGCTCTTGGTCCACACGTCCACACGTCCACACGTCC
>CAKZXL010000606.1 GCA_937883885.1 uncultured Aquincola sp. | reverse complement strand
TTGCGCAGCACGGTGGCCATCGGCGGCGCCAGATCCATCAGCGCGCGGATCGCGTCGGAGGCGCCGGCGCGAGCACGCATCTCCAGCCAGTGGCCGAGAAGGATGAACACCAGCAGCACGGACGCCGCTTCGTAGAACACCTCGCCCTCGTAGAAGAAGGTGGCGCCGAGGCTGAACACGTAGCCGGTGCCGACGGACAGCACGACCAGCGTGGCCATGTTGGCCACCTTGTTGCGCGCCGCGCGCCAGCCGGCGACGAAGAACGGCCAGCCTGGATAGGCGATGGCGCCGGTCGCGACGATGAACAGGAAGAGGTTGCGATCCATCCCGAACGGCGTCGGGAAGTCGCCGAACATCTTGCCCATCGGCGAGTAGAGGAACACCGGAATCGAGAACAGCAGCGCGACCAGGAAGCGGTTGCGCATGTCGTTGGCCATGTCCTGCATCGACATGCCGGGCGCATGGCCCATGTCGTGCATCATGTCGCTCGTCTGGTGGGCGGCATCGCCGCCGTGGCCGGCGTGCGGGGTGTGTCCCGCGTGCAGCGCATCGGGCGGCGCCTTCGCTGCGGCACTGCTCACTGCAGGCGTCGTGGCGGCGACGTGTCCGGCGTGCCCATGAGTGGCATGCCCGGCGTGGGCGCCATGGCCTTCGTGTCCTGCGTGTTCGGCATGTCCCTCGGGCGGGCAGACGTGGGCGGGCAGCATCTCACCGCGGCAGTGGTAGCCGCACTCGACAATGCGCCGTCGGATGTCCTCCAGCGAGGTCTTCGTCTCGTCGTAGTGCACGGTGGCGCTGCCGGCGACGTAGTTGACGTCGACGTGATGAACGCCGGGGAGCGCCGCGATCTGGCGCTGCACGCCGGCGGCGCTCAGGCTGGAGACCAGTTCGCCGACTTCTACGGTGCTTGTCTTCATGAAGGATCCTTTGGATGGGATGTCAGCGGGCCAGGCGACCGGCCTCGAGGCAATCGGGAGAGAACTCGAACACGATGTCGGGGTCAGGACGCACGAGCTTGTCCTTCCGGCCGGCGTAGTGGAGCCGGGAGAGGATGTCGCGCATCAGGTTGAGACGGGCCAGGCGCTTGTTGTCCGCGCGCACGACGCGCCAAGGCGCTGTCGCCGTGTGCGTTCGCATCAGCATGGCGTCGCGTGCGGCGGAATACGCCTTCCAATTCTTGACAGCCACCGCGTCGATCGGGCTCGACTTCCACTGCTTGAGCGGGTCGCGGCGGCGTTCTTCGAGGCGCTTGACCTGTTCGTCCTTGTTGACGTCGAGGTAGTACTTCAGCAACTTGATGCCTGATCCGACCAGCATCTCCTCGAACTTCGGCACGGATTGCATGAACTCTTCGTGCTGCTCCTTGGTGCAGAAGCCCATGACGTGCTCAACGCCGGCACGGTTGTACCAACTGCGGTTGAAGAGCACGAGTTCCTCGGCGACCGGGAGGTGTGGCACGTAGCGCTGGAAGTACCAGCCGCTGCGCTCGCGGTCGGAGGGCTTGCCCAGCGCGACGACACGGGTCTCGCGCGGGCTGAGGTATTCGACGATGCGCTTGATGCTGCCGTCCTTGCCGGCGGCGTCGCGCCCCTCGAGCACCACCAGGATCCGATCCTGGCAGCGGATGAAGTGGCGTTGCAGCTTCACCAGCTCGACCTGCAGCACGTGCAGCTGCGCTTCGTATTCTTCTCGCGACAGCGAACGGTCGGAGGGGCTCTCGACAGCTGGCGTTCGTGCGGTCGTTCCGCCTGCGCCGTCGTCGGCGGTGCTGATCGTCTCGCGCTTCTCTTGCTTCTTGTGCTTCTTGGACATGGGGGTCCCTCAGGCGGTCGGATCGGCGCCGATCAGCAGCGCGGTCTCGGAGAGAAAGCGATGCGGCGGCACCGTCAGGTTGGTCGGGGCCGGCACGTTCTTGAACACGCGACCGGCGAGGTCGAACTTTGACCCGTGGCATGGGCAGTAGAAGCCGCCCGGCCACTGCGCGCCGATGTCGGGGCTGCCGGGTGTGGGTCGGAAGGTGGGGACGCAGCCCAGGTGGGTGCATACCGCCTCGATCACCGCCAGGTCGGGGCGGCTCGAGCGCAGGGCGTTGCGCGCGGCGTCGGGCTGCTCCGACCGGCGTGACAGCGGGTCGGCGAGCAGGTCATCGTGCTGCACCAGCGCCGCGATCATCTCGGGCGTGCGGCGCAGCACGAACACCGGCTTGCCGCGCCACTCCACCGTCCGCAGTTCGCCGGGGCGCAAGTTGCCCAGGTCGACGTCGACCGGCGCGCCCAGTGCACGCGCCTTCTCGCTGGGCGCGAGCGAGGTCACGAAAGGCACCGCGGTGGCGACCAGTCCCGCGCCGCCGGCGGCCGTTGCCGCGCCGAGCCAGAGCCGGCGGTCCGCATCGTCTGGCGAACCGGCAGGGATGACGGAGTTCGTCACGGTAGTCTCCCGCAAGGCTGTACTACGTTGTGGACCACTGTGCTGCCTCGACTGTCTTTCGCACGCGATCACCGGCCTCAGGCGGCCGAGGCGCGGTTCCCCAGCGCGGGAACGAAGCGCGGCGTTCGCGCGGCGTAGGCGTCGAACTCGGTGCCGAAACGCTCGCGCATCTCGCGTTCTTCCGTGACGGCAAGACGTCCGTACATGGCCACCAGGATCGGGAACATCACCAGCGTCAGCAGCGTCGGCCACTGCAGCAAGAAGCCCAGCAGGATCATCACGAAGGCGACGTACTGCGGGTGGCGGATTCGCCCATAGGGCCCGGTCGTCGCCAGCCGCTTGGCGCGCTGGGCGTGGTACAGCACGTTCCAGGCCGCGGACAGCAGGTAGAAGCCCAGCCCGAGGAAGACGTAGCTGGCGATGTGCAGCACCCCGAAGTGCGGATCGCCCTTCTCGCCGAGCAGCGTCGACCAGAGGTGGCCGCTGTTGTGCGACATCAGGTCCAGGGTGGGGTACTTCGTCTGCAGCCAACCCGACATCAGGTAGATCGTGAGCGGGAAGCCGTACATCTCGACGAACAGCGCAACCACGAAGGCCGCGAAGGCCCCGAAGGTGCGCCAGTCGCGTCCGGTCTGCGGCTTGAAGAAGCTGAAGGCGAACATCAGGAAGATGGCCGAATTGAG
>CAKZXL010000605.1 GCA_937883885.1 uncultured Aquincola sp. | reverse complement strand
GCCGACGCCGATGGGGCCCGCCACGGCATACAGCCACCACACCTTGCGCGGCACCCGGCCACGCAGGCTGAACAGGATCTGCAGCGGCGTCATCGGCTCGTAGCCGAGAGGCCGGCGCGGCGGCACGGTGGAAGGAGTCAAGGACGTCATCGGGCAACAGGCGGCTGCTTCAGTATCCCATCGTCACCATTCGGTGAACGCCCTGGCAGGCTCCAGGAAGGGCCGGCGTCGTCACAATGCGACGATGCATGACGACTTGGTGGTGGCCACGCCGGAAGGCCTGTATTGCCCGCCCGGCGATTTCCACATCGACCCCTGGCGGCCGGTGTCCCACGCCATCGTCACCCATGCCCATGCCGACCACGCGCGGCGCGGCCATGGCCACTACCTGGCCTCGCACGACAGCGAAGGCGTGCTGCGCTCGCGGCTGGGCGAAGACATCACCCTGCAGACCCTGGGCTGGGGCGAGGTGGTGGACCACCGAGGCGTGCGCATCAGCCTGCACCCGGCCGGTCATGTGCTGGGGTCGGCCCAGGTGCGGCTGGAGCACCGCGGCCGGGTGTGGGTGGCTTCGGGCGACTACTTCGTCGCTGGCGACACCGCGATGCAGGGCGAAGTGTCGGGCGACCTCAACGCCACCTGCGCGCCCTTCGAGCCGGTGCGCTGCGACTGCTTCATCACCGAATCCACCTTCGGCCTGCCCATCTACCGCTGGCCCACGCAGGCCAGCCTGTTCGCCGACATCAACGCCTGGTGGGCCGCCAATGCCGAGGCCGGCCGCGCCAGCCTGCTGATGGGCTACAGCTTCGGCAAGGCGCAGCGCATGCTGGCCGGGGTCGATCCGTCCATCGGGCCCATCGTGGTGCATGGCGCGGTGGACACGCTGAACACCGCCTACCGCGCCGCCGGCGTGCCGCTGCCGCCCACCTTCGCCGCCACCGAACTGGCCAAGGCCGACTTCAAGCGTGCGCTGGTGGTGGCGCCGCCTTCGGTTCAGGGCTCGCCCTGGCTGCGGCGCTTCGGCGAGTACAGCGACGCCTTTGCCAGCGGCTGGATGCAGCTGCGCGGCGCCCGCCGCCGCCGCGCGGTGGACCGCGGCTTCGTGATGAGCGACCACGCCGACTGGCCCGGCCTGCAGCGCGCCATCCTGGCCACCGGCGCCCAGCGGGTGATCGTGACCCACGGCTACGAGGCGGTGATGGTGCGCTGGCTGCAGGAGCAGGGCCTGGACGCCGGCGCGTTTCGCACCGAATACGGTGACGATGCGCTGGAAGACCCCACGGCCGAAGCGGCGGGCGCTGCCAGCCCCCCCCCCCCCACGATGGACCCGGCCGCCAGCTGACCGAAAATCGCGCGATGGACCGCGACGACCCCCTGGACCCCACCCGCGTGCTGGACGGCTGGCGCCCCGACCGCGGGCCGCGGCCCACCGACGCCGAGCTGATGCGCCTGCTGGATGGTTGGCAGCCTGCCGGCGTGCGCCGCCCGGCGGCCGAAGACGCCCCTTCGCTGCGCCTGCCCAGGCTGCAGCCCGTGCAGGACGCGCCAGTGGCCGCGGTCGAGCTCGACGAGCTCGGTCGCCAGGCGGCCCAGCGCGCCGCCCGCTGGGCCGCGCAGGAGATCACCGACATCGACCTGGATTTGCTGCCCACACCCGCCGTGGCGCCCGTGCCCAGCCACCCGCGCCTGCTGCGCCAGTGGCAGCCCGGCGCCTGGGTGGCCGCGGTGCGGCAGGTGGCCGATGAAGTGACCGAAGTGCGCGAAGGCCCCGGCGGCCCGGTGGTGGAAACCCATGCCGCGCTGCGGCTGATCGCCTGGTGGGCACCGGCCGACAGCGGCGCGCCGCTGGACCGCTTTCCGCTGCGCGCGCAGATGCAGCCGGTGGCACCCGACCGTCTGCCGCAGGCGCTGCTGGCGCCCCTGCCGGCAGACGCCAGCGTGTGGTGCCTGGCCGAAGGTCCGGGCGGCAGCGCCGACTGGAGCCTGATCGGCCAGCTCGTGCTGCTGCACGACGGCAGCCTGCAGGGCCGCAGCTTCGAGGCGCTGCAAACCTTCGTCGAGAACGAGCGGGCCGCCCAGTTCAGCCGACTGAACGACGACTACCACCGCCCCGACGCCGCCTGGCCGGTGGAACAGAAGGCCGCATCACCGCAGGCGCGCTGAGTGCTCCAGCCGGCCTGATGCAAGCCTTCGCCGTTCTTTTCACCGAACTCGACGCCAGCACCGCCACCAGCGAGAAGGTGGCCGCGCTGCGCCGTTACTTCGCGCAGGCCGAGCCGGCCGATGCCGCCTGGGCGGTGTACTTCCTGGCCGGCGGCAAGCCGCGGCAGGTGGTGCCCACCGGCGTGCTGCGTGCGCTGGCCTGTGCCGAAGCCGGCATCCCCGAATGGCTGTTCGAAGAGAGCTACCAGGCCGTGGGCGATCTGGCCGAGACCATCGCCCATGTGCTGCCGCCGGCCGACCAGCCGGCCGAGCCGCTGGGCCTGGCCGAATGGATCGAGCACCGGCTGCTGCCGCTGCGCGGCCTGCCACCCGAAGAACAGGCCCGCCGCGTGGCCGGCTACTGGCGCGAGCTGGACACCACCGGCCGCTTCCTGCTCACAAAGCTGATCGGCGGCGGCTTCCGGGTGGGCGTGAGCAAGCTGCTGGTGCAGCGCGCGCTGGCCGAGCAGGCGGGCCTGGACCCCAAGCGCGTGGCCCAGCGCATGATGGGCTACACCGACGCCCGCGCCACGCCCAGCGCCAGCCGCTACCAGGCCTTGCTGGCGCCGGTGGTGGAAGGCGCCGCCGGCGACGAGCGCAGCCCCGACGATGCCGGCCAGCCGTACCCGTTTTTCCTGGCCCACCAGCTCGAAGGTGACGCCAGCGACTTCGAAGCCCGGCTGGGCACCACCGACCAATGGCTGGTGGAGTGGAAGTTCGACGGCATCCGCGCGCAGATCGTCAAGCGCGCCGGCCGGGTGTGGATCTGGTCGCGCGGTGAGGAGCTGATCACCGACCGCTTCCCCGAGATCGTGGCGCTGGCCCAGCCGCTGCCCGACGGCACCGTGCTGGATGGTGAGCTGCTGGTGTGGCACGAAGAACGGCCGGCGCCGTTTGCACTGCTGCAGCAGCGCATCGGCCGCCTCAAGCTCAGCAAGAAGATCCTGACCGACGCGCCGGTGAACTTCATCGCCTACGACCTGCTGGAGTGGCAGGGTCAGGACTGGCGCCACCGCCCGCACACCGAGCGGCGCGCGCAGCTGGAACAGGTGGCGCCGACCGTGCGCATGCAGCTGTCGCCGCTGGTGCAGGCGCCCGACTGGCCGGCACTGGCGCAGCTGCGCATGGAGTCGCGCGAGCGGGGTGTGGAAGGTTTCATGCTCAAGCAGCGTGATGCCAGCTACGGCACCGGCCGCACCAAGGCCGCCGGCACCTGGTGGAAGTGGAAGATCGAGCCGATGACCGCCGACGGCGTGCTGGTGTACGCCCAGCGCGGCCATGGCCGGCGCGCCAGCGTGTACACCGACTACACCTTCGCGGTGTGGAACCGCCAACCGGCCGATGCGGCCGAAGCCCAGGCGGTGCTGGACGCCATCGCCCGCCGTGAGCCGGCGCAGCCGGGTGCGCTGCAGCTGGTGCCATTTGCCAAGGCGTATTCAGGCCTGACCGATGCCGAGTTCGCCGAGGTGGACAAGGTGATCCGCGCCAACACGCTGGAGAAGTTCGGCCCGGTGCGCAGCGTCAAGCCCACGCTGGTGTTTGAACTGGGCTTCGAGGGCATCCAGCGCAGCCCGCGCCACAAGAGCGGCATCGCCACGCGCTTTCCGCGCATGCTGCGCATCCGCCACGACAAACCGCTGTGGGAAGCCGACACGCTGCAGACGCTGGAAGCGCTGATCCAGGGCTGAGGCGCTACCAGACCGGTGGGTGCGAGCCCGGCGCCATCGACGGCCGCTGCCAGCGCGCTGGCGTGTGCGAGAACTGCGCCGGGTGCCGCAGCGCCGTCAGCGCGCCGAAGCCGCTGGGCTCGGTGACCAGGTAGGGGCCAAAGGCCGGCGCCTGCGCCTGCAGCCCGCCCGCCACCCGGCCCAGGCTGCGCAGCCAGTGGCCCACGCCGGCCAGCGACACCTGCACATGCCAGCTGCCGCCTTGCTGCTGCTGGCGCCACAGGGCGGCTTGCGCGCCGAAGGCCAGCAGGTAGCCGGCCGCGTAGTCCAGGATCTGCAGCGGCAGCGCACGTGGCGTGTGGGCGCCGGCCGCCTGCGCTTCGGCCAGGTTGAAGCCGGTCGCCGTCTGCACCAGCGAATCGAAGCCGCGGCGCTGGCCCCAGGGCCCTTCGTCGCCATAGGCGCTGAGCGACACCACTACGATGCCGGGCCGCAGCCGCGCCAGGTCTTCCGGCGCAAAACCGAAGGCGCCCAGCGCGCCCGGCCGGTAGCCCTGCAGGAACACATGCGCCTGCGCCGCCAGGCCACGCAGCGTGGCGCGGCCGGGTTCGTCCATCAGGTCGACATGCACCGAGCGCTTGCCGCGGCTGGTGTCGGCGATCGCGGCGATGTTGGGCAGCGAGGGCGAGTTGACCAGCATCACCTCGGCGCCATAAGCCGCCAGCGTGCGCCCGGCCACCGGCCCGGCCAGGATGCGTGTCAGCTCCAGCACCCGCAGGCCGGCCAGCGGCTGCGCGCCATCACCCAGCGCGGGCCAGGGCAGGGCGGCGGGCGCCTGGCCGGCGGGCTCGATGCGGCGGATGCGCACCAGCGGCTGCGCGGCCAGCACCTGGCCTTGCGGGTGGGCGTCCCACTGCTCGAAGCTGCGGGCCGCGGCCACCACCAGGCCGGCATTGGCGGCCTCGGCCTCGAAGGCTTCGGCGCTCCAGCCGCGCAGCGCCTTCTGCACCGCGTCGCGCCCGGTGGCGTCACCCGGCGGCAGGCCCAGCAGCCGCAGCGCGCCGTCGCGGTGGTGCGCGAAGTTGGCATGGATGCGCACCCAGCCCGCTTCGCCATCGGGCCCGCAGGCGTACAGGCCCGACACCGGGTCCCAGGCCGGCAGCTGGCGACCGTCGATCAGGAAGTGGGCGCAGCTGTCCAGCGTGGCATGGGTGCGGTCCACCGTCACCCGTTGGCGCTGGCCGACGCCGCTGCGCAGGTGCCACAGCTCGGCCGCGGCCAGCGCCGCCGCGCCCAGGGCCGATTGCGCGGCCGTGGCCACGGCAAACGAGGAGGGCAGCACCGGCGCATCGCCGGTGACATCGGCGCAGGCCAGTGCCGCTTCCGGCAGGCCGGCCGCGCGCCACAACGTCTGCAGCGCCCGTGCCGAAGGTGCCTCACTGCCCATGCGTCGGCCCCGGTGCTCAGCGCGCCTTGCGCGCGCGCGCTGCGGCCAGGAAGTCGTCGAGGATGGGCGTGCCGTCCAGCTCGTCGTCGTGGGTGCGGTTCAGCGCCATGAACTCGGGGTGCCACTGCATGCCGAACACATAGCTCGGGCCCTTCCAGCGGATGGCTTCGACCACGCCGTCGGGGATGGCCAGCGCCTCCACTTCCAGGTCGTGGCCCAGCGACTTCACCGACTGGTGGTGGATGGAGTTGATGGCGCCGCTGACTCGGTCGGGGTACAGGCCGGCCAGCCGCGTGCCGCGCACGATGTTCACGCGGTGGAACTGGCGCTCGTAGGTGTTTTCGTCGTGATGGCGCAGTGCGCCGGGCAGCTGGCTGGGAATGTCCTGGTACAGCGAGCCGCCGAAGGCCACGTTGATCAGCTGGCAGCCGCGGCAGATGCCCAGCACCGGCTTGCCGGCGGAGATGAAGGCGTCCAGCAGCTCCATCTCGTACAGGTCTCGCACGCGGTCGCCGCCCCAGGCCGGTTTCATCGGCGATTCGCCATAGGTCTCGGGCGAGATGTCGGTGCCGCCCTGCAGCACCAGGCCGTCCAGCATCTCGGCATAGCGGTGCAGGCTCATGTCGCTGCGCCGCACCAGGCTGTCGCTGTCCACCGCCGGGATCATCACGCCCAGCACGTCGCGCGACATCACCCAGTGCGCCACCGACTGCTCCAGGTAGTGCAGCGTGCGGGTGAACACGCCGCCCAGGCTGGGCACCGGCGTGGTGGGGTGGTAGATGCGGGCGGACAGCCCGATCAGCAGCGGCGCCTTGGGCGCGTCGGGGGTGGCAGCAGCGTCAGACATGGGTGGCGGAGAAGACGGCAAGGGCGCGACAAAAAGGGCAGGAGGGGTCGCGGCAATCGCCATGCCCTGGCCCGGGTCCTGCGTGGAGCACTCACTGTATCGGGCGGTCTGCACACTGAGGTGAGCCGGCAGCGCAAAAACTATGTAAGCACCTGCCTGATCGCGGCTTCCTTCGTCGGCAAGGGGCTGGTGAGCACCAGCGCCGCGTTGGCGGTGATGCTGCAGCTCGTGCAGGCGACCGAGCCGATGACACGGTCGCCGGTGATTGGACGACACGGTGGACGAGCTGTACTCGGCCATCAAGTTCTACCTGACGCAGATCTCGCGCGAGGCGCTGTCCGAGCGGGAAGGGCGGCGCTGGACCGACATCGTCAGCTTCACCATCAACATGGAGCAGATCGGCGACATCATCGAGCGCGTGCTGCAGGACGTGGAAGACAAGAAGATCCGCAAAAACCGCCGTTTCTCCGAAGCCGGCATGGCCGAGATCTGCCACCTGCACGAGCGGCTCATGGCCAACCTGCGGCTGGCCATGAGCGTCTTCCTCGATGGCCATGTGCGCGACGCCCAGCGGCTGCTGGAAGAAAAGGCCCGCTTCCGCGACCTGGAGCATGAATACGCGGCCAGCCACATCGCCCGGCTGCGCGACAACACCACGCAAAGCATCGAGACCAGCTCGCTGCACCTGGACCTGATCAGCGACTTGAAGCGCATCAATTCGCACCTGTGCTCGATCGCCTACCCGATCCTGGAATCGGCGGGGGCGCTGGCCAACGCCCGCATCCGCCACTCGCAGCTAGCGCCGCTGGCGGAGGAACCCTAGGCACCAGATCGGTACATAAACGCAAAAGCTCAGAACGTTCTTGTGGTTAGGCGAAAATGCGGCTTCAGGGTGTGTAAGTCAAGGTGGGTCTCATGGCAGGCGACAGCATGGCTCGATGGTCGGTGATGGTTTCCAAGGAGACGGACCTCGCTTTGCGCTCGTTCTTGGGTGCGCGGGGCAGCCGCAAGGGTGATCTTTCAAAGTTCATTGAAGAGGCCGTGCGCTGGCGCATGCTCGACGAGAGCATGCAGCAGGCGCGCGAGGGCTTTGCCGATCTGTCGGCCGATGAACTTCAGAACCTGGTGGATGAGGCTGTGACGGCCGTGCGCCTGGCGCGGCCTTCGCCTGGATCAGCGGACACGTAACCCGTGCGCGTGGTCGTTGATACCAACATCCTGGTCAGTACGCTCCTGAGCGCAGATTCGGTGCCTGGTCAGCTCATAGCGCAGTGGCGGGCTGGGCGTTTCACGGTGCTGAGTTGCAGCCAGCAGCTCGACGAGCTGATGCGGGTGACCCGCTACCCGAAGATTCGAGAGCGGCTGCAGCCGGCCTTGGCTGGCCGCCTGATCAATGAACTGCGCGGTGTGGCCCAGCTGATGGATGGTTTTGTCGTCACGCCGGTCTCTCCTGACCCCAACGATGACTACCTTCTCGCCCTGGCGCTGGCTGGTGAGGCTGATGTGCTGGTGACCGGCGACAAGCGCGATCTGTTGAGCCTGGGTCATCATGGCCGCACGCGCATCATGGCGGCCTCGTCGTTCCTGACGACATACAGAAGCTAGCTGGCAGCTCGGCCCTCAGTCCTGCACCCTCAGTTCAGCGTCCGGCTCGGCCCGCCGCGCAGCGCGCGGCGCAGGCGGCGGGCCAGCTCTTCGTCGCGCAGGGGCTTTTGCAGCACCTGTTCTTCCGGGATGTCCTTGAGCGCCGCCAGGTCGACGAAGCCGGTGAGGAACATGGTCTTGAGGTGAGGGTGCGAGAGCTTGAGCAGCCGCACCAGCTCGGCGCCGTTCATGCCCGGCATCGCGAAGTCGGCCAGCACCAGCTCGATGTCCTTGCGCCGGGCCAGCAGCTCCAGCGCGGCGCCGCCGCTGCCGGCTTCGATCACCCGGTAGCCGATGGCGCGCAGCATCGACGAAGTGGCGTCGCGCACCGCCGGGTCGTCGTCCACCAGCAGCAGGGTGTGGCTGGGCTCGCTGTCGTCCAGCAGGCCGTGCTGGGTCACTTCGGGTTCGCGCTGGCGCACCTCGCCTTCGGCCCGCGGCATGAACACATGCACCGAGGTGCCCACGCCGGGCTGGGTATCGATGCGCACGCCGCCGCCCGACTGCTTGGCAAAGCCGTACACCTGGGCCAGGCCCAGGCCCGATCCCTTGCCCACCTCCTTGGTGGTGAAAAAGGGCTCGAAGGCCTTGGCCAGCACCTCGGGCGTCATGCCGCTGCCGGTGTCGCTCACGGTCAGCGCCACGTAGTCGCCGGCCTCGGGCTCTTCCGGCCGCTCGGGCGGGCCCAGGGTGACGTTGGCGGTGCGCACCGTCAGGCTGCCGCCCACCTCCATCGCGTCGCGTGCGTTGATGGCCAGGTTCAGCACGATCAGCTCCATCTGCGTCACGTCCACCAGCGCCGGCCACAGCGGCTTGGTGAGTTCGGTGGCCAGGCGCACGCTGCCGCCCATGGTGGACTGCAGCAGGTCGCGCAGCGCCAGCACCGTGTCGTTGAGGTCGATGACCTGCGGCTCCAGCCGCTGCCGGCGCGAGAAGGCCAGCATCTGCGCGGTGAGCTTGGCGCCGCGCTCGGCCGCGCTCTGCATCGAATCGAGCCGCTTGAGCACCCGCTCGTCCGCCTGGCCGCCCTGGTTGAGCAGCCGCCGGATCAGGCTGATGTTGGACAGCACCACCGTCAGCAGGTTGTTGAAGTCGTGCGCGACGCCCGAGGTGAGCTGGCCCACCGCTTCCAGCCGCTGCATCTGCTGCAGCGTGGCTTCCACGCGGCTGCGCTCCTCGATCTGCTGCTTCAGCTCTTCGTTGGTGGCGGCCAGTTCGTCGGCGGCGGCGCGCTCTTCGGTCACGTCGCGGCCGATGGCGTAGAAGTAGCCGGCATCGGGCCGCACCGCCCAGCGGATCCAGCGGTAGCTGCCGTCGCGGCTGCGCACCCGGCTGTCGAAGCGGGCGGTGCCGGCGCCGTTGCCCAGCGTCTCCATCGCGGTGCGGGTCACCGCCACGTCGGCCGGGTGCAGCAGGTCGACGATGGCCTGGCTCATCACCTCGGCCGCGGGCCAGCCCAGCAGGCTTTCCCAGGCGGGGTTCAGCGCTTCGGCGGTGCCGTCGGGGCGCCACACCGCCATCAGGTCGGCCGAGAGGTTCCAGATGCGGTCGCGCTCGCGGGTGCGTTGCTCCACCCGCTCGCCCAGCGCTTCGTTCAGGCGGCGCAGCGCTTCGCCCTTGCGGCGCTGGCCGGTCACGTCGCGGGCGGTGCCCACCAGGCGCGAGCCGCCGTCGTCGCTGTCGAAGCGGCGGCCGGCGATGGACAGCCAGCGCACCCGGTCGTCGGCCAGCGTGATCACCCGGTGCTCGAAGTCCAGCTCGGGCCGGCCATCGGGCACCAGCGCCGCGGCCAGCGATTGCTCGAACAGCACGCGGTCGTCGGGGTGCACCACGCGCGAGACGAAGTAGGCGTAGTCCACCGTGACGCCGGGCGCGATGTCGGCGATGCGGCGCAGGCCGTCGTCGATCCACAGCCGCGGGCCGTCGGGGTCGAACTCCCACACGCCGATGTTGGCCGCTTCGGCCGCCAGCCGGAACAGCACCTCGGCCTGCCGCTGGCGCTCCAGCGCGAGGCGGGCGGTGGCTTCGCTGGCGCCCAGCGCGGCTTCGGCGTCGCGCCGGCGCATGCGCTCATGCGCCTCGGCCAGCGCGCGTTCCACCGCCTTGGGCAGCCGCGCGAGGTTGCGCTTGAGCACGTAGTCGGTGGCGCCCTGGCGCAGCGCATCGGTGGCCACGTCTTCGCCCACCACGCCGGAGACGAAGACGAACGGCACGTCGGGCAGCTGCTCACGCGCCTGGCGCAAGGCCGCGATGCCGTCGAAGTCGGGCAGCGAATAGTCGGCCAGCACCAGGTCGATGTCGCTGCGCTGCAGCGCAGCCAGGTACTCGCCGCGGCGCGCGGCGCGCACCACCTCGATCGGCATCTGAGCGCGCTGCAGGTAGGTGCAGATCAGTTCGGTGTCGATGTCGCTGTCTTCGAGCAGCAGGACGCGAGCGGGACCGTTCATCGATGAGGGAGGCGGGGCGGCGGTTGGTTGAGCACCGCCCAGAACATGCCCAGTTCCTGGATGGCCTGCAAAAAGGCGCGGAAGTCGACCGGCTTGACCACGAAGGCATTGACGCCCAGCTCATAGCTGCGCACCAGGTCGCGCTCTTCGCGCGAGGAGGTGAGCATCACGATGGGCACCGCGCGCAGCGCCGGGTCTTTCTTGACCCGCTCCAGCACTTCCAGGCCATCGAGCCGGGGCAGCTTCAGGTCCAGCAGCACCACGGCGGGGTCGCCGCCCTGGCGGTCGGCCCAGGCGCCACGGGCGTGCAGGTAGTCCAGCGCTTCCACGCCGTCGCGCGCAACGTGGATCGGGTTGGCCAGCTGGCAGCGCTCCAGCGCGGCCAGCGCCAGCTCCAGGTCGTTGGGGCTGTCTTCCACCAGCAGGATGGGGCGCAGCTCGGCCGTGCGGCTGGCCGCGGCCAGCAGCTCGACACTGCGGGTCAGCCCCGCATCGGGCCCGGCGGCTGCGGACCGGTCAGGGTTCTGAGTCATGGTCGGCTTGATGTTGGGGTGAGCGTGGCAGGCCGAAGCGGAAGGTGGCGCCCTCGTCGGGCTTGCCTTCGGCCGCGATCCAGCCGCCGTGGCGGTCGATGATGCGGCGTGTCAGCGCCAGGCCGATGCCGCTGCCTTCGAAGTCTTCGGCCCGGTGCAGGCGCTGGAACACGCCGAACAGCTTGCCCTGGTAGGCCATGTCGAAGCCCACGCCGTTGTCGGACACGGTGTAGGCGGTTTCATGCGCCCGCACTTCACCGCTGATGCGGATGACGGCCACGTCCCTGTTGCGGGTGTACTTGAGGGCGTTGTCCACCAGGTTGGCCCAGGCCTGGCGCAGCAGCGCCGCGTCGCCCCAGGCCGGCGGCAGCGGCTCGATCTGCCATTCGACCCGGCGTGTGCCCTGGTCGATGCGCATCGAGCGCCGCACCTCGTCCACCAGCTTGTTCATGTCCACCGCCATGGTTTCCAGGCTGGCGCGGCCGAGCTGCGAGAAGTTGAGCAGGTCGTCCACCAGCCGGCCGGCCGACAGCGCCGATTCGACGATGGTGTCCAGGTAGTGGCGCGAGCGTGCGGCCAGGTTCGGCTCGCTTTCGCCCAGCAGCTGGGCAAAGCCGACGATGTGGCGGAAGGGCGCGCGCAGGTCGTGCGAGACGGAGTACGAAAACGCCTCCAGCTCGCGGTTGCTGCTTTCCAGGCGGTCGGTCAGCGCGGCGCGCTGCTCGGCCTGCTTGAGCACCAGCGTGACCATGGCCTGGCAGAAGCTGCGGGCGGTGTCCACTTCCACCGCCGACCAGCGCTGGGCGGTGCCGCGCACCTCTTCGGTCCAGGCCGCGAACGAATGGCGCGGCGACAGCCGGCCGTCGTCCAGCGTGGCTTTCTCGGGCCGGCCGCCCCATTGCACGCTGTGGATGCGCTCGGGCCGGCACCAGATCACGTAGTGGGGGTGGATGGCCGAGATGGGCGCGGCGATCAGGCCGCAGGCGGTGTCGGCAAAGGCTTGCGCCGGCGGGTACAGCGAGGGCAGCACATGGGTGGCGAACAGCTCGCTGCGGTCCTGGCGCTGGTGCAGCCAGGTGGCCAGCGCCTGCAGCTGCTCGGGCGCACGCGTTTCGCCCACGCAATGCACCAGGTCGCCACGCACCAGGGCGGCGCCGCTGGCGCGCGTCAGCCGCAGCCAGGCTTCGGGGCTCTTGGCCAGCCGGTGCAGTGCCGCGTCGGGGGCGTCGCCGGCATCGGCCATGCGGCCCACCAGGTGGTGCTCCAGCTCCTTGGCGGCCCAGCGCAGCGCGGCTTCCTGGCCACGCTCGCGCGAGCCGATCTTCAGCGCCAGGATCTGGCCGAGGAAATCGCAGGCGGCTCGGGTGGGGGCGCCCACGCGCAGCGGCTCGGCATGGTGGCAGGCCACCAGGCCCCACAGCTGGCCGTCGATGACGATGGACACCGACATGGAAGCCGCGGTGCCCATGTTGTGCATGTACTGCAGGTGCACCGGAGAGACGCTGCGCAGCGCCGAGCCCGAGAGGTCGAGGGGCTGCCCGTCCAGCGGGTTCAGCGCGGGCAGCACCGGCACCGGCTGGTAGTGCGCATCGGGGATCAGCCGCAGCCGGTGGCGGCGGTACAGCTCGCGCGCCTGGGCCGGGATGTCGCTGGCCGGAAAGCGCAGATCGAGGTAGC
This sequence comes from uncultured Aquincola sp., assembly GCA_937883885.1. Next base: position 2,300 of record CAKZXL010000605.1, on the reverse strand, counting down.
TGGGCAGCCGGCCGTTGCCGTCTTCGGCGATCACGGTGCCGTGCCAGTCTTCGTCGAAGCGGTAGACCATCACCCGGTCGAAGCCGGTGAGCTGGCGCACTTCCTGGGCGGCGTAGCGGCCCAGCAGGGCCACTTCGTCTTCGCCTTCCACATGGTCGAGGAAGCTGCGCAGCCGCGGGTACAGCGCGTCCAGCGTGCGCATCTCGCCCAGGTCCAGCGGCTCCAGTTCGAGCACCAGGCCCTGGGGCGTGGCATGGGCGCTGAGCTGCAACAGCCGGGCGCCGCAGGCCAGCGGCTGCTGCAGCACGCCGTCTTCGCCGCTGGCCATGCCGGCCAGCATGCTGGGCAGCGCGGGGTCCAGCTCGCCGCTGCGCGTGGGCGCCGCCGCCAGGCCCAGCACCGCGGCCGCATTGGCGCTGGCCTGCAGCACGCGGTCGCCTTCGAGGTCGGTGACCAGCAAGGCGCCGTGCGGCTGGATGCTGCCCGGGATGTGAATGGGTTCGCGTGCGCAGGCGTCGACGGCCAGGTCGAAGGCCGTCACAGGGCGACTCCCCATTCGCTGGAACGTTCGTCGTCGTCGGGGTGCGCCGCCACCACCGCGGGTTCCAGCCACTGCAGCAGCAGCGCAAAGGTTTCCAGCGCGCCTTCCACCACCGCTTCGTGCCGCTCGGGCGGCACGCTGTCCAGCAGGGCCAGCGTCTGGCGCCAGCGCTCGCCGGTCAGGTCGCCATAGGGGTGGAAGTACAGCAGGCCTTCTTCAGGGCACCAGTCGGCGTCTTCCAGCAAGCGGCGCGTGATCACGCGGCCGCCCAGGGTGGAGCCTTCCATCACGTAGAGCGAGCCCAGCGCCGCGTCGAGCGTGCGGCACAGTTGCGCCGCTTCGGGCACCACCGGCAGCACCTCGATGTCCAGGTCGTCGATGTCCAGCGCCCGCAGGTCGTGCTCGATCAGCAGCAGCCGGCGGCGCGGCACGGTGAACTGGGCATCGCCCAGCGCATGGGCCAGCGCAGGCTCCCAGACGCGGTGAAAGCCATGAAAGCGCATGAGCACCGCCACGAAGCGGGCATAGCTCATAGGGCTGTCGAGCAACCCCAGCAGCGATTCGAGCTGCGCATGCGCCTGCGCGGTGGCCTCGCGCAGCCGGGCGTGGAGCGAGACGGAAACGGCGGGCGACGACAACATGGCGGGGGCCGGAGAAACCTGCAAAAGTGGGCCGGGGGCCGCATGAACGCTCACGCAGCACCGTGTTTTAACACCGACGCTGCAGGCTCACTGTCAGCAAACACCGCAGCCTGCGGCCGGCTCCGGCTGTCGCGCGCCCTGCAAACCGCCTCAAGCGGGCAGTTCGGCCCGCCGCGGCAGGTCGGCGCCGCGGCGCGAGCAGGTGATGGCGGCGGCCCGGGCCGCGAAGTCCAGGGCGGCCTTGATCTGCTCTGCCGGCAGGGTCCGCAGGGCCATCGGGCTCAGCGCGTCGTACTCGGCCAGCCAGGTCAGCAGCGCGGCCTGGAAGGTGTCGCCGGCGCCCACGGTGTCCACCACGTCCACCCTCACCGGGGCGGCCTCGGCCTGGGCGGCGGCCGTCCAGGCCAGCGCGCCTTCGCCACCGCGGGTGACCACCACCATGGCCACGCCGCGGGCCAGCCACTGGGCGGCCAGCGTGGCCGGCGCCTGGCCCGGGAACAGCAGGCCCAGGTCTTCGTCGCTGACCTTGAGCAGGTGGGTGCGCGGCAGCATCCAGTCCAGCAGCGCATGCCAGCGCGCCAGGTCGGGCTCCACGTTGAGGCGGATGTTGGGGTCGAAGCTGATCAGGCTGCGCTTGTGTTCGCGCTCGATCAGCGCGCGCTGCGTGCCGGCCACCGGCTCCACCACCGTGGCATAGGAGCCGACGTGGAAGGCCCGTGCCTCTGGCGGAATGGCGGCCAGCGCGGCCTGGGTGACGCCGCGGTCGGCCGCGCCTTCGCCATAGAAGGAGTAGGAAGGCACGCCTGCTGCGTCCACGCCCACCAGGCTGAGCGTGGTGCGCGCCGGGCTGCGCGGGGTGCAGTGGGTGTCCACGCCTTCTTCCTGCAGCGCGCGCATCAGCCGCTCGCCCAGGAAGCCGGACGACACACCGCCGAAGAAGCCGACCGGTTGGCCCAGCCGCGCCAGGCCGACGGCCACGTTGAAAGGCGAGCCGCCGACGCGCGCATCGAGCATCAGGCCGGTGGGGGTGTCGCCAGCTGCAAATACATCGAACAGCGCTTCGCCGCAGATCACGAACATGGTGAGGTCTCCAAGAGGAACGATGCGCAGCATGCCTT
>CAKZXL010000604.1 GCA_937883885.1 uncultured Aquincola sp. | reverse complement strand
GGCGGTGATCCTGGCCACGCTCAAGCGCTTCGACCACCACAAGGAACGCACCGCCGCCGCGCTGGGCGTGAGCCTGAAGACGCTCTACAACCGGCTCAAGGAATACGCCGAGAAGTAGCGCGGCCGGCCGCCGCGTCCGTGCCTGGCGGCATGGCGGCGGCCAGCTCGGCCACCATCGACCAGATGCGCTGTGCGGCCGGCGACAGCGAACGGTTGCGTCGCGCCACCAGCACGATGCGCCGACGCAATGGCGGGTGCAGCGGCACCGCCCGCAGCGCCTGGCCATCGGGCAGCGGCAGCGACAGCGCCGGCAGGATGGACAGGCCCAGCCCCTCGGCCACCATGCGGAAAGCGGTGGTGGCATTGCCCACGTCCAGCACCACGCGCGCCGGCGTGCCGCGCGCCGCAGGCAACGCGCGCAAGGCCTCGTCGATCAGCGGCCGGCTGCCCGAGGTGTGGTCCAGCAGCACCAGCGGCTGACCGGCCAGCGCGGCCAGCGGCACCCGGGTGCGCGCGGCCAGCGCATGGCCCGCCGGGCACACCAGCACGAAGCCTTCTTCGAACACCGGCTGCTGGTCCAGGTCGTCCATCTGCTCGCCGCCCACCACCACCGCGAAGTCGACCGCGCCGCTGCGCACGCTTTCCAGCGCCAGACGCTGGGCCTGGTCGGTCAGCAGCACCTGGATGTCGGGGTGGCGCTGCAGCGCGACCGACAGGCAGCGCGGCATCAACCCGGCCGAGACGGTGGGCGCGCTGGCCACCCGCACCACGCCGCGCGCCTGGGCGCCCAGCGCCTGGGTGCGGGCCAGCAGCTCCTGCAGGTCGCCCATCACGCGGCGCAGCGGGCCCACGAGCGCTTCGCCGGCCGGGGTCAGCAGCACCTCGCGCGTGGTGCGGTCCAGCAGCTTCAGGCCCAGCTCGGCTTCCAGCGCGCGGATGCTCTGGCTGACCGCCGGCTGCGACAGGCCGATGGCATCGCCCGCGCGGGCAAAGCCACCTTCGTCGGCGATGGCGAGCAGCACCTGCAGCTGGCGCAGGCTGACATTCATAAGCTGGATGGATGAGCCGATCCCATCAATCCATTTTACAAACGCCGGGCGCCGGCCTGTAATGGCGCCTCAGTTACTGGATGCCCGCCATGCGCCGACCCGCCTTCATCCCCGACAACTTCGTGCTGCTGCTGCTGGCCACGGTGGCGCTGGCCAGCCTGCTGCCGGTGCACGGCACCAGCGCCCAGGCGGTGAAGTGGCTCACCAATGCCGCGGTGGCAGGCCTCTTTTTCCTGCACGGTGCCAAGCTCTCGCGCGAGGCGGTGGTGGCCGGCCTGCTGCACTGGCGGCTGCACCTGACGGTGTTCAGTGCCACCTTCGTGCTGTTTCCCATCCTCGGGCTGGCGCTGCGGCCGCTGTTCGAGCCGCTGATCGGCCCCACGCTCTACCTGGGCGTGCTGTTCATCTGCGCGCTGCCGTCCACGGTGCAGTCGTCCATCGCCTTCACCTCCATCGGCAAGGGCAACGTGCCGGCGGCCATGTGCAGCGCCTCCACCTCCAACATCGTGGGCATTGCGCTCACGCCGCTGCTGATCGCGGCGATGGCCTCCACCAGCTCGGCCGGCAGCAGCGCGGCGGGCGTGATGTCCTGGCATTCGGCCGCCGGCATCGTGGGTCTGCTGCTGCTGCCCTTCGTGGCCGGCCAGATCGCGCAGCGCTGGATCGGCGGCTGGGTGGCGCGCCACCGCGGCATGCTCAAGTGGTTCGACCAGGGCTCCATCCTGCTGGTGGTGTATTCGGCCTTCAGCGAAGCCACGGTCGAGGGCCTGTACCAGCAGGTGAGCCTGGGCACGCTGGGCATCCTGGTGGGCATCAGCGCGGTGCTGCTGTTCGTGGTGATGGGCGTGCTGGTGCTGTTCAGCCGCCGCGCCGGCTTCAGCCGCGAAGACGAAGTGGCCATCGTGTTCTGCGGCTCGAAGAAGACGCTGGCCAGCGGCGTGCCGATGGCGCAGATCCTGTTCGCCGGCCAGGCCGTGGGCCTGATCGTCCTGCCCATCATGGTGTTCCACCAGCTGCAGCTGATGGTGTGCGCCTCGCTGGCCAAGCGCTATGCGCGCCGGGCGGAAGAGGCCGCGCCGGCCGCGGCGGAAGCGCCTGCCGCACAGGCCGCGCGGCCCTGACCTGGCCGGCCCGCCTTGGCCGCGCTATTGCAGCGTCTCGTCCGGCCGCGGCTGGTTGGGCAGGTCGGGCTCACGCACCGGTGGCGTGCTGCTGGGCGGGTCGCCCTCGGGGGTGACGGGCAGCACGTCCGGCGGTGGCGGCGGGGGTGGCTGGGGCACGCTGTGCAGTCTCATCGCAATCTCCTGAAAAGGCGCGATGGCTGCGGCAGATGGCGTGCCCGTGAGCCCGCCGAAGGAGTCAGCGGCGCTTCGGAGCAGCCTTCTTCGCCGCATCGGCGCGCGCGCCGTCGGTGAACAGCTTGGCCGCGCGGCCCTTGAGTTCCAGCAGCTCGCTGGCGGTGACGGAGTACTTGCCGCCGACGGCGTCCACTTCCACGCGGAATTCCACCTCGTGTCCGTTGTTGGACAGCATGCCGCTGGTGAAGTCGTATTCGGGGTCTTCGGCGGGCAGGCCGCGCTGGGCCACGTCGTAGTCGATGTACTTGACGTCGCGGATCTCGCCGCTGGCCAGGTC
>CAKZXL010000603.1 GCA_937883885.1 uncultured Aquincola sp. | reverse complement strand
CAGATAACCACACAAGCAACGAGAGCCACTAAAAATGGACAGCTACGCACTCCTCCTGGGCTCCACCCTGAGCGCCGGCACCGTCCTCGCCATCGCCGCGCTAGGCCTTCTCATCAACGAGAAAGCCGGCATCGTCAACCTCGGCGCCGAGGGCATGATGCTGTGCGCCGCCATCGCCGGTTTCGCGACCGTGGTGACCACCCACAACCCCTGGCTCGGCCTGCTCGCCGGCATGGCCGCCGGTGCCTTGCTGGCCGCCTTCTTCGGCGTGCTCGTCATCTGGCTCAACACCAACCAGTACGCCACCGGCCTCGCGCTGAGCCTGTTCGGCGTCGGCTTCTCGGCCTTCGCCGGCATCAACTTCGTGCAGGCCAAGCTGCCCGAGAGCGCGAGCTATGCGATTCCCGTGCTGGCCGACATTCCGCTGCTCGGCCCCGCGCTGTTCCGCCATCACCCGATGGTCTACGTCGCCGTGCTGCTGACCGTGGGCCTGATCTGGTTTCTCTACCGCACGCGCGCCGGCCTCGTGCTGCGCTCGGTCGGCGAGTCGCCCGAATCGGCGCATGCGCTGGGCTATCCGGTGCGGCGCATCCGCCTCATGGCCGTGATCGCGGGCGGGGCGCTGTGCGGCCTTTCGGGCGCGTATCTCTCGACCGTCTACACCCCGCTGTGGGTCGAGGGCATGGTCGCGGGCCGCGGCTGGATCGCGCTGGCGCTCACCACCTTCGCCACCTGGCGGCCGGCGCGGGTCTTGCTTGGCGCCTACCTGTTCGGCGGCGTCACCATGCTGCAGTTCGCGTTGCAGGGCGCCGGCGTCGAAGTCTCCAGCCAGCTGCTGTCGATGCTGCCCTACCTGGCCACCATCGTCGTGCTGGCCCTGATCTCGCGCAACCCGCTGTGGATTCGCATCAACATGCCGGCCTCGCTCGGCAAGCCGTTCCATCCGGGCGCCTAACATCGGCATTTCCACCTGTTACCTGTTTCCTCCGAGGAGCCAACATGACTGTTATGAGCAAGCGCAACCTGCTGAAGTGGGCTGCGCTGTCGTCCGTGGCCGCGGCCGCGCTGGTGGGTTGTGGCAAGAAGGAAGAGCCGGCCGCGCCGGTCGCTTCCACCGAGCCCGCCTCCGCGCCCGCTGCCGCCGCCGCACCTGAGCCGCTGAAGGCGGCCTGGGTGTACGTCGGCCCGGTGGGTGACGCCGGCTGGACGTTCGCCCATGACCAGGGCCGCAAGGAAGTCGAGGCCGAGTTTGGCGACAAGGTCAAGACCACCTTCGTCGAGAAGGTGCCCGAAGGCGCCGACGCCGAGCGCGTGATCCGCGACCTGGCTACCCAGGGCAACAAGATCATCTTCGCCACGTCCTTCGGTTACATGGAACCGATGATGAAGGTGGCTGCCGAGTTTCCGGACGTCAAGTTCGAGCACGCCACCGGCTACAAGACCGCGCCGAACATGCGTATCTACGATGCCAAGTTCTTCGAGGACGCCTACCTGGCCGGCATGATCGCGGGCACGATGAGCAAGACGGGCACCATCGGCTTCGTCGGCTCCTTCCCCATCCCCGAGGTGCTGCGCAACATCAACGCCTACACCCTGGGCGCGCAAAGCGTGAACCCGAAGATCAAGACCAAGGTGGTCTGGGTCAGCACCTGGTTCGACCCCCCGAAGGAAGGCGAAGCCGCGCAAAGCCTGATCAACGGCGGCGCCGACGTGCTGCTGCAGAACACCGACTCGTCGGCCGTGCTGCAGACCGCCGAGAAGAACGGCAAGTACGCCTTCGGCTGGGACAGCGACATGAGCGCCTTCGCGCCCAAGGCCCACCTGGGCTCGGCCGTGGCGCTGTGGGGCGGCTACTACAAGAAGGCCATCAAGGAAGTGATGGACGGCACCTGGAAGACCGAGCGCACCGTCTGGGGCGTCAAGGAAGGCCAGAACGACCTGATCAAGATCGCTGACGTGGTGCCGGAAGACACCCGCAAGAAGATCGACGAGATCAAGGTCAAGATGAAGGCCGGCGAGTTCGAGGTGTTCACCGGCCCGGTGGTCGATGCCTCGGGCAAGGAACGCCTGCCCGCCGGCACCAAGGCCGACCAGGACTGGAAGGACAAGATCGACTTCTACGTCAAGGGCGT
>CAKZXL010000602.1 GCA_937883885.1 uncultured Aquincola sp. | reverse complement strand
GGCTTCGTGGGCCAGCGGCGTCCACGCGCTGATGGCGGCGATGACCGCCAGCAGCGCCCAGGTCAAGGCGATGCCGATCTGCCGCATGCGTTGCTGCAAGGGGCCTTCGGTCTTCATCACCAGCCAGGTGGCGCCCAGCAGCGCATAGGCCACCATCAGGCCCAGGCCGGTGAACAGCGCGAAGGGCGACACCCAGTCCAGCGGGCCGCCGGCAAACTCGCCATCGACCACCGGCACACCATCGAGAAAGGCACCCAGCGTGACGCCCTGGAAGAAGGTGGCCGCCACCGATCCGCCGATGAAGGCCTGGTCCCACAGCCGGCGCTTGCCGGCCCGCGCCTGCATGCGGAACTCGAAGGCCACGCCGCGGAACACCAGGCCGATGAGCATCAGCATCAAGGGCAGGTAGAACGCGCTGAGGATCACCGCGTAGGCCAGCGGAAAGGCCGCCAGCAGCCCGGCCCCGCCCAGCACCAGCCAGGTCTCGTTGCCGTCCCACACCGGGGCCACGGTGTTCATCATCACGTCGCGGTCGTCCTTCTCGTGGAAGAACGGAAACAGGATGCCGATGCCCAGGTCGAAGCCATCCATCACCACGTACATCATCACCCCGAAGAGGATGATGCCGGCCCACACCAGCGGCAGGTCCAGGTCGGCCATCATCGCGCGCCTCCACCCGCCGGTGCCTCGGGCGCGGCGCCATCGCCCTGTTCGTCCACGCCTTCAGGCGCGGCCGACAGCGGCCGCATCGGATGGCGGTCGCGGCCCGGCCCGCCTTCGGCCATGCCGGGCTCGCCAGCCTCGGGCCCCTTGCCGATGATGCGCAGCCCATAGGCCGTGCCGGCGCCGAACACCGCCAGGTACACCCCCACGAACAGCACCAGGGTAAAGCCCACCTCCGCCACGCCGTGCTGGGGCGACACGGCATCGGCCGTGCGCATCAGGCCATACACCACCCAGGGCTGGCGGCCGATCTCGGTGGTGAACCAGCCCGCCAGGATGGCCACCAGGCCCATCGGCGACATCAGCAGCGCAAAACGCAGGAACCAGCGCGTGGCATACACCCGGCCGCGCCGGCGCAGCAGCAGGCCGCACATGGCCAGCGCAATGGTCAGCAGGCCCAGGCCCACCATCAGCCGGAAGGTCCAGAACACCACGGTGGCGTTGGGCCGGTCTTCGGGTGCAAAGTCCTTCAAGGCCGGAATCTGGCCGCTCCAGCTGTGGGTCAGCAGCAGGCTGCCCACGCGCGGCAGTTCCACCGCAAAGCGCGTGGTTTCGGCCTGCATGTCGGGCCAGCCGAAGAGGATCAGCGGCACGCCTTCGCCTTCGGCCGTGCGCTCCCAGTGGCCTTCGATCGCGGCCAGCTTGGCGGGCTGGTGCTCCAGCGTGTTCAGGCCGTGCTGGTCGCCGATCACCGCCTGGATCGGCGCGGCCAGCAGCAGCATCCACAGCGCCATCGAGAACATGGTGCGCACGCGGCCGTCTTCGCGGCCGCGCAGCAGGTGCCAGGCGGCGGCACCGCCCACCAACAACGCGGTGGCGATGTAGGCCGCCACCACCATGTGCAGCAGCCGGTACGGAAAGCTGGGGTTGAAGATGACCTTGAGCCAATCCACCGGCACCACCCGGCCATCGACGACGGCATGGCCCTGCGGCGTGTGCATCCAGCTGTTGCTGGCCAGGATCCAGGTGGCCGACAGCAGCGTGCCCAGCGCCACCGCCACCGTGGCGGTGAAGTGCAGGCCCGGCCCCACGCGCTTGAGACCGAACAGCATCACGCCCAGGAAGCCCGCCTCCAGGAAGAAGGCGGTGAGCACCTCGTAGGCCAGCAGCGGCCCGGTGATGCTGCCCGCAAAGCGCGAGAAGGCGCTCCAGTTGGTGCCGAACTGATAGGCCATCACCAGCCCCGACACCACGCCCATGCCGAAGGCCACCGCAAACACCTTGAGCCAGAACTGGTACAGGTCCAGGTACACCCGGCGGCCGGTGCGCAGCCACAGCGCTTCCAGCACCGCCAGGTAGCTGGCCAGGCCGATGGTCAGCGCCGGAAAGACGATGTGGAACGAGATGGTGAAGCCGAACTGGATGCGGGCCAGCAGCAGCGCGGTCATGGGCGCTTCCTTCTCAGGGGCTGTCAGCTGGCGGCTGCGGCGCGCAGCCGGCGCGCGATGCCCTGCGTGGCATCGCCCGGCAGCAGCCGCTGCGGCACCTGGGTGAACGACCAGCCGCTGCTGGTGGCATGGATCACCCACACCAGGTCGTAGCGGTGGTCGGGCCAGCGCAGCGGCGCTTCTTCGCGGCCCAGCAGCGCATTGGCCAGCGCGGGCAATTGCTCATGCCGCCAGCTCACCACCACCGGGCCCGACAGCAGCCGCAGCACCTGGGCCATGTGGGCCACCGGTTCGCTGGTGCTGAAGCGCTCGTCCACCTGAAGGCCCAGTTCTTCGGCCAAGGGCTCCACGGTCAGCCGCGGGCGCGGGCTGGGGTGCTCTTCGTTGGGCGCCGCTGCGAATACATGGCCCGGCTGCTCGATGTGCCGGCGCACCGCGCCCGCGTCGATGGGCGCGAAGAAGCGCACCAGCGCACCCGCACGCTGCCAGCCGCGTGGGCTGAGGTTGCGGTCGGCCTCGTCGTCCGGCTTCTCGGCATGGCGGATCAGCATGATGTGGGTCATGGCGCTACCGGCTCCATCACAGTTTGGGGCGCGGCGCCCTGCGGCACCGCTTCATGGCGGACCCTCAGGCGCTTGAACGCCGCCAGCGACTGGCCCACCACCTGGTCCATGTTGTAGTAACGGTAGGTGGCCAGCCGGCCGACGAAGGTGACGTTGTCCAGCGCATCGGCCTCGGCCTGGTAGCGGCGGTACAGCGCGGCGTTTTCTTCGCGTGGCACCGGGTAGTAGGGGTCGCCTTCGGCGCAGGGGTATTCGTACACCACCGAGGTGCAGTGGTGCTGCTGACCGGTGATGTGCTTGAACTCGCTGACGCGGGTGTAGCCGTACTCGTTGGGGTGGTTCACCGTGCCCACCGGCTGGAACTGCGCCTGCGGCAGGGTCACATGCTCGAAGCGCAGGCTGCGGTAGGGCAGCTTGCCGTGGCGGTGGTTGAAGAAGGCATCGATGGGCCCGGTGTAGACCATGTGCTTCCATGGCACCAGGTGCACCACCTCGCGGTAGTCGGTGTTCAGCATCACCTTGATGCGCGGGTGGGCCAGCATGTTCTGGAACATGCGGGTGTAGCCGTGGCGCGGCATGGCCTGGAAGGTGTCGGCGAAGTAGCGGTCGTCGCGGTTGGTGCGCAGCGGCACGCGCGCCGTCACGCTGGCGTCCAGCTCCGAAGGGTCCAGGCCCCACTGCTTGCGCGTGTAGCCGCGGAAGAACTTGTTGTACAGGTCGCGGCCCAGCGTGCTCACCACCACGTCTTCCGAGGTCTTGACCTCGTCGCAAGGCTCCACCACGGTCTGCAGCCACTCCTTCATCTCGAACGAGGTGAGGTTCATGCCATACAGCCGGTTCACCGTGTCCAGGTTGATGGGGATGGGCAGCTGCTGCCCATCGACGCAGGCCAGCACGCGATGCTGGTAGGGCCGCCATTCGGTGAAGCGGGACAGGTAGTCGAAGATGTCGGCCGAATTGGTGTGGAAGATGTGCGGGCCGTAGGGGTGGATCAGCACGCCCGCGTCGTCGTAGCAGTCGTAGGCATTGCCGCCGATGTGCGGGCGCTTGTCGACGATGAGCACGCGCGCGCCCAGCTCGTTGGCCAGCCGTTCGGCCAGCACGCTGCCCGCGAAGCCGGCGCCGACGATGAGGTAGTCGAAGCCCTCGCCGCAGGTCTGGGCCTGCGCGGCGGTGAGTTCGATCTGCTGGCTGGCTTTGTCCATCCCTGGCTCCTGCGTTGTGTACGTCAGGGTGGGCAAGGGGTGTTCCGCACCCCGCCGCGCTCACTTCAGTGGTGCTTGCGTCTGGGCATAGCGGCCCACCAGTTCGCCCCGCGCCAGCACATGGCCTCGGGCAGCCGCCAGCACCGTGTCGCGGTCGCTGCCCGGGGGCAGGTCGAGCAGCGTGTCCAGCGCCAGCACCTGGAAGTGGTAGGCATGCGGCGCATCGCCCACCGGCGGGCGGGGGCCGTAGTACCCGATGTTGCCGCGGGTGGTGCGGCCTTGCATCAGCCCCTCGGGCTGTTGCAGCCTGGGTTGCTCCTGAAGGCCTTCGGGCAAGTGGGTCACGCTGGCCGGGATGTTCCAGGCCAGCCAGTGCACGAAAGGCTTCACCGGCCGGGCGTCGGGGTCTTCGGCGATCACCAGGTACGAGCGGGCGCCGGGCACCGCGGTCCACATCAGCGAGGGCGACACACCATCGGCGTATTCGCTGTGGCGCAGCGGCATGTCCGCCCCCGGTGCAAAGCTGCCGGAGGTGACGGTGATGCGCCCGCCGCCTGCTGCACTGGCCATCGGCTGGGCTGCAGGCCTCGCCAGCGCCAGCGGCACGCCGTTGCCCTGGTTCGCCTGGGCCTGCATGGCCTGCGCCGGGGCGCTGCTGGTGTTGCCGGTGGCCATGCTGCCGCCTGCGTGGGCCGCTGCTGCACCGCTGCCGGTGTAAGCGATGCGGTAGATCACGCCATTGCCGTCGTCGGTCATCAGCAGCGATCCATCGCGGGCCATCGCCAGGCCCACCGGCCGCGCGAAGTGGGTGCCGTCGCGTTCATCGACAAAGCCGCTGACGAAGGGCTCGATGCGCTGCGGCTGCCCCTGCGCAAAGCGGATGCGCACGATCTCGTAGCCCGAGGCGGGCTTGCGGTTCCAGGAGCCGCGCATGGCCACGAAGGCGTCTTGCCGGTACTCGGCCGGAAAAGCGCTGCCGGTGTAGAACAGCATCTGCATCGGCGCCGCATGCGCGGTGTAGCCCAGGCGCATCGGCTCGCTCATGGCCTTCCATTGCGCCTTGCTGATGCCGCCCACCGGCGTGCTTTGCGGGTTCTCGCCGCCGCTGCCCCAGATGTGCGGCCAGCCGTACTGGCGGCCGTGCTCGATCAGGTTCAGCTCTTCGGGCTGCACCTCGTCGCCCAGGTAGTCGATGCCGTGGTCCATGCCCCACAGCTGGCCGGTGGCCGGGTGCCAGTCAAAGCCGATGGTGTTGCGCAGGCCGCTGGCCAGGATGGTGCGGCTCTTGCCGTCAGGGCTCATGCGCAGCAGCGTGGCGTTCTCGGCGTTGCTCTCGTTGCAGGCATTGCAGGTGGAGCCGACGCTGATGTAGAGCATGCCGTCAGGCCCGAAGGCGATGGTGCGGTTGGCATGCTGGCCGGCATCGGGCAGGTCGCCTGCCAGCATCTGCAGCGGGCCGGGCCGGCCATCGGGCTGCAGGTCGGCCACGAACAGCTCCTTGACCGTGACCAGGTAAAGCTTGCCGCCGTGCACCGCCAGGCCATGGGCCTGAGAGCGGTTGAGCACCACCTGCGGCGTGCCGTCGGCACGGCCGTCGCCGTCGGCGTCTTTTAGCATCACCACGTCGCCTTCTTCGCGGCGGCTGGCGTACACCGTGCCGTCCGGCGCCACGGCCAGCACCCGCGGGTGGCCCAGGCCGGT
>CAKZXL010000601.1 GCA_937883885.1 uncultured Aquincola sp. | reverse complement strand
TGCTCACCGCCGGCAATGCCAACCTGCTGATGGCGCACGGCACGCCCACCCAGCGCGAGGTGTTCGCCAAGAACGAATTTGCCGGTCGCTGGTTCGGCACCATGTGCCTGAGCGAGCCGCAGGCCGGCTCCAGCCTGAGCGACATCGTCACCCGCGCGGTGCCCGATGGCGAAGGCTTCGAGCAAGACCCGCTGGGGCCGCGCTACCGGCTCACCGGCAACAAGATGTGGATCTCGGGCGGCGAGCACGAGATCACCGAGAACATCGTGCACTTGGTGCTGGCCAAGATCCCTGGCCCCGACGGCAAGCTGCCGGCCGGCACCCGCGGCATTTCCCTTTTCATCGTGCCCAAGCGGCTGGTCGACCCTCAAGGCCAGCTGACCGGCGAGCGCAACGACGTTGTGCTGGCCGGCCTGAACCACAAGCTCGGGTACAGAGGCACGACCAACACCTTGCTCAACTTCGGTGAGGGCAAGCACCAGCCCGGCGGCCGGGCCGGCGCCATCGGCTACCGCGTGGGCGAAGCCGGCCAGGGCCTGCGCTGCATGTTCCACATGATGAACGAGGCCCGCATCGGCGTGGGCTTCGGCGCCGCCATGCTGGCCGCCGCGGGCTACGAGGCGAGCCTGGCCTATGCCCGGGACCGCAGCCAGGGCCGCCCGGTGGGCCCCGCCGGCAAAGACCCGACGCAGCCGCCGGTGCGGCTGATCGAGCATGCCGACGTCAAGCGCATGCTGCTGGCGCAAAAGGCCTATGTGGAAGGCAGCATCGCGCTGGGCCTGTACTGCGCCCGCCTGGTGGACGAGCAGCACACCGGCACGCCCGAGGCCGCCGACGAAGCGCGGCTGCTGCTGGAAGTGCTGACGCCGATCGCCAAGAGCTGGCCCAGCGAGTGGGGCGTGGAAGCCAACAGCCTGGCCATCCAGGTGCATGGCGGATACGGCTACACCCGCGACTTTCCGGTGGAGCAGCACTGGCGCGACAACCGCTTGAACATGATCCACGAGGGCACGCACGGCATCCAGGGCCTGGACCTGCTGGGCCGCAAGGTGGTGATGGATGGCGGCGCGGGCCTGAAGCTGCTGGCCGCCCGTGTCAGCGACACCGCGCAGCGCGCCGGCCAGGTGCCCGGCCTGGCCGAGCGGGGCAATGCGCTGGGCGGCGCGCTGCAGCGCGTGGGCGCCGCCACCAAGGCCGCCTGGGCCACCGGCGTGCCGGAAGAAGCGCTGGCCAATGCCACGCCCTACCTGCAGGCTTTCGGCCATCTGGTGCTGGCCTGGCTGTGGCTGGACATCGCGGTGGCGGCCCGTGCGGCCGGCGCCGCGCTGCCCGAGCCGCGGCTGCAAGGCACACTGTCGGCCATGCATTACTTCTTCGACTTCGAACTGCCGAAGATCGACGCCTGGCTGGCGCCGGTCGCTGCCCGCAACGCCCTGACGCGCGAGATGCGCGACGACTGGTTCTGATGGCGGAGGCGGCCATGAAACCGCAAACCGTCGAGAAGCTGGTGTGGGTGCTGGTGTACGGCGGCATCGTGCTGGCTGCGCTGGGCTACTTCGTGGCCCGCACCGACGAGAACATGGGCCTGGTGATGCAGCTGTTGGGTGGCGTGGGCGTGGCCGCCGGCGTGCTGCTGATCTGGTGGCGCTCGCGCATGGAACGCCGCTGACTTGTCTAGACAACCGAGGTGCGCATGAGCACGAATGTTCTGAAGCTGTTCGACCTCACCGGTCAGGTGGCCCTGGTCACCGGCGGCTCTCGCGGCCTGGGGCTGCAGATCGCCGAGGCCCTGGGTGAAGCCGGCGCCAAGTTGATGTTGACCTCCCGCAAGGCGGCCGACCTGGAAGAGGCGGTGGCCCACTTGCAGGCCCGGGGCATCGATGCCCGCTGGATCGCGGGTGATGCCGCCAAGCCCGAAGACGTGCAGAAGGTGGTGGACGAGACCATGGCGCGCCTGGGCCGCATCGACGTGCTGGTCAACAACGCCGGTGCCACCTGGGGTGCCCCGGCCGAAGACCATCCGCTGGAAGCCTGGGACAAGGTGATGAACCTGAACGTGCGCAGCCTGTTCCTGTTCAGCCAGGCGGCGGCGCGCGCCAGCATGATCCCGCGGCGCTCGGGCCGCATCATCAACGTGGCCTCCATCGCCGGCCTGGCCGGCAACCCGCCGATGATGAAGACGGTGGCCTACAACACCAGCAAGGGCGCGGCGGTGAACTTCACCCGCGTGCTGGCCGGTGAATGGGGCGCCTACGGCATCAACGTCAATGCGCTGGCGCCGGGCTTTTTCCCCAGCCGCATGACGCACGGCCTGCTGGCCACGGTGGGCGCCGAGAAGATGGCCGCCGCCGCACCGCTCAACCGCCTGGGCGACGACGACGACTTGAAGGGCGCGGCGCTGCTGCTGGCCTCGGCCGCGGGCAAGCACATCACCGGCCAGGTGATCGCGGTGGACGGCGGCGTGAGCGCGGTGTTCGGTGGCTGAGCCCGAAGCCACGACCACGCCCGGCAGCGCGCTGCCGTCGCTGGTCCACATTCCTTTTCTCGCCCACCTGGGCTGCGAGCTGCGCCGCTTCGACGGCGGCCAGTCGGAGCTGGTGCTGACGCTGCGCGAAGAACTCACCAACGCCTGGGGCATGGCCCACGGCGGCGTGACCATGACGCTGCTGGACGCGGCCATGGGCCATGCCGCCCGCAGCCCCGACGAACCCGGCGGCGAGCCGCGCACCGGCGTCGTCACCATCGAGATGAAGACCAGCTTCATGCGCCCGGGCCTCGGCCGGTTGCGGGTGCAGGGGCGGGTGGTGCACCGCACCGCCACCATGTCATTCTGCGAAGCCAGCGTGCTGGATGAGAAGGGCGCGCTCGTCGCCCACGGCACCGGCACTTTCAAGCACCTGAAGTCCCTCACCGTCGGCGGCATGAAGGTGCGCCGCGGCGGCGCTTCCGACTGACGGCACAGACCTCCACAGGAGAAGACCATGACCACGATCAACCGCCAGATCCACCTCGTCTCGCGCCCCACCGGCGAGGCCACCGCCGACAACTTCAAGCTGGTGGAAGCCAGCGTGCCCGATGAGCTGCAGGACGGCCAGGTGCTGGTGCGCCACCACTACCTGAGCCTGGACCCGTACATGCGCGGCCGCATGAACGACACCAAGAGCTACACCGCGCCGCAGGCCCTGAACGAGGTGATGGGCGGCGGCACCGTGGGCGAGGTGGTGGCCTCGAAGAACTCGGGCTTTGCGGTGGGCGACAAGGTGGTGGGCATGGGCGGCTGGCAGGAGTACCAGTTGCTGGGCGGCGAGACGGGCGGCGACCTGCGCGGCACGCTGCGCAAGGTGAGCACCGAGCATGTGCCGCTGCAGGCCTACCTGGGCGCGGTGGGCATGCCCGGCGTCACCGCCTGGTACGG
>CAKZXL010000600.1 GCA_937883885.1 uncultured Aquincola sp. | reverse complement strand
TATCTGGGGCATCGGCCAAGACGCCGAAGCAAGCCCGTCTGTAGATGTGCAGTCTGTTCCTTGTCGGTGCTGTCAACGCGCAAGGCATTTGCAGGTCCGGGGTTGAATCTGGGTATGTCTAGAGTCAATTCAATCCGTTGACCGAAAGGGGAGTCCCTGTAGAGGAGTTAGGCGTCACTTTGGAGGCTAAGAAAGAAACGCTGCCTTCACGAAGAAGAATGTTCCGCCGAGCAGGATGGACCATGCGCCCAAAGAAGCGAAGTTTGAAGCAGTGGAGAGGGAGTGCAGAATTTCTTCAATTGCTACGTTCGTATTCTTCTTGAGCTTCTGCAGCGCATCCTTTTCATGGGAAGACATTCTTACCCCCAATGCTGTCCAAGCGGCGCCGAAAGTTGTAAGGAGTATCCCGTTGAGATCAAGGAAACGCGACCAGGTCCCACCACTCTTGAGCGTATACAGAAGCGAAAGCTCCAGTGTGAAGAACGTCACTACGAACAGCAGGATCGAAGCGATAACGAACGCATCAATCTTCTTATTCCGAAGAGCTGCCTGTGCAGCTGCAGTAACTCGCGATCGCTTGCTTGGGCTTTTTTTCATTATCTAGCTTCCAGTAATGTAGCCACAGGTGATGCCTGGGAAGAGATGGCTCTTGTGACGCCTAACGTTTGACATGAGAGGCGGGACCCGGCTTGCCGGGGCACGTCCTCTCGATGGAAGGGTTAGCCTTCACCGGCCGCCAGCGGAAGGGTAATGAGTTCGGAGTACTCCTGCAGACCTCCAAGCTCCACGTCGATGTGCGTCAACTCGCTACGAGGTTCAGGCGGGATCCACACGAACCGGTACTCATCTTGGTATGAGTATCTGAAATGCTTCGACATCGGAATGTCTACCGCCGCGGTTTGCGGCAGCAACGGGTCGACGTAGTTGATTCTCCCGTGACGAAACTTCGCACCAGCAACGTGAGGAGCCAACGCCACCTGCATAGCTTCGAGGAAGCGCCGAGGATCCTTGATCACGACACACGCTTCAGCCTCGAAATCAACAAATGTACGCGGCTGTACAGACGCAGTGACGCAGTAGAGCCAGTAGTCGGTGGCTGACTCGTAGCGAACGTCGAAGCGTTGCAGCAAGTCTCCAGAGGGAACGTCCTCCGGGTTCACTACCACTTTCACGATGTCATCGCGATGCAGCGCAAGTGATACATCAAGGGCCAGTTCGTCGTCTCGGACGGCGCCATTGTGGTCTGGCCTACGATAAAAGCTCGCCGCCTGAATCCTTAAAGCTCCCCGTTCGTACAAGGCTCGCATGTGCTCAGGTCGACCAAACTTAATTGCTACGCCTGCGCTTGGAAGGTGCTTTAAGGCTGAAGCCGCCCGCGACGCGAGTACTCCAACAAAGTTTGGGAATGGCTCAGAGTGCAGTATGTCCTTCGTGAACCCATTCGGATAGGGACCAAATCGAAGCGCCATCTCCTCTAGAACGTGGGTCCACCGCTCCATCCACCGGATGCCATGCGGATCGATGGGAGGAAGTCCGACCTTCGCTTCTGGCGTGAGTGTCAGCATGGCAATAAGAATGTCTCGTATCCGCTTGTTCAGCTCCTGCTGTGAAAGGTGCGCGCAATACCGGCGACTTCGGTACTGAAGTCGCCATGCTTCATGGCGCGGCATGGTGGAGTGCATGTGAAGGCTAACGAAAAGCGTTTATCTGCCGCGCCGCCGAATCTGGCCATTGGCGCGGTGCTGGTCGCGGCAGATAAACCTCGTTGGACTTGACCGCCGCGCCGACGGTTGAAGGGGGAATGTAAGTTCAGCGCCGCGGGTGGGCAATGGTGTTGTGGCGCACAACGTGGGCGTGCGCAAGCCGCCAGAGCAGCGGCCCGCCGGCAAAGTGCCGGATGGGGCCGCCGTCTGCACGATGCTGGCGGCGGTCAAAGCCGTGCTCAGCCCGCGTGCGGCGCGGCAGGCGCAAGCACGCCCGGCGGCGTCGCTGCGCGACGTCGCTCTTGGGGGCGATGACCCTGCTGCAGCCGCTCACGGCGGCCCCCGCGCCGCAGGGCCGCATGGCCAGGCTGATCCGGCCCGCATCGGCACCACGCAGCCCACCGCCTGCCAGCACCCGCGCCCGCAGTGGGTGCAGGTGGCGATATCGAAGCCCGCCACGCGGCGCATGAACTGCGCCACCTCTTCGGCCACGGCCGGGTTGGCCTGCGGCATGCCCAGTGCCGCCCGGGCGGTGTCCAGCCGCGCGGTCTTGGCCGCCGGTGACAGCAGCCCATAGTGGCGGATGCGCTTGAAACCACGCGGCACCACGTGCTGCAGCAGCCGTTCGATGAACTGCGCCCCGCCCAGTTTGGTGACGCGGCTGCGCGCACCGCCGTCTTCGGCGTTGTCTTGCCCGTGCTTGCGGTTGATGCGCGTCCTGAAGTGCACGTCGTGGCCGTGGATGCACAGCAGACGTTCGTTGCAGATGGCCGTGCGGTGGGTGTAGCGGCTCAGGTAGTCCAGCACCGCCGCCGGTCCGGCCAGCGGTGTCTTGGCGTAGACCACCCAGGGCTTGCTGCGCAGCGCCTGCAGGGGCAGCTCCGGGGACTTGCCCTGCGGGTCACGCAGCCGGCCGCCCGCCTGGGCCTGCTGCAGCACGTCCATGAAACGCCCGCGCCAGACCTGGGACAACGCCCGCACCGGGAACAAGAAGGTCGGGCTGCGCCGGGGTGGCTGCCAGACCGGCTGGCCCTGGTCGTTGCTGCTCAGCGCACCGCAGGCCATGAGCGCATGCACATGCAGGTGGCGCCGCAGGTCCTGCGACCAGGTGTGCAGCACCAGGGTGAAGGCGGGGATGCCGCCCTGCCACTTCGCGTCCGCGGCAAAGGCGCTGCATGCGCTGGTGGCAGGTACCCGAGAGCGTGAATGGGTTCAGGCCATCACGCCCAGGAAGGCCGCCGGGCTCAGGATCTGCACGCCGTGGAACGGATGCAGCGCCAGCAGGTCGGCATCGCCTGTCACGATGGCTTCGGCCTCACCATTCAGCGCCACGTGCAGAAACTTGTCGTCGCGCGGGTCGCGGCAGGCCTGCACGCGGTGGGTGATCGCCACCCGCCGGCACACACCCCCCAGCAGCGCGATGAAGCGCTGGCGTTCGTCCACTGTCACCCAGCGATCGAACTTGGGGCGGCCCAACACGTCGGCCAGCTCGGCCAGGGTGTCGTCGCTGACGAGCGGCACGCCCAGCGCCAGCGCGCGGTCTACGGCGCGGCCAGCGGTGCCGGCAGGCAGCAGCAGGCGGCTGACCAGGGTGTTGGTGTCCAGCACCCAGCGCCGCTCACGCATCGTCGGCAGGGGCCTGGGTGTGGTGGTCGGTCAGTGGGCCGGCAAGCAGGTCGGCGAGATGCGCCTCGGTCATGCCCGCTGCGGCGGCACGTTCACCCACCGCGTCGCAGAAGCGTTGGAATTCGGCCTTGTTCAGCTGCGTCAGTCGCTCGTATTCGGTCATCGACAGCACCACGGCCACGTCGCGCTGCTGCCGGCGAATCACCACCGGTTCCCGCGCGGCGGCGTCGATCACAGCCGCGAACGACTGCCGGGCATCACTGGCGGCGAAGGTTTTCATGGGCTGTCCAATGGGGTGGATATATTTGTACGAATTGTACAAAACAAACTGCCCATGTGGAGGTAGGGGGCAGCATCGGTCAAAACAGCCGGGTTTGCCCGTCAGGGTCTACGGGCGGCGCGGGCGGGGCCGCAGGCGCCAGCGACTCTCTCGCCCACTGCAGCGATTCCGCTGGCCGCGGCCGGTAGCTGATCTCGCGGCCGCAGCCGCGGTCGATCCAGTCGAGTTGAAGCCGGTCGTAAACGGGCTGCCAGTCCTCGCCGCTGCGCAACTGCAGCTGCGGATTGGGAAAGTAGTGGCCGTTCTTGGTGCGCACCCACAGGCGCCTGGCCGGCTGGTAGCTGCTGTGCACCTCGGCGCGGGCCAGCACCTGGTTGACGTAGCTGCGCTTGGCCCGCAGGGCGGGCCACAACCACACGGGCAGCAGCTGCAGCACATCGTGCAACTGGTCGGCATAAAAGCCGGCCAGCACCCGGTTCGGTTCCTGCTGCCGCGTCACGCACTGCGACCACTGGGTCTTGAGTCCGGCCAGCATCAAGGTCAGCACCCAGTACTCGCCCTGCCGGCGTTCCAGCCGCACCAGGCGGCCTTCGGTCTGCACGTCCAGCGCGGCCGGGGCCAGCAGCTCGAACAGCGCCGGCAGGCCGGTGCCGGCGAAGGCCGGCTCCCGCATCGCCCGGCTCACCGCATGGTCCCAGGCGGTGTGGCCGAATTCGTCGCGGCGCGCCGGGTCGGCGCCTTTGGCCAGCAGCGCCTGCACCAGCGCGGCGTTGCCGGTCGTCGCGGCCAGCATCAGCGGCGTGGCCCCCACCGGCGTGGCGTGGTCGGGGCCGTGCACATCGGC
>CAKZXL010000599.1 GCA_937883885.1 uncultured Aquincola sp. | reverse complement strand
TCCCCTTCATGGTGGCCCGGCAGGTGCACACCGGCTTGCCGCAGCAGCGGCACGCCGGCATGCAGCATGTAGGCCACCGGCGGGTTCACCCATTTCATCGAGGGCGACGAGCCCGCCGGCCGATCCACCGCGCGGTGCGCGAACTTGCCGCCCACCGGCCGCGCCGCGCAAAAGGCGGCGAAGGTCTCGCGGATCTGCGGTCGGCTCAGGGCCGCGTAGTGCGTCATCAGCGCGGGCCAGTCCTGCGGCCAGCCCAGTGCCTGCACCAGTTCACGCGGCAGGCCGAAGGGCAGGTCGAAGCCGCCGACC
Source organism: uncultured Aquincola sp. (assembly GCA_937883885.1). The sequence goes on along the minus strand of CAKZXL010000599.1, from coordinate 4,160 downwards.
CAGGGGCCGGGCGTGTGCAGCCATTGGCCGAAGGCGGCCAGCGTCGGGTGGCTGTCGATGCGCAGCAGCGTGCAGCGGCTGCCTTCCAGCCGGCCATGCGCCACCACCACCGGCTTGCGGGCGGTGGGCGCGCTGCTGAAGTCGATGCCGTAGATGTCCATCGCCCCCATTGTCGCGGCGTGGCCATGCCGGTGCCGGCGCGGGGTCGGGCGGCGATACAGTGGCCCGATCCCTTCCCTTCACCGCCAGCGGAGCCGTCAGCCGTGCCAGCGCATCCTGTTCTTGTGGAAGTCACCCGGAGTGGCTTCGTCGAATCCTTCCACCGCGGCGCGCTGGCCATCGTCGATGCCGGCGGTGCGCTGCACACCGCGCTGGGCGACATCGAGCGGCCGGTGTTTCCGCGCTCGGCCGTCAAGGTGATGCAGGCGCTGCCGCTGGTGGCCAGTGGCGCGGCCGAGCGGCTGGGGCTGGGCGATGAAGAGCTGGCCATTGCCTGCGCTTCGCACAACGGCGAGGCGGCCCATGCGGCCACCGCCGCCGGCATGCTGGCCAAGGCCGGACTGGACGCCACGGCGCTGGAATGCGGCGCACACTGGCCGATGTGGGACGTGGCCGGCCGCGCCCTGGCCGCCACCGGTGCCCAGCCCGGCGCGCTGCACAACAACTGCTCAGGCAAGCATTCAGGCTTTGTGTGCCTGGGCTGCCTGATGGCAGCGGCCGAAGGGCGCGATGCCCGCGCCTTTCTCTCGGGCTACGTGCAACCCGACCATCCGCTGATGCGCGAGGTGACGGCCGCGCTGCAGGCCGCCACCGGTTACGACCTGGCGCGCGCCCCGGTCGGCACCGACGGCTGCAACATCCCCACGTTCGGCGTGCCGCTGCGGCACCTGGCGCATGGCTTTGCGCGCATCGGCAGCGGCCAGGGTTTGTCGCCCGGCCATGCGGCGGCCGCGGCCCGGCTGCGGCGGGCGGTGGCGGCGGCGCCTTTCATGGTGGCGGGCACCGGCCGCTTCGACACGCGGGCGATGGAAGCGCTGGGCGAGCGCCTCTTCTGCAAGGTGGGCGCCGAAGGCGTGTACGGCGCCGCCCTGCCCGAGCTGGGCCTGGGCGTGGCGCTGAAGATGGACGATGGCAACAACGCCCGCGCGGCCGAGGTGGTGATGGCGGCGGTGGCCGCGGCGCTGCTGCCGCAGGCCGCGCCGCTGCAGCCGGCGCAGGCGGCGCTGCTGGCCGACCTGGCGGCGCCCACGCTGCGCAACTGGAACGGCACGGTGGTGGGCGGCCTGCGTGGCGCCGAGGCGTTGCAGGCCGCGCTGCCTGCGGTTGCGGCCTGAGCTGCGGGCCGCCGAATCAGGCGGCCGCGTCAGACCATCGCCGCCTGGGCCGCCAGCACCTCGGTGCGCACCTGCTCGGTCAGCTCCGCTTTCAGTTCGGAGAACGCGGCCGTGGTCTTGACCGCATAGTGCCGCGGGTGCGGCAGCGGCACCGGCCGGTCGAGCTTGATGCGGCCGGGCCGTGCGCTCATCACCATCACGCGGCTGCCCATGAACACCGCTTCGTCGATGTCGTGGGTGACAAACAGCACCGTGGTTCGCTCCACCTCCCAGATGCCGAGCAGCAGCTCCTGCATCAGCTCGCGCGTCTGGTGGTCGAGCGCGCCGAAGGGCTCGTCCATCAACAGCATGCGCGGGCCGTTGGCCAGCGCACGGGCCAGCGCGGTGCGCTGCTGCATGCCGCCCGACAGCTGCTTGGGGTAGTGGTGCTCGAAGCCCGTCAGGCCCACCTTCTGCAGGAAGCTCTGCGCGATTTCGATCTGCTGCGCCCGCGGCAGGCCGCGTTCACGCAGGCCGAAGCACACGTTGTCGCGCACCGTCAGCCATGGGAACAGCGTGTAGCTCTGGAACACCATGCCGCGGTCGGCGCCCGGGCCGGTGATGCGGCGGCCGTCCAGCAGCACTTCGCCCGCCGTCGGGTGGTCCAGCCCGGCCACGATGCGCAGCAGCGTGCTCTTGCCGCAACCCGAAGGGCCGAGGATGGTGATGAAGTCGTTCTCGGCCACCTGCAGGTCGGTGGCCGACAAGGCCAGCGTGCTGCCGTGGCTGGACTCGAAGCGGCGCTCGACGCCGCGGACGGTGAGGAGGGTGCTCATGCTCGGCGCCTTGGTCAGCGGCCCAGGGCGGCCCAGCGGAACATCCGCCGGTTGGCCCACTTGAACAGCAGGTCGCTCAACAGCCCGATGAGGCCGATGACGATGATGCCGAAGATGATCTGGTCGGTGGCCAGCAGCGCCTGACTGTCGGTGATCATGTGGCCGATGCCGCTGGAAGCGCCGATCAGCTCGGCCACGATCACATAGGTCCAGGCCCAGCCCAGCACCATGCGCAGGATTTCGGCGATCTCGGGCGCGGCGCCGGGAATCAGCACCCGGGCCACCACGCCACGATCGCCGCAGCCCAGGGTGTAGGCCGCTTCCACCAGGTCGCGCCGGGTGTTGCCCACGGCCACCGCGATCATCAGCACCAGGTTGAAGAAGCTGCCGATGAAGATGACCGAGAGCTTCTGCGCCTCACCCAGCCCGGCCCACAGGATGAGCAGCGGAATGAAGGCGCTGGCCGGCAGGTAGCGGGCAAAGCTGATGAAGGGCTCGAAGAAGGCTTCGATGGGCTTGTAGGCGCCCATCAGCACGCCCAGCGGCAGCGCCAGCACCGCGGCGATGGCAAAGCCGCCCACCACGCGCCACACCGTCATGCCGATGTCCACCGCAAAGCCCATCTCGGTGAGCAGCGTCCAGCCGCTGCGCAGCATGGTCAGCGGGTCAGCCAGGAAGGTTTTGCTGACGTGGCCGCCGAGCGTGACGAAGGCCCACACGGCAAAGAACAGCACGAAGAAGGCGAGGCCGAGCACGAAGCGCGTGCCGCGCGGAACGGGGGTCAGCGGTTTCATGCGGAAGGCGGCAGCGCCTGGTTCAGCCAGGCCACGATGTCTTGGGGATAGTGCCGGTGAAAAGCTTCGCGGTCGAAGCCGGGCGGGTCTTGCGAGGGCGCAAAGCCCGGTTTGACCAGGGCCTTGGGAAAGGGCGTGATGAACGAGAAGTGGCCCGCGCCCGGCACCACCCGGCTGTCGACGCGGCGTGCATCGGCCACGCCCTGGCGAATGATCTCGCCCTGGCTCAGCGGCGTGATGTCGTCGTGCTCGGCTTCCATCAGCAGGATGGGCAGGTTGACCGCGCGCAAGGCACCAGGGGCCTGGAAGAAGAAGGCGGCCGGCGCCAGCAGCACCAGGGCGTTGACACGCGCATCGTGCGCCGGCGCCACCGCTTCACCGCTGCGGGCATGGGCCTGGCCGCCGGCCACGGCCAATGCCGTGTAGGCACCCAGCGAATGGCCGATGACGGCGATGCGCTGGCTGTCGATGGGCAGGCGCGCCAGCACCTCGGAAATCACCAAGCCGACATGCCGTGGCCGGTCCTGCAGGTTCTGCAGCGTGCCCTTGAGCCGGTCGTCCTTGCGGTGGTTGCCGGGATGATCGAACGCGGCCACCACCCAGCCCGCCGCCACCAGCGCATGGCACAGCGCGCGGTATATCTGGTAGCTGCCGCCATTGCCATGGGACAGCACGGCCAGCGGCAGTGGCGCCGCCGGCGCGGCGTCGGCCGGCCAGCCCATCACCTCGGCCGGAAAGCGGATGCCCCCGGCCGCATCGACGACGTCGATGAACATGCGTTCCTTGGTTGAGAAATCAGTTCAGGAAGCGCGTGTCGGCCAGCTTCGTCAGGTCGGGGATCTGCTTGATGATGCCCACCTCCAGCAACAGATCCGCCGCTTCCTTGCTGAACTGCTGGTGCTCACCGGCAAAGAACTTCTGGTTGGCCGCGCGGTCTTGCCAGCGCAAAAACTTCTGTGAGTTCTCGAAGGCTTCGCCGCTTTGCTTGACGTCGGCGCCCATGATCTCGAAGCTCTTCTTTGGGTCGGACTTGATCATGTCCAGCGCGTCGAAGTAGGCGTCGGCCAGGCCCTTGGCGGCCTTGGGGTTGTCGGACAGGAACTTGGGCGCGCAGCCGAAGGTGTCCATCACCATCGGGTAGTCCAGCGTGGTGGCGATGATCTTGCCCGCCTCGGGCTTGGCGCGCACGCTGCTCAGGTAGGGCTCGTAGGTCATGC
>CAKZXL010000598.1 GCA_937883885.1 uncultured Aquincola sp. | reverse complement strand
CTGCTGACGCGCTGGGTGGGTTGCTCGCGCGCCGGGCTGTGGACCTTCATCGACACCGACACCGGGCCGGCGCTGCATTGCGTGTCGATGGTCGATGCCGGCCTGCCGCAGCGCACCGGCCTTCCCACCGACATCCACAGCGCCGACCACCCGGCGTACTTCCAGCTGCTGCTGGACGAGGGCTGCGTGGTGGCCGACGACGCACGCAGCCACCCGGCCTGCGTGGGTTTTCTGCAGGAGTACCTGGTGCCCCAGCAGGTGTATTCACTGCTGGACGTGTGCCATTCGGTCAATGGCGAGCTGTTCGGCGTCGTCACCTGCGAGCAGGTGAACGGCCCCATCACCTGGTCGGCGCGCCAGCTGCAGACGGTGCGTCAGCTGGTCAGCCGGGCCGGGCTGACGCTGCGCGAAGCGAGCCTGGCACTGGGGGTGGCGTACCGCAGGCCGCAGCAGGGCAAGGCCTGGAACGACACGGATTGGGGATGAACAGCGACTGCCCGTAGGCCGGCGGCCGCGGCCAGTCGGCCGGCTGCAGCTGGCCCTGCCCGGCCACCCGCAGTGCATTGATCCAGCCGGCATGGGCCACCACCAGCGCCGGGCCGGGCGGCAGGTCGGCCACGAAGGCCTGCATGCGCTGGCGCAGCGCGGCCACCGTTTCGCCGCCGCCGGGCGCATGGTGCTCGAAGTCGGCGTCCCAGCCGGCGAAGTCGGCGGCATTGAGCGTGGCCCAGGCGCGGCCGTCCCAGCGGCCGAAGTCCAGTTCCAGCAGCCGCGCGTCGATGCGGTGCTCGAAGCCCAGCCGGGCCAGCGCGCGACCCACGTCGGCACAGCGCCGCAAAGGCGAGGTGTAGACGGTGCGCGGCAGGCCCTGCGCCCGCACCACCTGGCGGATGCGCCGCGCCAGCCGACGCGCCCGGCGCGGGTCCAGCCGCAGGTCGGTGCGGCCGATGCAGCGGCCCTCGGCGCCTTGCGGGCGCGGATGGCGCCAGAGCCAGAGGGCCGAGGCGCCAGGCTCGGCGGGCGACGCAGCGGCCTTGCCTTGGCGGGCGCCCGCTGCTGCTGCGTGACCGGGGCCCGGGCGGCCTGCGGTCATGCCAGCTCCCACGCGCCCGGCAGCGCCGCCACCAGCGCCAGGTAAGCCGCCAGCTCGGTCCATTGCTGGGTGGCGCCCAGTGCATCGCCGGTGTAGCCGCCCAGGCGCTGGCGCAGCCAGCGGGCGCACACCGCCACCACCAGCGCCATCGCGGCCACCACCGCCAGCACCCGCAGCGGCGGCCAGCCGGCCAGCACCGCGGCTGCGGCCAGCAACGCGCCCCAGCCCAGCGCCACCGCCAGGCCGGCGCGGCTGATCTGCTGCGCCAGCGGCTTGGCCTTGGCATGTGCCAGGTCGCCGCCGTAGGGCAGCAGCCGCAGCATCACCACCGTGGCGGCGCGTGACAGGCCGTGGGCCAGCACCAGCGCCGCGGCCGTCAAGGCCGGGCCGGCGGTGGCCAGCAAGGCGGTGAGCGCGACGGCCTTCAAGGCCAGCGTCAGCCCCAGGCCCAGCGCGCCATAGCTGCCCAGGCGCGAGTCCTTCATGATCTCCAGCGCCCGTTCACGCGTCACCGCGCCGCCCAGGCCGTCGCAGGTGTCGGCCACACCGTCTTCATGGAAGCCGCCGGTCAGCCACACCGTGGCCGCCATCGACAGCAGCACCGCCACCACCGGCGGCCACAGCGCGGCGGCGCCGGCCAGCACCAGCGCGCCCCAACCACCCACCACCGCGCCCACCAACGGAAAGTGGCGGGCGCAGGCATGCAGCCAGGCGGGGTCGAAGCGTCCGTCCTGCAGCGGTATGCGCACCGGCAGCCGGGTGAGGAACTGCACGGCCACCAGCACCAGCCGCGCTTCGTGGCGCAGGCCCATCGCGCTAGGCGCCGCTGTCCGACACGCCGGCCGACTCGAAGCTGGCCATCTCGCGCAGCATGGCCACCGCCGCCTGCACCAGGGGCCAGGCCAGCGCGGCGCCCGAGCCTTCGCCCAGCCGCATGTCCAGCTGCAGCAGCGGGCGTGCGTCCAGGGCCTGCAGCAGCGCGGCATGGCCGGCTTCGCCGCCCAGGTGGGCGAACACGCAGTAGTCGCGCACGGCCGGCTGCAGCCGGCAGGCCACCAGCGCCGCGGCGGCGCAGATGAAGCCGTCGACCACCACCAGCCGGCGCTCCTTCGCGGCCTGCAGCATCGCGCCGGTCAGCATCGCGATCTCGAAGCCGCCCAGCGCGGCCAGCGCTTGCAGCGGTGCCTGCGCCTCGGCATGCCGGTGCAGCACCTGGGCCAGCAGCGCCCGTTTGCGCGCCAGGCCGGCATCGTCCAGGCCAGTGCCGCGGCCCACCGCGGCCTCGATCGGCACGCCGGCCAGCCGCGCCAGCAACAGCGCCGCGCTGCTGGTGTTGCCGATGCCCATCTCGCCCAGCAGCACCGCGTTGCCGGGCAGGCTGCGCAGCACCTCGGGGCCGGCCGCCAACGCCTGCGCGCATTGCGCCTCTGTCATCGCCGGGCCTTCGCTGGCATCGGCGGTGCCGGGGGCCACCTTGCGCAGCAGCAGCCCGGGCCGGGGCGCGAAGTCGTGGGCCACGCCGGCATCCACCACCGTCACATCCAGCCCCGCCTGGCGCGAGAACACGTTCACCGCCGCGCCGCCGGCCAGCATGTTCTCCACCAT
>CAKZXL010000597.1 GCA_937883885.1 uncultured Aquincola sp. | reverse complement strand
CAGCTGGACAACCCCACCGTGAGCCTGGAGCAGACCATGGTGGCCATGCAGAAGTCGCAGATCGGCTTCCAGGCCGCGCTGACGGTGCGCGGCCGGCTGGTGCAGGCCTACTCGGAAATCATGAACATGCAGGTGTGACCTAGACGCAGGCAGGCTTCAACGCGTCGATCTGCCGCAGGTAGGCCGCCCGCTCGGGCTCACCGAGCCAGGCGCCCAGGAAGGCATTGCGGAACAGCTGTGCCATCTCGGCCCGGGTGAAGCGGCCGTGGGAGGCCACCCTGGGCAGCATGCGACCCAGGGTGCCGCTGGCCAGCAGGCCAGGGTCGTCGGAGTTGACGGTCACGCGCAGGCCGTGCTGCAGCATGGCGCGCAGGCGTTCCACCCGGCGCGGCTGCGCATCGCGCGGGCGCCAGGTGGGGCACACCGTCAGGCAGGTGCCTCGCTGGCGCAACTGCGCCACCAGGCTGCGGTCTTCCAGGGAGTTGACGCCGTGGTCGATGCGCTCCACCCCCAGCATGTCGATGCACTGCCAGATGTGCCGCACCGCGTCCACCTGGTCCACGTCGCAGTGGGCCGTCAGCCGGTAGCCCTGCTCCTTTGCGCGCCGGTAGAGCTGCACGAACTTCGCGGGCGGGTTGCCCGCCTCGTTCGAGTCCAGCCCCAGGCCCACGATGCAGCCGCGTTCACGGTAGGGCGCCGCCTCGTCCAGCGTGGCCAGCGCACTGTCCACGCTGCGGTCGCGGTTGATGCACAGGATCAGCTGCGCCTGCACGCCCCAGATGGCGCGGCCATAGGCCAGTGCGTCCTGCAGGCCGCTCATCACGTCGGCCAGGGGCACCCCGCGTGAGGTGTGGGCCTGCGGGTCGAACGAGATTTCCGTGTAGCGGATGCCCTCGCGGTTGCAGCTGTCCAGGTAGGCGACCGTGGTGTCGAAGAAGTCGGTGCGTGCCGACAGCAGGTCGATGCCGCCGTAGTAGCAGTCCAGCATCTGCTTGAGATCGCCGGCCGCGGTGCCACTGCCGCCGAAGTCGTGCGCCTGCTCGATCTGCGCCAGCGTCATCGCCGCCATCGGGTGGCCGTTGCGCTTGGCCAGCGCCAGCTTCTGCGGCGCGGTGAGCGTGCCTTCGATGTGCACATGCAGCTCGGCCTTGGGCAGCGCCGCGCAAAAGGCCGCGTCGGCCAGCAGGGGTGGCGTGTTCATTCGAGGTGGATCTTCTTGTCGGCGATCAGCCGCGCGAACTGGTCGCGGTGGGTCACCAGAAAGCGCGCGAAGGCGTCAGCCGGCGCGGGCGCCGCCTCGATGCCCAGCTCCTGCAGACGCTTGCGCGCCTCTTCGGTGGACAGCGCAGCCAGCAACGCCTGCTGCATCTGCGCCATCACCGGCGGGGGCGCGCCGGCCGGCGCAAACACGCCGAACCACACTGAAACGTCCAGCGGCTTCACCCCGGGCTGCTCGGCCGCGGCGGGCACGTCGGGCAGCAGCGGTGAGCGGCTGGCCGTGGTCACCGCATAAGCCTTGAGCTTGCCGGCGCGCAGGTGCTGCAGCACCGAGCCGGCCGGCAGCACCGCCAGGTCCAGCTGGTTGCCCTGCAGGTCGGTCATGATCTGCGTGCTCACCGCATACGGGATGTGCTGCATGCTCACCCCGGCCAACTGCATGAACAGCTCGCCTGCCAGGTGCAGCGATGTGCCGATGCCCGAGGTGCCGTAGCTGAAGCCATCGGGCTTGGCCCGCATCAACGCCAGCAGCTCGGCCAGATTGCGGGCCGGCAGCTCCGGCTTGCCCACCAGCACCAGCGGCGCCGTGCCCACCCGCACCACCGGGCCCAGGTCCTTCAGCCCGTCGTAGCGGGTGGTGGTGGGCCGCACCAGCGGGGCCAGCAGGATGGTGCTTTCCACGCCCAGCACGAAGGTGTAGCCGTCAGGCTTGGCGGCGGCCACCCGCGCGGTGCCGATGGCGCCGCCGGCGCCCGACACGTTTTCCACGATGAAGTTGCCTTTGAGCCGCTGGGCCAGCTCGGTGGCCAGGTAGCGGCCCAGCACGTCGGGGTTGGAGCCGGCGGCATAGGGCACCACCAGCGTCACCGGCCGTGAGGGCCAGCCCTCGGCCTGCTGCGCCGCGGCGCCGGTGGCTGCCACTGCCAGCAGGCCCACCAAGGACCCCGCCACCGCCCGGCGCAACCTGGATTTCAGTTTGATCATCATGGGCCCGCAGTTGTTTCAAAAAGCATAGGCAGCTGGGGCATGCACACCCATGGCTGGGGCGGCATGGGGTCATGCCGCCCCAGGGGCTTGCAGTGGGCACAATCTGCCGCAATGGCAGCAAACGGCATCAAATGATAGGAATCGCAGCCCATGCTGGAAGCACTCGACGTTAGCCTGCTGCGCGCCTTGCAGGCTTTGCTCAACACCGCCAGCGTGTCGGCCGCGGCCGTGCGGCTGGGCCAGCAGCAGCCCGCGATGAGCCGCAAGCTCGCGGCCCTGCGCCAGCTCACCGGCGACCAGCTGCTGGTGCGCGTGGGCAACCAGATGCAGCTCACCCCGCGGGCCGAAGTGCTGCGCCCCGTCGTCGACCGTGTGCTGGCCGACCTTTCACAGCTGTCGCCCCAGGCAGACTTTTCGCCGGCGCAGGTGCAGCGCCAGTTCACCATCGCCTGCTACGACTTCCTGCCGGTGGCCCGCTTTGCCGACCTGCTGGGCGAGCTGGTGCAGGCCGCGCCCGAGGCCTGCTTCGTCATCCAGGGCATTTCAGACAAGAACGACTTCGTGCGCCGCATGTGCGAAGGCGAGCTGGACCTGGCCGTCACCAGCCGCATGGACATTCCGGGCGTGCTGCGCTCGTCGCGCCTGTTGTCCGATGCGCTGGCCGCGGTGGTCCGCCCTGACCATGCGCTGGCGGCCGGCATGGACCTCGAGGTGTATGCGCAGGCGCGCCACATCTCGGCGCTGGAGCGGGCCCGCGGCGCCGGTGCCGCGGTGGACGTGCTGCTGGCCGCGGCCGGCGTGCGGCACGAGGTGGCCCTGCGCACCCAGTACCTGAGCCTGGTGCCCGCGCTGGTGGCGCGCACCGGTATGGTCTTTACCACCGGTCTGCGTCATGCGCAGCGCCTGGCCGCCGACCATGGCCTGGTGTGTGTGCCGCTGCCGCCCGAAGTGGCACCCATCGTCTCGTACCTGGTGTGGCACGAACGCACCCACCTGGACCCCGCCGTGCGCTGGCTGCGCGAGCAGCTCATTGCACGCATCCGCAGCCTGTAGCGGGGCCGCGTCAGCTGCCGGTGGGCGGCGGTGCTTCGTAGAGTTCCAGCGGCAGGTCGTCCGGGTCGGCGAAGAACACGAAGCGGCGGCCGGTGTAGTCGTCCACCCGCACCGGCTCCACGGCCACGCCGTGGGCTTCCAGCAGGGCCTTGCAGCGGTCCACGTCGTCCACCTCGAAGGCCAGGTGCCGCAGGCCCTGCGCCTCGGGGTAGGAGGGCCGCGCAGGCGCGCCGGGAAACGAGAACAGCTCCACCTGCGAGCCATCGGGCAGCGCCAGGTCCAGCTTCCAGGAGCGGCGGGCCTCGCGGTAATGCTCGGCCACCACGGCCAGGCCCAGCACCTGGGTGTAGAAGTGCCTGGAGCGTGCGTAGTCGGCGCAGATGATGGCCGCATGGTGGATGCGGCGCAGCGGAAGGCCGGGCAACAGCGGTGCGTGCGCTTGGCTCATCACGGGCTGCGTCAGGCTGCCGGGTCGGGCCGGTTGGCCGCGGGCACCACGCCGGCCTTGGCCTCGGCGCCCACGTTGTCTTCAATGGCCATGTGCAGCCGGGCCACGGCTTTACGTTCACCCTTGATGGCGTAGGTGTCGTGGCCGCAGGCCGGGCAATGCGCGGTGAACGCGGCCTGAATGCCTTCCAGCCCCGCGATGTCCATCGGCGACATGTCGGTCAACTGTGCCTGGCAGTTGTTGCAGGTGATGAACTTGGGCCGCAGCGCCAACTGCCGGTCGATGGCGGCGGCCTTGCGTTGCTCGGGGGTGCCGCGCAGGCGGGCTTGTCCCATGAAAAATCCTTGTGGCGGTAACGAGGGGCGCGGCGCAGGGCCGCGAAGGCCGCCACGATACCGCGCGGCGGCGGCCGCCGCCGTCAGCGGCGCTTGCGCGTGGCCTGGTCGTATTTGCGCCAGTAGCCGAACTCGTCCTCGTGCACCTCGATGTCCAGCTCCGCCACCCGCGCCTGCATGCGCTCCTGCACGTCGGCCACCGCCTGGTTGTAGATGGCCGGCCCGATCTCTTCCAGAAAGTACCCCAGCAACCCACCCGCCGCCACATTGCCGATGGGTTCGTCCATTGTTCTCGCGGAAGTAGCGCTCGATGGAGGCGATGGCTTGCTGGCGGGTGGCGGGGGGGAGGGGGATGGGCATGGGGGGCTCCGGGGGTGGTGCTTTGTTGGGGTGGGTGGTTGATCGTAGGGGCTGGCGGCGGAGGTGGGTGGGGAGGGCTTGACTATCGGCCTTGGCCGGAAGCATCGCGCGGCGACGTCTGGGCGTGCGAGTCCCCGCTTGTGCGGGGTGAACGGCCGTGCGCCTGACGGGGTGCCCTGCGCTGCGGCGGTTGATTTCTTGAGCTGCCTACACGGCAGTGGCCCTGTCACTGCCTGACTTCAGCCCGGCGAGCCATTCCTGAGCTGCCTACACGGCAATGGACCATGGTGTCCACGTCGTGCTTGCTCAGATCGCTTCCTAAGCTGCCTACACGGCAGGGGACTCGTGGCCGCCGCGGCGACCGACCTGCTGATCTTCCCGAGGTGCCTACACGGCAGTGGACAGCAGGGTGCGGGCCGCTCACCAGCTCGCGCTTTCCTGAGCTGCCTACACGGCAGTGGACCCGCCGCGGCTGATGACCGGCGCCCAGCTACTTTCCTGAGCTGCCTACACGGCAGTGGACTTGCGGCCCGTCTCGACGAAGTGATCCTTCCAGTTCCTGAGCTGCCTACACGGCAGTGGACGGACGGGCAGGGGATAGCCGACTTCGCGATCAATCCTGAGTTGCCTACACGGCAGTGGACTTTCGACGTCTTCGTCTACCAGTGCCTGGGCTTTCCTGCGCTGCCTACACGGCAGTGGACCTGGCGCTGCCGGCCGCGGTGCGGTTTCTGTCTTCCTGAGCTGCCTACACGGCAGTGGACAGCATCGTGCGCGACGTGCTGGCCTGCGCATCTTCCTGAGCT
>CAKZXL010000596.1 GCA_937883885.1 uncultured Aquincola sp. | reverse complement strand
TGGCCGCGCGCGAGAAGGCGATGCGCGAAGGCAAGTTCAAGGTGCGCATCAACAACGCCGAGCCGCGCGGCAACGTGCGCTGAGGCTCAGGCCGCCGGGCTGCCGGCGCCTCGCATCGACTCGATGCCGCTGCCCTTGCGCGCCAACGTCAGCTGGTTGTTCAGGTCTTCGCGGATCACCGCGATGAAACGCACGTTGGCCTTCTGCCGCGCCGCGAAGGTGGCCGGAATCTCGCTGCCCGAGCCGAGGTGGCCGCGCGGCGGCCAGCCGGCTTCAGCCGGCCGCTGGCGCCAGGCCCAGCCGGGCCAGCAGCTTCAGCATCGCGGGGGCGCACAGCTGGGGCAGCTCCTGCGGCGCGGCCCAGCGCCAGGCGTCGACCTCGGGCGTCATCACGCCGGTGCGGTGGTGCGCAAAGAAGCTGGTGCAGGCGCAGCCCGACAGGTCGCAGCGGTCCATGGGCAGCCGGGTGCGAAACAGGTGCAGGTCCTTCTGCGGCCGGTAGGCCTGCAGGCCCAGGTCTTCCAGGTCGTCGGGCTGCAGCACCAGGCCGGTTTCTTCCAGCACCTCGCGCACGGCCGCCTGACGCGGGCTTTCGCCGGGCTCGGCACCGCCCTTGGGCAGGTCCCACCAGCGGCTGCCGGTGGCATGGGCCAGCAGCAGCCGGCCCTGGCCATCGTCGATCACGACGCCGTACGAGGTGGTCTTCATGGGCGGCGCTCCAGCGCGGCTAGCCAGGGGTCCACGTCCTGGCCGCCGAAGGCCTGGACCAGGTAGTCCAGCAGCGCGCGGGTGCGCACCGGCACATGCTTGCGCGTGGGAATGCAGGCCCACAGCGTGAGCGAGAACACCCGCCAGCCCGGCAGCACGTGCACCAGGCTGCCGTCCTTCAAGGCCTGCCCGGCGATGAAGGTGGGCAGCGCCGCAATGCCCAGGCCGGCCAGGGTGCTGGCGTGCTTGAGGTCGCTGTTGAGCGAGCGCAGCGGCGTCAGCGCCCAGTGCACCTGCACGCGGCCTGCGTCGTCGGCTTCGTCCGTGATCTCCCGCAGCGCGGGGGGCTCGTCGGTCACCGGCTGCAGGCCCAGGCGCTCGTAGGGGTCGTTCATCGGCCGCGTGAGCATGCGGTGGCTGGCCAGGTCGGCCGGCTGCTGCGGCGTGCCGTGGCGGGCCAGGTAGCCGGGCGATGCACACAGCACCACCTCGCTGCGCGCCAGGCGGCGGGCCACGAAGTCGCCCTCCAGCGGGTCGCGGCTCCACAGCACGGTGATGTCCTGGCTGTCGTCCATCTCGTCCGACAGGCCGGTGGCGCTGATCTCCACCGTGACCTGCGGAAAGCGGTCGTGAAAGCCCGGCAGCACCTGGGCCAGCTGGTGCACCGCAAAGGCCGGCGGGCAGCGCAGCCGCACCACGCCGCGTGGGTCGCGGTGGGCGCTGTGCACTTCGGCTTCGGCCGCTTCCACCTCGGCCAGGATGCCGCGGGCGCGCTCCACGTAGTGCTCGCCGATCTCGGTGAGCGACAGGTGCCGCGTGGTGCGGTGGATCAGGCGCGTGCCCAGCCGCGCTTCGAGTTCGGCCACCAGGCGGGTGACGCCGGCCGGCGCCATGTTCAGGGCCCGCGCCGCAGCGGCAAAGCTGCCTTCGTCGACGACACGCAGCAGCGTGCGCATGGCTTTGAGTTGGTCCATGCCTGCATTGTCGTGTTCTGATGACGGGCATGAGCCGTTCCTCCCGTCGCCGCGCCCCGCCCGGGCATCCTGCGTTCTCCTTGTCGCGCCGGGCGCTGCTGGCCGCCTTGCCCGCTGCGGCGCTGCCGGCGGTGGCGCTGCCCGCGGGCAACGGCCCAGCCCCGGCCTTCAGCACCCTGGCGCTGCGCAGCCCGGCCAGCCGCCGTGCGGCGCCCTTCATGGCCGGCGTGTGCCTGTGCCCCGGCGACGTGCCGGCCGGCCGCCAGCTGCAGCTGCTGTTGGCGGACGGCCGCCCCGCCGTTGCGCAGGCCACGGTGAAGAACCGCCACCCCGATGGTTCGGCGGCGTTCGCCATCGTGGCCGGGCATGCCGACGTGCAGGCCGGCCGGCCCACGCTGCTGCAGCTGGCCAGCGCCCCGCTACCGGCGCTTTCGCCGCCGCCGCTCACGCTGGCCGACCTGCAGCGCGGCGGCACGGTGGTGAGCATCGAGGCCGAAGGCTTCGGCACCGCCACCTGGCAAGGCGAAGGCTGGTTGCGCGGCGCCGAGCCGTGGGTCAGCGGGCCGCGCATGTCGTCGTGGATCTTCAGCCAGCCTGCGGGCACCGATGCGCACCTGATGCTGCGGCTGGAGCTGTGCCTGTATGCCAACGGCGAGGTGGAGGTGTTTCCGTACGTGGAAAACGGCTGGCTGCTGGTGCCCGGCCCCACGCACAAGCAAGCGCGCTTCGTGGTGCAGCTGGACGGCCGCACCTGCTTCGACCGCGTGGTGGGCCTGGGCCACCACACCCGCACGCCCCTGATCGACGGCCGTGCGATGAGCCACTGGAACGGGCCCGAGCCGCGTGTGGCGCCCAAGCAGGATCGCGCCTACCTCATCGCCACGCAGCGTGTGGTGCGGCCCGACCCCGGCACCCACTACGCGAGATGGACCGGCCTGGCCAACGCCAGCTACCAGCCGCTGCAGCGGGGCCTGTTTCGCACCGGCATGTACGGCGGTGGCCATTACGAAGGCATTGCGCCGCAACCCGGCTGGGAAGTGGCCTACCTGGTGTCGGATGATCCGCTGGCCTATGAATCGATGCTTCGCCAGGGCTGGTCCTGGGGCCGCTACGGCATCCATTACCGCGACGAGAAGACCGGCCGCCCGGTGGCCTTTTCCGAGCACCCGTTGACGCAGATGGCCGGCCCCGCACAAGGCCCCAGCCACTTCGCCGGGCTGGATACCTATGCCACGCTGCGCTACACGCCGGCCCCCACCGGCGACATGCCGGCCGGCGAAGACGAATACGCCATCACCCATTCGCCGGCGCCGCCGTATGGCGCCTACCTGGCCAGCGGCCGCCACTACCTGATGGAGCAGTGCCAGTTCCAGGCCACGGCCAACTACCTGGCCAAGGGCATGTCGCGCGAGCGCAGCGACGGCCTGTGCCTGTACGCGGTGCACCAGCTGCGCGGCACCGCCTGGTTCCTGCGCACGTTGTTCCTGGCCGCGGTGGCCACGCCCGACGACCATCCGCTCAAACGCGAGTTGCAGCATTCGGTCAAGGCCAACGTCGACTTCTACTGGCAGCGGGTGGTGGCCCAGCCCAACAACCCGTTCGGCACCGTGCCGCAGTGGGGCTCTGGGGTGTCGATCCAGACCTGGCAGCACGACTTCCTGGTGGCCAGCTGGGGCCTGGGCCTGGCGGCGCAGGCGGCCGGCGATGCGGCCACCCGCAGCCGCATGGCGCAGGTGTTCCAGTACCTGGCCAAGGGCACCATCGGCCGCCTGGGCGGCACCGGGCCCCATGAGTTCCTGTACGTGCACCAGACCGGCCAGCAGGCCGACCCACACGGGCCCGATGGCGATGCACCCATCATCGTGCCGTCACCGGCCGGGGTGGACCCGGCGACGGTGGACTTCGAGAAGGGCACCGGCCCCTGGTGCCGCGACTGGGGCGAGATCTTCCGCAACGCGGTGGGCTTTCCCAACCCGGGCGTGGCCGGGCCGCTGGCTTTCGGCTTCTACCCCGACCCGGGCAGCTTCTGGGCGCAGATGCACCTGGCGCTGGACGAATGCGACCGCCACCAGGCGCCCGGCACCGCCGAAGCGCTGGCCCGCCTGCGCGGGGCCGCCAACTTCGCCGAGCTGGGCGCGGCCATCCGCCAGCAAAAGCTGCTGGCCTGCTGCCGCAGCACGCTGGCGGTGCTGCCGACGCACCCGGCCCGGCCGGCCGCATGAAGTGCCGCCTGTGCCACCGGCCGCTGGAAGCGCTGGACCCGCAGCGCGGCCAGACGCTGTGCCGCCGCGCCGCCTGCCAGCAGCGCAACGAGGCGCAGCGCATCGAGGCCGAACGGCAGGCCATGACCGACGCCGGCCTGGCCGCCGCGCGCCAGCTGACGGGTGGCAGCCGCGTGGGTGAAGCGGTGTGGCTGCTGCCGTACCAGGCCACGCTGGTGCCCACGCGGCCTGATGAGCGCGAAGTGGTGCGTGAGGCCTGGCGGCAGGCCGCGATGGAGGCGGCCCGGCAGCTGGCCGCGGGCGCGGGCCCTGAAGAAGCGCAGGTCGACGATGCAACGGCCATGGCTGCCGCCGCTGCAGGCGCCGCCTTGTGCCGCCATTGCCAGGGCCGCTGCTGCACCGCAGGCCTTGGCGACCATGCCTTCCTGCACGACGGTGCGCTGCAGCGCTGGCTGCTGCGCCATCCCGGCCAGCCGCCCGAAGCGGCGGTACAAGCCTACCTGCAGGCCTTGCCGGCCGAGCATGTGCAGGGGTCGTGCCTGTTCCATGGCGCGCGGGGTTGCGCGCTGCCGCGGGAAGACCGCGGCGATACCTGCAATGCCTACGGCTGCCTGCCGTACCGCACGCTGGCAGAGGCGGTGACGCAGCAGCCGCCGCAGGCGGTGCTGGTGCTGCGCGCCAGAGGGGGCCGACTGGCGTCGGCCCAGGTCATTGCGCCCGATGGCAGCATGCAGTCGCTGCCGCCACCGGACACCCAGCCGGCGTGAGCCGGCTGCCGCACATTACAGCGCGGCGTCCTTGAGCTTCTTCAGCGAACGCACCTTCACCTTCACGGTGGCGGGCTTGGCTGCAAACACGCGCTCCTGCTTGGTGAAGGGGTCGATGCCGGTGCGCTTCTTCTTGGCCGGCACGGCCTGGGCGGTGACCTTCAGCAGGCCGGGCAGCGTGAATTCGCCCAGGCCCTTCTTGCTCAGCGAAGCGACCATGGTGGCTTCCAGCGCGGCCATCACGGCCTTGGCGGCCTTGGGGTCCACGGCGGCGGTGTCGGCCAGGTGGGCGATCAGGCTGGTCTTGTTGAAGGCCGTCTTGATGGGCTTCATCGCGCCGCCGGCGGCTGCCGCCTTCTTGGCGACGGGCGCCTTGGCGGGCGCTGCCTTCTTGGCGACAGGGGCGGCCTTCTTGGCAGCCGGCGCCTTCTTGGCGGCGACCTGGACCGGTGCCTTCTTGGCGGCAACGATCTTCTTGGCGGGCGTGGTCTTCTTGGCGGTAGCCATCGTGATGTTCTTTCGAGAGTATGAAAAAGCGCGATGCGCGCGGCCGCGATTCTAGGAACTGTGCCGAATGCTGCCGCGGCAGGCCGTTTGCTGCGCCTGCTGGCACCGTGCGCAAAGCTATCATGAGGGCATCCGCCCGCACCCCGGGCGGCTTCGCACTTGGCTAGACAAGCTGCAGGCCTGGCCCTGTCATGCCGCCGTTCCGCGGCTGCTGTCTGGCCCGCGAAGCGGGCAAGGAAGTCAGCATGGTGGAACATCCGGCAGCCACGCGTGGCCCACGTCATCGCTATCTGCAGTCGCGCCTGGGTCTCATCGTGCTGGCCGTGGCGCTGCCGCTGCGGGTGCTGCTGGCCCGCTCCATCCACGAGGCACGCGGCAAGGCCGAAGAACGCAGCTACGCCCTGCTCAAGCAGCGCGCCGACCAGGTGGCCAGCCGCGCCACCGACATGCTGGAAAAGGCCGAGCACCTGCTGAACTTCATCGCCAGCCGGCCACGGCTGCGCCTGCTCGACCAGGACGCCTGCACCACGCTCATGTCCGGCGTGGCAGGCGGTCATTCGGCCTACACCAACATCGGCCTGTTCGACGGCAGCGGCCGCGTGGTGTGCAGCTCCACCGTCAATCGCACCCGCACCCAGTTTGGCGACGAGGCCTGGTTCCGCAACGGCCTCCAGAGCGACGGTCCGTGGCTGAGCGACCCCATCCGCGGTCCGCTCAGCGGCCGCTGGGTGGTGTACATGACCACGCCGGTATACGGCGATGCCGGCCTCAAGGTGGGTCTGCTGGCGGTGTCCATCGACCTGCAGCCGCTGGTCGCGGCGATGGAACCGCTGGCGGCCGGGCCGGGCCATTCGGCCGTGCTGCGCAAGGACCGCAAGCTCTATGTGGTGCGCCAGCCCGAGCCGCAGCGCTGGATCGGCCAGCCGCTGCCGGCGGGCTTGCTGTCGCCTTCGCAGCTGGCCGGCGCACCGGTGCAGATGGCCGTGGGCGTGGACGGCACGCCGCGGGCCTTTGCCATCACCGCGTTGCCCAAGTTCGGCCTGGAAGCGGTGGCCGCCATGCCCGCCGCGCAGGTGTATGCCCAGGCCAATGCCGAAGCGCTGCGCGGCCTGGGCGCCGCGGCATTGGCCATCGGGCTGGGCCTGGGTGCCGCGGTGTTCGCCTCGCGGCGTGTGACCCGCGCGCTGAGCAGCGTGGCCGACACCGCACGCCGGCTGCAGGCCGGCGCCACCGACGTGCGGGCCGACGAGCAGCTGCCCGGCGAGTTCGGCGAGGTGGCCACCGAGTTCAACCGGCTGATGGACCGCAACAACGAGCGTGCCACGCAGCTGCTGCTGTCGCAGCGGCGGGCCGAGCGGTTGCGCCGCTTTTATGAAACCTTGTCGGCCACCGGCCAGGCCATCGCCCGCCAGGCCAGCCCGCAAGCCCTGTACGAAGCGGTGTGCCGCGCCTGCGAAGACACCGGCCTGGCGCAGCGGGCGCACATCGACCTGCGGCAAGGCGGTGGCGGCGCAGCGCTGCTGCCGGCGCCGGCGGGCCGGCGCGCCGAACGGGCCGGCCCTTCGCCAGCCGCCTGGGGCGGCCATGAGACGGCCATCGCCGCGCAGGCGCTGGCGCACCGGCGCGCGGTGACCGAGCAGGCGCCCGGCTGCCTGCCGGTGGCGGCGGTGCCGTTCTCGGTGGACGACGAGGTGGTGGGCGTGCTCACGCTGCTGGGCCCCGACCCGGACGCCTTCGAGGGCGACATGGCCACGCTGCTGTCCGAGCTGGGCCGCGAGATCTCCTTCGGGCTGGAGCTGGACCGCCACAAGCAGGCGCGTGCCGCGCTCACCGCCGCCGAGGCCGCCAATCGCGCCAAGACCACCTTCCTGTCGCATGTGAGCCATGAGCTGCGCACGCCGCTCAATGCGGTGCTGGGCTTTGCGCAGCTGGGCCGCGCCGCGCATGCCGAAGGGCGGCATGAGCCGGTGGAAGGCTACCTGGCCCATGTGCTGTCGGCCGGCGGCCAGCTGCGGTCCTTGATCGACGACCTGATGGACGTCTCGCGCATCGAGTCGGGCGAGATGTCCATCGAGATGGCCGACGTGGACGTGCTGGCCAAGATGGCCCACATCGCGCAGCTCCATGCGCCGCTGGCGGCCGAGCGCAACGTCAGCTTCCACACCGAGTTCGCGCCCGGCGACCGGCTGCCGATGCGGTCCGACCCGCTGCGCCTGCGCCAGGTGCTGATGAACCTGGTGAGCAACGCCATCAAGTACAACCGGCCCGGTGGCCACGTCACGCTGGATGCGCGGCGCGAAGGGCAGAACGTGCGGCTGCAGGTGCGCGACAACGGCCACGGCATGTCCGACAGCCAGCTCGACAAGCTGTTCCAGGCCTTCAACCGCATGGGCCGCGAGAAGACCTCGATCGAAGGCACGGGCATCGGCCTGTTCATCACCAAGCGCCTGGTGGAGCTGCTGGGCGGCAGCCTGCAGGTGCAAAGCCGTGAGGGCGTGGGCACCACCGTCACCGTCACGCTGCCCTACGTGGCGCCCACCGGCCCACGGGTGCCGGCGCCCCGGCCCGCGCTGGCCGAGGCGGCGCCGATGGCCGGCCGGGTGCTGTACATCGAGGACAACCCGGTCAATGCGATGCTGGTGCAGCACTTCTTCGCGGCGCATCCCCAGCTGGCGCTGGTGGTGGCCGATACCGGCGAGCAGGGCCTGGCCCAAGCGGCCGCGCTGCAACCCGACCTGGTGCTGCTGGACATGCAGCTGCCCGACCTGACCGGCCTTCAGGTGATGGCCCGGCTGCGCGCCGATGCCCGCACCGCCGGCCTGCGCGTGGTGGCGCTGTCGGCCAATGCGATGCCGCAGGACGTGGACGCCGCGCTGCA
Source organism: uncultured Aquincola sp. (assembly GCA_937883885.1). The sequence goes on along the minus strand of CAKZXL010000596.1, from coordinate 2,319 downwards.
AGCCGGCGTGGAAGCCTACTGGGCCAAGCCCATCGACTTCGCCCAGCTGGGCGCCGGCGTGGCCCGCATCCTGGCCGAGGCACATGCCGCAGCCGGCCCCGACCTGGAGCTGCCGTTGCCGGCGGATGACTTGGGGGCAGCGCGGGGTTAAGCTGAAAGCTCCACTTTTACCCAACCGCTTGGGTTTTTGCTAGCATGCCAACTGTGCTTCGCATCGGCGGGCTGCGCGTGGTGATCTATCCGAACGATCATCGCCCCGCACATGTTCACGTGATGGGCAACGGCTGTGAGGCAGTATTCAAGCTGAATTGCCCCCACGGGCCACCGCAGTTGCGCGAGAACTTCGGTTTCACGCAAGGCGAACTCGGCCGCATACATGCGGCTTTGGCCAGCCAACTGGCGCTTTCGTGCGCCGAATGGAGCAGGATTCATGGCTATACGTGACGAAGAGGCGGTCGCAGCCAACGCGCGAGCTGCTGCGCGGTTGGCCAGGACGCCAACGGCCCTTTCGGCGCGGTACGACCGCCGCATCGGCCGCATCGTGATCGCGCTCAGCACCGGCGTGGACATTGCCTTCAAGCCGCAGAGTGCGCAGGGCTTGGAGATGGCGACCCCACGGGATCTGGCAGAGATCGAGGTGTCGCCCTCGGGGCTCGGTCTGCATGTTCCTGCGCTGGACGCAGACCTTTATCTGCCGGCGCTGCTTGACGGCTTTTTCGGCTCGCGCAAGTGGATGGCCGCCAGTCTGGGGCAGGCAGGAGGGCGCGCTTCGACGCAGGCCAAGGCCGCCGCCTCCAGGGCCAACGGCAAGCTGGGCGGGCGACCCAGGAAGGTCACCGAATCTGCCTGAGCCTGGGCTTCGGCCTGCGCAGGGCTTGACCCCGCCGCCGCGCCGGTCGCCCGGCTGGGTCACACTGGGCGCTCGTCCACTTGACCCGCCTGCCTGTGACCATCCTGCTCACCGCCAACCCCTGCGTGTCCGTCTGCAAGCTCGATGACGACGGCGTGTGCATCGGCTGCGGCCGCAGCCGCGCCGAGATGAAGGGCTGGAAGGCCATGGCGCCCGAGACCCGCCACGACATCAACATGCGGCTGCTGGCCACGCAGGACAAGCCGGTGCGCAAGCGCCTGATCAAGGCCCTGCGCAAAGACATCGGCAAGGACATCGGCAAAGACATCGGCAAGGACAAGCGATGAACGCACCCGCCACCCCGCAACAACCGCCCGCGCTGCTGGCGCTGGACTGGGGCACCTCCAACCTGCGGGCCTTCCTGCTGGCGGCCGATGGCACACCGCTGGCCGAACGCGGCAGTGCCCGTGGCATCCGCCAGCTGGCGCAGCCCGGGCCGGCCGGCTTCGAGCAGGCGCTTGCGGAGGTGGCCGGCGACTGGCTGCGCGACCAGCCCGGCCTGCCCATGGTGGCCTGCGGCATGGTGGGCAGCGCCCAGGGCTGGCAGGAGGCGCGCTACGTGGCCTGCCCGGCCGACGTGGCCACGCTGGCCGGCCAGGCGGTGGTCATCCGCACCGCGCATGGGCCGCTGCACGTCGCGCCGGGCCTGATCGACCGGCCCGCCGTGGGCGGCTCGCAGCCGCCCGACGTGATGCGCGGCGAAGAGATCCAGATCGCCGGCGCGCTGGCGCTGCAGCCCGCACTGGCCGAGCGCGCCTGCCTGCTGCTGCCCGGCACCCATGCCAAGTGGGCGCAGGTGCAACAAGGCCGGGTCACCGGTTTTCGCACCTTCATGACCGGCGAGCTGTATGCGCTGCTGCGCCGCCATTCGCTGCTCGGGCAGACCATGCCGGCCGAGGGCGAAGCCGGCACCGGCAGCGACGAAGCCGCGTTCAACGCCGGCCTGGCACGGGCCGGCCAGGCCGGGCCCGGCGACCTGGCGCACCAGCTGTTCGGCACCCGCACGCTGGGGCTCACCGGCCAGCTCACGCCGCAAGGCCAGGCCGATTACCTCTCGGGCCTGTTGATCGGGCACGAGCTGGTGGCCGGCCTGGCCGCCATCGCCGATGACCACCACGGCACGCCGCCGCTGGCGCTGATCGGCGACCCGGCGCTGCTGGCCCGTTACGCAGGCGCGCTGCGTGCCCTGGACCACGCACCGGCGGCCCTGCTGGGCAACACCGCGCCCCAGGGCCTGCACCAGTTTGCGCAGGCTGCCGGCCTGCTGACCCAAGGACTTGCCGCATGAGCCTCATCACTCCCCATCCCCATCCCCATCCCCAAGCCCATCTGCTGGCCCACCGCTTTGCGCAGGCGCAGCGCCTGCTGCCGCTGGTGGCCATCCTGCGCGGCCTGCAGCCGGCCGAAGC
>CAKZXL010000595.1 GCA_937883885.1 uncultured Aquincola sp. | reverse complement strand
GCGGCCGGCGGCGTCACCAGCCTGGTGTGCCCGCCCGACACCGACCCCGCGCTCGACGAACCCGGCCTGGTGGAGATGCTGAAGTTCCGCGCCCGCAAGCTGAGCCGCTGCCGGCTGTTTCCGCTGGGCGCGCTCACCCGCGGCCTCAAGGGCGACATCCTCACCGAGATGGCCGAGCTGACCGAAGCCGGCTGCGTCGGCTTCTCGCAGGCCGAGGTGCCGATTGCCGACACGTTGGTGATGCAGCGCGCGCTGCTGTATGCCGCCACCTACGGCTACACCGTGTGGCTGCGCCCGCAGGATGCCTGGCTGGGCAAGGGCGTGGCGGCCAGCGGCGCCGTGGCCACGCGGCTGGGCCTGTCGGGCGTGCCGGTGATGGCCGAGACCATCGCGCTGCACACGCTGTTCGAGCTGGTGCGGGCCACCGGCGCGCGGGTGCACCTGTGCCGCATCTCCAGCGCCGCCGGGGTGGCGCTGCTGCGTGCCGCCAAGGCCGAGGGCCTGCCGGTCACGGCCGACGTCAGCATCAATTCGCTGCACCTGACCGATGTCGACATCGGTTACTTCAATTCCGCGATGCGGGTGACGCCGCCGCTGCGCCAGGGCCGCGACCGCGACGCACTGCGCGCCGGCCTGGCCGACGGCACGCTGGACGCGCTGGTCAGCGACCACAACCCGGTGAGCACCGACGAGAAGACCCTGCCCTTCGCCGAGGCCACGCCCGGCGCCACCGGGCTGGAACTGCTGCTGCCGCTGGCGCTGAAGTGGGGCCAGGACAGCGGCGCCGGCCTGGTGCGGGCGCTGGCCGCCATCACCAGCGAGCCGGTGCGGGCGCTGGGCACCTCGCTGGGCTCGCTGGCCGCCAGCGCCGGCCGCCTGGTGGAAGGCGGTGTGGCGGATGTCTGCGTGTTCGACCCCGACGAGCACTGGCAGGCGCTGCCTTCGGCCCTCAAGAGCCAGGGCAAGCACACGCCGTTTGCGCCCGAGCACACCGGCTTCACGCTGCCGGGCCGCGTCAAGGCCACGCTGGTGGCCGGCACGGTGGCCTACGAAGACACGGCAGCCGCGGCTTGAGCTTTCCGCGTGTGAGTGCGCCGCGCGCCGCCTGGCGGCTGCTGCGGGCGCTGCTGCAGTTGGCCAAGGGCCTGCTCATCGTGCGGCTGCGCTTCGCCGGGCTCGATGCCGCCGGCCGCCAGCGCGAGATCCAGCGCTGGTCGGCCGGCGTGTTGAGCGCGCTGGGCGTGCGCCTGGTGGTGGAGGGCCACCCACGGCCGGGCGCCGCGCTGGTGGTGTCCAACCACGTGTCGTGGCTCGACATCGCGGCGCTGCATGCCAGCTGCCCGCAGGCGCGCTTCGTCTCCAAGGCCGACGTGCTGGCCTGGCCGGTGGTGGGCTGGCTGGTGCGCAGCGTGGGCACGCTGTTCATCGAGCGGGCCAGCAAGCGCGATGCATTGCGCGTGGTGCACCAGATGGCGCAGGCGCTGGCGCAGGGCGATTGCGTGGCGGTGTTTCCCGAAGGCACCACGTCCGACGGGCAGGGCGTGCTGCCCTTCCATGCCAACCTGCTGCAGGCCGCGATTGCGCATGGCGTGCCCATCCAGCCGGCGGTGCTGCGCTATGCCGACCCGCAGCATGCGGTGAGCCCGGCGGCCGAGTTCATCGGCAACACCACCTTGCTGCAGAGCCTGTGGAACATCGTCAGCGCCCGCGACCTCACGGTGCGGGTGCGCTGGCTGCCGGCCCAGGCCAGCGCGCATGCCGATCGGCGGGCGCTGGCGCAGGTGCTGCAGCAGCAGGTCGAGCAAGGGCTGCTCGACCTGTAAGGCGCTGGATCAGCTCTTCTTGCCTTGGGCTGCCACCGCAGCCGCAGCCTTTGCAGCCGCCTCGGCATCACCCAGGTAGTAGTGCTTGATCGGCTTCAGGTCGGCGTCCAGCTCGTACACCAGCGGAATGCCGTTGGGGATGTTCAGGCCGACGATGTCGTCGTCGCTGATGTTGTCCAGGTACTTCACCAGCGCGCGGATGCTGTTGCCGTGCGCGGCCACCACGATGCGCTGGCCGCCCTTGATGGCCGGAGCCAGCGTCTCGTGCCACAGCGGCAGCACCCGGGCCACGGTGTCCTTCAGGCATTCGGTCAGCGGCACCTGGGCCGGATCGAGCTTGGCGTAGCGCAGGTCGCCGCGTTCGCTGCGGGCGTCGCCAGCGTCCAGCGGCGGCGGCGGCGTGTCATAGCTGCGGCGCCAGACCAGCACCTGGTCGTCGCCGTATTGCTTGGCCGTCTCAGCCTTGTTCAGGCCTTGCAGGCCGCCGTAGTGGCGCTCGTTCAGGCGCCAGTCCTTGACCACCGGCAGCCAGGTGCGCTCCATGCGGTCCAGGCAGTGCCACAGCGTCCAGATGGCGCGCTGGAGCACCGAGGTGTAGGCCACGTCGAACTCATAACCCGCCTCGCGCAGCACGTCGCCGGCTTGCTGGGCCTGGGCCACGCCGGTGGCGGTCAGCGGAACGTCGGTCCAGCCGGTGAAGCGGTTCTCGAGGTTCCAGGTCGATTCGCCGTGGCGAATCAGCACGAGCTTGTACATGGCGTGGTCGGGCCCGGTGGGGCAGAGCGAGGGAAGGCCCGAATTCTATAATTCGCGTCTTTCGCTCCCTGCTGGCCCACCCGTGCAATTCCTGATCGCCAATTGGTACCTCGTGCTCGTCGCCCTCGTCTCCGGCGGCCTGTTGCTGCTGCCCTCGCTCAAGCAGGCTGCGGCCGGTGGCGGCGCCGGGTCGGTGAACACCGGTGAGGCGGTGCGCCTCATCAACCGTGAGAAGGCCACGCTGGTGGACGTGAGCGAAGCCGCGGCCTATGCCGCCGGCCACGCCACCGGCGCCCGCAACGTGCCCATGAGCACGATCGAATCGGCCCCCAAGGGCCTGCCCACCAACAAGGCGCTGCCGCTGCTGGTCATCGGCAGCGCGGGCGTCAACGTCAACCGCGCCGCGGGCATGCTGCGCAAGGCCGGCTACACCGACGTGCGCACCGTGGCCGGCGGCCTGGCCGCCTGGCGTGAAGCCAGCCTGCCGGTCGAGAAATCAGCCTGAGCAAACGCCGGCCTTGCCCGCGATTCCTGCGCGCCGCATGAGGCTTTGACGGGCGGCCCGGTTCACAGGCCGGGCGCTTTCATGACAATTGCGTCATGAACACCGTCCGCATGTACACCACCCAGGTCTGCCCTTACTGCATCCGCGCCAAGCAGCTGCTGGCCCAGCGCGGCGTCAAGGAGATCGACGAGATCCGCATCGATCTGCAGCCGGCCGAGCGCGACACCATGATCGAGCTGACCGGCCGGCGCACCGTGCCGCAGATCTTCATCGGCGACAAGCACGTGGGCGGCTGCGACGACCTGATCGCGCTCGACCGCGCGGGCGGCCTGGTGCCGCTGTTGGGCGCCTGAGGTTTACCCCGGGGCGGCCTGCCCGGGGGCCGTCATGGACGCACGCCATAATCCTTGATCAAGCCCGCAGCCTGCGGGTTTTTGATTTCTTGGATGAACTCACCATGGCCGAGCAAGAACTGACCCCCGTGTTCCAGATTCAGCGCATGTACCTGAAGGACCTGTCGCTGGAGCAACCTAACTCGCCGCAGATCCTGCGCGAGCAGCAGGTGCAGCCCCAGGTCGACATCAACCTGGGCGTGTCGGCCGAACCCATCGCCGAAGGCGTGTTCGAGGTGTGCGTCACCGCCACCGTCACCACCAAGATCGGCGACAAGACGCTGTTCCTGATCGAGGCCAAGCAGGCCGGCATCTTCGAGATCCGCAACCTGCCGCAAGACCAGATGCAGGCCATCATCGGCATCGCCTGCCCGGGCATGGTGTACCCGTACCTGCGTGCCATCGTCTCCGACGTGTGCACCCGCGCCGGCTTCCCGCCGGTGGTGCTGTCGGAAGTCAACTTCCAGGCCATGTTTGAAGCCCAGCAGCAGCAAGCCGCTGCCAATGGCACCAGCCTGAACTGATCATGCGCATCGCCGTGCTGGGCGCGGGCGCCTGGGGCACGGCCCTGGCGGCGCAGGCTTCGCTGCGCCACCGTGTGCTGCTGTGGGGCCGTGATGCGGCCCAGCTGGCCGAGGTGGCGGCCAGCCGGCGCAACCAGCGTTACCTGCCGGGCATCGAACTGCCCGCCAGCCTGGGCTTCGAGGCCGATCTCGGCCGCTGCCTGTCGGCGGTGGGCGATGAGGGACTGGTCGTCATCGCCACGCCGATGGCCAGCCTGCGCAGCATGCTGCAGCAGGTGCCGCCGCAGGCGCGGGTGCTGTGGCTGTGCAAGGGCTTCGAGGCCGACACCGGCCTGCTGGGCCATGAAGTGGCGCAGGCGCTGCGGCCGGGCGCGCCTTCGGGCGTGCTGTCCGGCCCCAGCTTTGCCGAAGAGGTGGCCCGCGGCCAACCCACGGCCCTGGTGGCCGCCAGCCTGGACGCCGCCTTGAGCGAGGCCATGGTGCAGGCCTTCCACAGCGAATCGCTGCGCGTCTACACCTCGGCCGATCCGGTGGGGGTGGAAGTGGGCGGCGCGGTGAAGAACGTGCTGGCCATCGCCACCGGCCTGTGCGACGGGCTGGCGCAATCGGGCGCGGCCGGCGCGCCGGGCCTCAATGCCCGCGCCGCCTTGGTCACGCGGGGGCTGGCCGAGATGACGCGGCTGGGTGTGGCCCTGGGCGCGCGGCCCGACACCTTCATGGGCCTGTCGGGCCTGGGCGACCTGGTGCTCACCGCCACCGGCCACCTGTCGCGCAACCGCAAGGTGGGCCTGCGGCTGGCCGAGGGCCTGCCGCTGGAGCGCATCCTGGCCGAACTGGGCCATGTGGCCGAAGGCGTTTACAGCGCCCGCACCGTGTGCCGGCGCGCGGCCGAGCTGGGCGTGGACATGCCCATCTCGCAAGCCGTGGTGGCGGTGCTGGAAGGGCAACTCACGCCGCCGCAGGCGGTGGCGCGGCTGATGGCGCGCGACGCGAAGGCCGAGCAGGTGCTCTGACCGGCCGGGCCGATCAGGCCCACGGCGCGAGGGTGCTCAACCGCCGCCCGAGTAGCCGTTTTGCCGCCAGGCCTCGAACACGGCCACGGCCACCGCATTGCTCAGGTTGAGGCTGCGCTGGCCGGGCCGCATCGGCAGGCGCACCCGCTGGGCCGGCGCAAAGCTCTCGCGCAGCGCGGGTGCCAGGCCGGCGGTCTCGCTGCCGAACACCAGCCAGTCGCCGGGCTGCCAGGCCACGTCGCCGATCGGCCGGCTGCCATGGGTGGTGAAGGCGAAGCAGCGCGCCGGGTCGGGCTGTTGCGCGGCGACGAAGGCCGCCCAGCTGGCATGGCGCCGCACGTCGGCGTACTCGTGGTAGTCCAGGCCGGCGCGCTGCAGCAGCTTGTCCTCCATGGAAAAACCCAGCGGCTCCACCAGGTGCAGCTCGCAGCCGGTGTTGGCCGCCAGGCGGATGACGTTGCCCGTGTTGGGCGGAATCTGCGGCTCGACGAGGACGATGCGGAACATGCCCCCATTGTCCCCGCGCACCGGGTGCCCCCGCCAGCCGGCGCCGGGTGCTCCATCTCACGAGTCAGAAGGCGGAGGCGTGCGTGCGAAGGCCCAGACGTGGACAGACGCCGCCCCAGCCGCCAGCAGCGTGCGCGTGGCCTCGGCCGCGGTGGCCCCGGTCGTCACCACGTCGTCCACCAGCACCAGATGCCGGTCGCGCAACGGGTGGCTGCGCTCGGGCGGTACGTGAAAGCAGCCCTGCACCGCCTGCTGCCGCGCGGCCTTGCCCAGGCCGGCCTGGTGGCCGCCGTCGGCCACGCGCTGCAGCAGGCCTTCCGCAAAAGGCAGCGCCAGGCGCCGCGCCAGCCGGTGCGCCAGCTGGGCCGACTGGTTGAAGCCCCGCTCGGCCAGGCGCGCAGCGGTCAGCGGCATCGGCAGCACCAGCGTCGGCGCAGGCACGGCCGCCCCAGCGGTCGCCCCGCCCGCCGCATCGGCCAGCACCGCGCGCGCCATCAGCTCGGCCAGCGCGCCCGCCAGGTCCAGGCCTTCGCGGTACTTGAAGCGGCCCACCACGCCGGCCCAGGGAAAGCCGTAGTCGGCCACCACCACCGTGCGCGCAAAGGGCGGCGGCTGCGCGCTGCAGTCGGCGCAGGTGTGCACGCCGGTGGGCACGCGCAGCGCACAGCGGCCGCAGCGCGGCTGCTCAGGCGCAAAACGGGCGCTGCAGTCGGCGCACACCCGCGCACGCGCCCAGCCGTGGCACACCACGCACAGCGTGGGCCAGCGCCGCGCCGGCGGCGGGGCAGGGCGTGTGGCCGAGGAGGGCTTCATCGCCTCAATATACTGACCGGCCCATGTCCCAAGCCCTGCCGCATCAGGCCCCGCCGGCCGCCTCCACCGCCCGCGACCTGGACGCCGCCGCCGTGCAGCGCGCGCTGGCCCGCTGGGCTGCCGCCCCCGAAGCCCCCTGGCTGCATGCCGAGGTGGCCCGGCGCATGGCCGAGCGGCTGCCCGTCATCCGCAGCCAGCCGGAGACGGTGCTGCAGTGGTGGGCGCACGCCGGCGCCAGTGATGCACTGCTGCGCCAGGCCTACCCCAAGGCCCGCCAGCTGCTGGTGGAGCCCACGCCGGCCCTGCTGGCCCGCAGCAGCCAGGCCCAGGCCGCGCCCTGGTGGAGCGCCCGCCGCTGGACTGGCCCCGGCGCCAGCACGCTGCTGGCCGCCGACGTGCCCCCCGCGGCCGGCGGGCTGCTGTGGGCCAACATGGTGTTGCATGCCGCGGTCGATCCGCCGCAGCTGCTGGCCCAGTGGCGCCGCGCGCTGGCGGTCGATGGCTTCCTGATGTTTTCCACGCTGGGGCCGGGCACGCTGCGCGAGCTGCATGCGCTGTATGCCGAGCTGGGCGCCGGCAGCCCCGGTGCGCCGCTGGTGGACATGCACGACATCGGCGACATGCTGGTGCATGCCGGCTTTGCCGACCCGGTGATGGACCAGGAGCAGATCACGCTCACCTGGGCCACGCCCGAGGCGCTGCTGGCCGAGCTGCGCCAGCTGGGCGGCAATGCCGATCCGGCCCGCTGGCCGGGCCTGCGCACGCCGCGCTGGCGCCAGCGTCTGCTGCGGGCGCTGGCCGCCCGCGCGGGTGCCGATGGCCGCATCGCGATGCGCTTCGAAGTGGTCTATGGCCATGCCTTCAACCCGCCGCCGCGGCCGGTGGTGGCGGCTCAAACCGCGGTGTCGCTGGACGATATGCGTAGCATGGTGCGCGCAGGGGGCAGACCCACCAGGAAACACGGGCCTGACACATCCCCCTGACAGCCTCACATTGCTTCACGAAGCCGCTAGAATCCCGCGGCCTTTCGTGTGCGGACGTCAATCCCTGAAGTACGCCACGCTGGCACGCCGTATTGCCAGCCCCTTGCAAGCATTCGCCATGTCAGCCACCTTCGCTCACAGCTCCTGGTCGGCCTCGCAGCTCACGGCGGCTGGGCGCGCGCCGTGGCGTTGGGGGCAGGCGTTGGAGATCGAAGGCGCGCAGGCGCTGCAGTGGGTGTTGCGGCGCAATTGCTCGCTCACGCCGCGGCAGATGCTGATTGCGTACCTGTCGGTATGCGTGGTTTCCCTGGTCGTGGCCACTGGCTTCATGTGGCTCGGAGCGGGTATGGTGTTGGGTTTTGCCGGACTGGAACTCCTGGTGTTCGGCATTGCCCTGCTGGTGCATGCCCGCCATGTCGCCGACCGCGAGACGATCACCCTGCAGGGCGATGCGCTGAGCGTTGAAACGCGCTGCGGCAGCAGCGTGGAACGGATGGATTTTCGGTCGGCGTGGGTGCGCGTCGAACCGGTGCACGGAGAAGGGTCGCTGCTCGAGTTGTCGGGCCAGGGCCGCCGTGTGCGTGTGGGCCGCTATGTGAGGCCTGAATTGCGCGGGTCGCTGGCCCAGGAGCTGCGGCGCGCGCTGCGGACCGAGGGACGGCCGCACGACGGCGAGAACGATCTGGGAATGGAGCTCAAGTGACGATGAAGACGACGATCAAGCACCTCGGCCGATGGGGACAGCGGCTGGCAGGTGCCGCGGTGGCAGGCGCTGCGATGCTCGCCACGCATGCGGCCTGGGCACAGGTCAAGGACCTGCCGGGCGGCCCGGCGGTCAACCAGACGAACCTGCACCCGCCGGTCACGCGCATCGCCGCCGAGCAGATGTGGCTCCACAACTTCGTGATGATCATCTGCGTGCTGATCTTCGTCGCGGTGTTCGGCGTGATGTTCTATTCGGTGTTCAAGCACCGCAAGTCGCGCGGCGCCAAGGCCGCCAACTTCCACGAAAGCGTGGCGGTGGAAGTGGCCTGGACGGTCGCGCCCTTCGTCATCGTGATCCTGATGGCGCTGCCGGCCACTAAGGTGGTGGTGGCGATGAAGGACACCACCAATGCCGACCTCACCATCAAGGCCACCGGCTACCAGTGGAAGTGGGGCTACGACTACATCAAGGGCGAAGGTGAGGGCCTGGCCTTCCTGTCCACCCTGGACACCGCCCAGCGCGAAGCCTCCAACAGCGGCAACCCGCCGCCGATGGACGACTACCTGCTGAAGGTGGACAACCCGCTGGTGGTGCCGGTGGACAAGAAGGTGCGCGTGATCACCACCGCCAACGACGTGATCCACGCCTTCATGGTGCCGGCCTTCGGCGTCAAGCAGGACGCGATCCCCGGCTTCGTGCGCGACACCTGGTTCCGCGCCGAGAAGGTGGGCGACTACTACGGCCAGTGCGCCGAGCTGTGCGGCAAGGAACACGCGTACATGCCCATCCACGTGAAGGTGCTGTCGCAGGAAGACTATTCCAAGTGGGTGGAAGGCAAGCGCAAGGAAGCCGCCGCCGCTGCCGACGATCCGAACAAGGAATGGAAGCTGGAAGAGCTGGTTGCCCGCGGCGAGAAGGTCTACAACGCCAACTGCGCGGCCTGCCACAAGCCCGACGGCACCGGTGCCGGCCCGATCAAGGCGCTGGTGGGCTCGCCCAAGGTGCTGGCCGAAGACCACAACGTGCAGATCCAGGTGCTGCTGAACGGCCAGAACAACGGCGCGATGCCGTCGTGGAAGCAGCTGTCGGACACCGAGCTGGCGGCCGTGGCCACCTACACCAAGAACGCCTGGACCAACAAGACCGGGCAGATCGTTCAGCCCAAGGAAGTGCTCGCCGCCCGCGGCAAGTGATGGCCTGAGCCTACCGAACGAGGAAACACCATGAGCGCAGTTCTTGACCACCACGGCCACGCGGGCCACGACGACCACGCGCACGACCATCCGCACGGATGGCGTCGCTGGGTGTTCGCCACCAACCACAAGGACATCGGGACGCTGTACCTGCTGTTCAGCTTCACCATGCTGATGATCGGCGGCGTGCTGGCGCTGATGATCCGGCTGGAGCTGTTCCGCCCGGGCCTGCAGTTCTTCAACCCTGAACTGTTCAACCAGTTCACCACCATGCACGGCCTGATCATGGTGTTCGGCGCCATCATGCCGGCCTTCGTGGGCTTCGCGAACTGGATGATCCCGCTGCAGATCGGCGCCAGCGACATGGCCTTCGCGCGGATGAACAACTTCAGTTTCTGGCTGATGATCCCCGCGGCCATCATGCTGGTGGCGTCGTTCTTCATGCCCGGTGGCGCCCCCGCCGCCGGCTGGACGCTGTACGCGCCGCTGACGCTGCAGATGGGCCCGTCGATGGATGCCGGCATCTTCGCGATGCACATCCTGGGCGCGTCGTCCATCATGGGCTCGATCAACATCATCGTCACGGTGCTGAACATGCGCGCACCCGGCATGACGCTGATGAAGATGCCGCTGTTCTGCTGGACCTGGCTGATCACCGCCTACCTGCTGATCGCGGTGATGCCCGTGCTGGCCGGTGCCATCACGATGACGCTGACCGACCGCCACTTCGGCACGTCGTTCTTCAGCCCCGCCGGCGGCGGTGACCCGATCATGTACCAGCACATCTTCTGGTTCTTCGGGCACCCCGAGGTGTACATCATGATCCTGCCGGCCTTCGGCATCATCAGCGCCATCATCCCGGCCTTCGCCCGCAAGCGCCTGTTTGGCTACACCTCGATGGTGTACGCCACTGCCTCGATCGCGATCCTGTCGTTCATCGTCTGGGCGCACCACATGTTCACCACCGGCATGCCGGTGACGGGCCAGCTGTTCTTCATGTACGCGACCATGCTGATCGCGGTGCCCACGGGCGTGAAGATCTTCAACTGGGTGGCGACGATGTGGCGCGGCTCGATGACCTTCGAGACGCCGATGCTGTTCGCGGTGGGCTTCATCTTCGTGTTCACGATGGGCGGCTTCACCGGCCTGATCCTGTCGACCGCACCGGTGGACATCCAGCTGCAGGACACCTACTACGTGGTGGCGCACTTCCATTACGTGCTGGTGGCCGGCTCGCTGTACGCGCTGTTCGCCGGCGTGTACTACTGGGGTCCCAAGTGGACCGGCGTGATGTACAGCGAGACCCGCGGCAAAATCCACTTCTGGCTGTCGCTGATCTTCTTCAACGTCACCTTCTTCCCGATGCACTTCCTGGGTCTGGCCGGCATGCCCCGCCGCTATGCCGACTACCCGATGCAGTTCGCCGACTTCAACATGATCGCGTCGATCGGCGCGCTCGGTTTCGGCCTGATGCAGGTGTACTTCTTCCTGTTCGTGGTGGTGCCGATGATGCGTGGCAAGGGTGAGCCTGCCCCGGCCAAGCCCTGGGAAGGCGCCGAAGGCCTGGAGTGGGAAGTGCCGTCGCCGGCCCCGTTCCACACCTTCGAGAACCCGCCCAAGCTCGACGCCACGGCCACCCGCATCGTCGGTTGAGCACACGATGACCGGAAGTACGCGTCAACAGGAACAGCGCAAGGCCAATGTGCGCCTGGGGCTGATCCTGGCGTCGGTGGCGCTGATCTTCGCGCTCGGCTTCATGGCGCGCATGTGGCTGGTCGGGGGCTGAGCATTGGCTGAGCCGCGGCGCGACCTCACCCCCACCGTGCGCGGCGACAACCTGCGCATGGTCGGCAAGCTGGCCGTCATCGCCGGCCTGATGTTCGGCTTCGGCTACGGCCTGGTGCCGATGTACCGCCACATCTGCGCGGCGCTCGGCATCAACGTGCTGTCGCTGAGCGAGCGGCAGGCCACCTCGTACAACGCCGGGTCGTCCGGCCGCACGGGCAAGGCCAACACGCAGGTCGACACCAGCCGCACCATCACCATCGAGTTCGACGCCAACGCGCGCGGCCCCTGGGAGTTCAAGCCCGCGATGCGCTCGCTGCAGGTGCACCCGGGCGAGCTGGCCACGGTGATGTACGACTTCAAGAACGTGCAGAACCGGGTGATGGCGGCGCAGGCGATTCCCAGCTACGCACCCAAGCAGGCCACCGCGTACTTCAACAAGCTGGAGTGCTTCTGCTTCAACGAGTACACGCTGCAGCCGGGTGAGTCCAAGACCTGGCCGGTGGTATTCGTGATCGACCCCAAGCTGCCCAAGGACGTGACCACCATCACCTTGTCGTACACCTTCTTCGAGGTGCCCGGCAAGTCGTCGGCCGCAGCGGCGGCCGCCGTCACGGTGAAGGAGCCGCGCTCGTGAGCCTGAAGGAAGCCGCCAGCCGCAAGGGCTCGTTCCTGCATGCACTGCGTGCGGTGGCCTGGTCGTTCTTCGGGGTGCGCAAGAACAGCGAATACGAAAAAGACGTGAACCGCCTGAATCCGCTGCATGTCATCGTGGCCGGCCTGCTGGCCGCGGCGGCATTCGTGGTGGTTCTGGTTCTGCTGGTGAAATGGGTGGTGGGCAGCGGCGTGGCCGCCTGACCACTGCAAAACGATAGTAGGTTCGAGGAGAGCGAGCATGTCGGCAGCGACACATCAAGGGGCAACGCCCTACTACTTCGTACCGGGCCCTTCGCGGCATCCGGTCATGGCCGCCATCGGCCTGTTCTTCGTGATCCTGGGCGCGGGCCAGTGGGTCAACGGCCATGGCTGGGGCGCGTATTCGCTGCTCTTCGGCCTGGTGTGGTGGGCCGTCATCCTGTTCCAGTGGTTCGGTGACGCCATCCGCGAGAGCGAAGGCGGCATGTACGGCTCGCGCATCGACGTGTCCTACCGCTGGAGCATGGCCTGGTTCATCTTCTCGGAGGTGATGTTCTTCGGCGCCTTCTTCGGTGCGCTGTACTGGGCCCGCCTGCACTCGGTGCCCAACCTGGGCAGCCTGCAGAACGCACTGCTGTGGCCCGACTTCAAGGCCGTGTGGCCCAGCATGGCGCCGGGCGTCACCGCCTCGCCGGCCGGCACCGTCGAGCCGTTCAGCACCGTGGGTCCGTGGCCGCTGCCCACGATCAACACCGCGCTGCTGCTCACCTCGGGCGTCACGCTCACCATCGCCCACCATGCGCTGATCGCCGGCCACCGCGCCAAGACCATCGCATGGATGTGGGCCACGGTGCTGCTGGGCGTCACCTTCCTGATCGTGCAGGGCTACGAGTACCACCACGCCTATGCAGAGCTGAACCTCAAGCTCAGCTCCGGCGTGTTCGGCTCCACCTTCTTCATGCTCACCGGCTTCCACGGCTTCCACGTGTTCGTGGGCATGCTGATGCTGCTGTTCATCACGCTGCGGCTGATGAAGGGCCACTTCACGCCCGAGCGCCACTTCGGCTTCGAAGGTGCCGCCTGGTACTGGCACTTCGTGGACGTGGTGTGGCTGGGCCTGTACGTGGTGGTCTACTGGATGTGACCCCGGGCGGCCGCGGCCGCCTGCCGCGCCGTCAAGGCCCCGATCAAGAGCGCCGCAAGGCGCTCTTTGTCATCTGGGAATGCCCGTCGGCTGGATCCAGCCCATCCAGTAGGAGAACAGGATGAACAGGAAAAGCGCGATCGACAGCCCGACGCGCACTGCCAGCGCACGGGCCATCCGGTTGTCACGGCCCGGCGGCTGCCCGGGCTTGGGCCTGCGCAGCATGAACAGGCCGGCACTGCCCAGCGCCGCCAGGATGCCCAGCAGCACCACCGCCATGAGGATCTTCATGGCGTGGGATTGTGGCAGGCGATGCTGAGCCCGCGAGCCCGACGCGTCATCGTCACCGTGGCCGCGGTGGTCATGGCCGCGCTCACCTTCCGCCTGGGCCTGTGGCAACTGGACCGCGCGCAGCAGAAGATCGATCTGCAGCAACGCATCGACCAGCGCGGCCGGATGGCGCCGCTGGGCACTGCTGAGCTGGCCACCAGCGCCGCCGAAGCCGATGGCCAGTTCCACCGCCCGGTGCAGCTGACCGGCCGCTGGCTGCCGCAAGCCACCGTGTACCTGGACAACCGGCAGATGAACGGCCGGCCGGGCTTTTTCGTGGTCACGCCGCTGCAGCTGGCCGATGGCAGCGCGGTGGTGGTGCAGCGCGGCTGGCAGCCGCGCGACCAGCTCGACCGCGCCCGCGTGGCCGAGGTGCCGACGCCGGCCGGCGAGGTGACGCTCAGCGGCCGTGTGGCCCCGCCACCGGCCCGGTTGTACGAGTTCCAGGCGCCTGGCAGGGAACGCATCCGGCAGAATCTGGATCTTGATGCCTATGCGCGCGAAACAGGCCTGCGCCTGCGCCCGCTGTCGGTCTGGCAGACCGGCGCCGCCTCCGAAGGCCTGGAACGCGATTGGCCGAAGCCGGCCATCGATGTCGCAAGACACCAGGGTTACGCCTTTCAATGGTTTGCACTGAGCGCGCTCGTCGCGGGTTTGTATGTCTGGTTCCAACTCATCCGTCCCTGGCGGCAAGGCGGTCGGCGTGACGGGTGATCCGCTGAGCTTCACCGTCCATTCCATGCCCGACCCGGGCGCGGCCGCGGCGGATGCCAATGTGCAGCGCCGCACGGCCGTGGGCCGGCTGAAGATGCTGCTGGTGCTGGCCGTGTGCGCCTCGCCGGTCATCGCCTCGTACTTCACCTACTTCGTCATCCGGCCGCAGGGCCGCACCAACTACGCCGCGCTGATCGACCCGGTGCATGAACTGCCGGCTGCGCTGCCCTTGACCGATCTGCAGGGCCAGCCGGTGTCGGCCAGCACGCTCAAGGGCCAGTGGCTGCTGGTGGCGGCGGTGGACGGCCCCTGCGACGAGAGCTGCGAGCGGCGCCTCTTCATGCAGCGCCAGCTGCGCGAGATGATGGGCCGCGACCGCGACCGCATCGACAAGGTGGTGCTGTTCACCGAGAAAGCGCCGCTGCCGCCCGCGCTGCTGACCGCGCTGACCACCGCGCCCGCCGCCACCGTGCTGCGGGTGCCGTCGGCGGCGCTGGCCGGCTGGCTGGCGCCCGAGGCCGGCCAGCGGCTGGACGCGCACCTGTACGTGGTCGACCCCATGGGCAACTGGATGATGCGCGCGCCGGTGGAGCCCGATCCGGCCAAGCTCAAGAAGGACGTGGACCGGCTGCTGCGCGGCTCGGCCAGCTGGGACCAGCCGGGACGGTGAACGCATGACGGACTTGGTGGATTGGTCGCCGGTGCTGCACCTGGCGGTGCTGGGTGTGGTGCTGGCCGCAGGCCCGCTGACCTGGGTCTGGAGCCGCCATCGCGGCGGCTCGTCGGCGCAGCGGCTGCGTGCGCTCACGCTGCTGACGCTGTTCTTCACCTTCGACCTGATCGTGATCGGCGCCACCACGCGCCTGACCGATTCCGGCCTGGGCTGCCCCGACTGGCCGGGTTGTTACGGCAGCGCCAGCCCGCTGGGCGCGCGCGAAGAGATCCACGCCGCGCAAACTGCGATGCCCACCGGCCCGGTGACGCACGGCAAGGCCTGGATGGAGATGGTGCACCGCTACTTCGCCATGGCGGTGGGCGTGCTCATCACCGTCATCGCCGCGATGAGCTGGCTGGCCCACCGGCGTGAACGCGGGCAGGGGCCGTCGCCCTGGTGGGCCACGCTCACGCTGGTGGCGGTGTGCCTGCAGGGCGCCTTCGGCGCGCTCACGGTCACGATGAAGCTGTACCCGGCCATCGTCACGCTGCACCTGCTGTTCGGCCTGGGGCTGCTGGCGCTGCTGGCGGTGCAGGCCGAGGCCTTCGTGCCGCGGCCGGTGCGCCTGTCGCGCGCGCTGCAGTGGGGCGTGGTGGCCGTGGCCGTGCTCAGCGTGCTGCAGATCGCGCTCGGCGGCTGGGTCAGCACCAACTACGCGGTGCTGGCCTGCACCCAGTTCCCGACCTGCCAGGACAGCTGGTGGCCGCCGATGAATTTCGCGCAGGGCTTCGAGATCTGGCGCCACCTCGGCGTGACCGGCGAGGGCGTGCCGCTCGATTTCGCGGCGCTCACCGCGATCCACTACGCGCACCGGCTCATGGCCTACCTCGTGTTCGTCGCGCTCGGCCTGCTGGCCTGGCGCATGCGCCGCATCGACAGCCTGCGCCCGCAGGCCGCCTGGCTCGCCGGCCTCGCGCTGCTGCAGCTCGCGACCGGCCTGGGCAACGTGCTGCTCGGCTGGCCGCTTGCGGCCGCCCTGCTGCACACGGGCGGTGCCGCTGCGCTCGCGGTGGTGCTGGTCTGGGCGCTGTGCGAGAGCCGGCGCGAGCAGGCGGCCGGCGCCCGCCTGTCGCGCGCGAAGCCCGCCGTTCCACCTGGCGCCCCCCTGCGCGGCGCGGAGGTCCCCCGATGAGCACCCCGATTCCCCTGCAGCAGGCGCATGGCGCGAGCG
Organism: uncultured Aquincola sp.; assembly: GCA_937883885.1. The sequence continues at coordinate 168 of CAKZXL010000595.1, read as the reverse complement.
TGCTGCGGCAGTTCTATGCGCTCACCAAGCCGCGTGTGGTGCAGCTGATCGTCTTCTGCGCGCTGATCGGCATGGTGCTCGCCGTGCCCGGCGCGCCTTCGTGGCTCGACGTGCAGCGTGCCGTGCTGGCCTGCATCGGCATCTGGCTGGTGGCGGGCGCGGCGGCGG
>CAKZXL010000594.1 GCA_937883885.1 uncultured Aquincola sp. | reverse complement strand
GCCAAAGCCCTGCACGCAGCGCGGGTCAGCCCGCCTGGCCGCCCAGCGAGGCGCGCGCCGCGGTGCGCTTGGCCAGCTCCAGCTTGGCGATGGCGCGGCGGTGCACTTCGTCGGGACCGTCGACGATGCGCACGGTGCGCTGGTGGGCATAAGCCTCGGCCAGCCAGAAGTCCTGGCTGACGCCGGCGCCGCCGTGGGCCTGGATGGCCCAGTCCACCACCTTGCACGAGACGTTGGGCGCCACCACCTTGATCATCGCGATCTCGGCCTGCGCCGCCTTGTTGCCCACGGTGTCCATGCGGTGCGCGGCATTCAGCGTCAGCAGCCGGGCCTGGTCGATCATGCAGCGCGACTCGGCGATGCGCTCATGCCAGATCGACTGATCGGCCAGCGGGCGGCCGAAGGCGATGCGGGTCTGCAGCCGGTCGATCATCATCTCCAGCGCGCGCTCGGCGGCGCCGATGCTGCGCATGCAGTGGTGGATGCGGCCGGGGCCGAGGCGGCCCTGCGCGATCTCGAAACCGCGGCCTTCACCCAGCAGGATGTTGTCCACCGGCACACGCACGTCGGTCAGCGAGATTTCCATGTGGCCGTGCGGCGCGTCGTCGTAGCCGAACACGCTGATGTGGCGCTCCACCTTCACGCCCGGCGTGTTGGCGGGCACCAGCACCATCGACTGCTGCGCGTGGCGCGGCGCGTTGACGTCGGTCTTGCCCATCACGATGTAGATGGCGCAGTGCGGGCTGCCGGCGCCCGACGAGAACCACTTGCGGCCGTTGATCACGTAGTGGTCACCGTCGCGGCGGATGTCGCACTGGATGTTGGTGGCGTCGGACGAGGCCACCGCCGGCTCGGTCATCAGGAAGGCCGAGCGGATCTTGCCGTCGAGCAAGGGGCCCAGCCAGCGGTCCTGCTGCGCCGGGGTGCCGTAGCGCTCCAGCGTTTCCATGTTGCCGGTGTCGGGCGCGGAGCAGTTGAACACCTCGCTCGACCAGCTCACCCGGCCCATCACCTCGCACAGCGGGGCATAGTCGAGGTTGCTGATGCCGGGCACGCCGCGGTATTCATGCGGCAGGAACATGTTCCACAGGCCCTGCTCGCGGGCGATGACCTTCAACTCCTCCACCACCGCAGGCTGCTGCCAGGCGTTGCCGGCACGGCGGAAGGCGTCCATCTCGGCGTGGTAGCGCGCCTCGTTGGGGTAGATGTACCGGTCGAAGAACGCATTCAGGCGTTCCAGCAGATCGGTCGTCTTGGCCGAATAGTCCCAGGGCATGGTGGTCTCCTTCGCTGCACACGCTGGCCGCGCAAGGGCTGCGGCGGCCGGTGACAGGATTGAACCACCGCG
>CAKZXL010000593.1 GCA_937883885.1 uncultured Aquincola sp. | reverse complement strand
GAACGCCTGTTCCAGACCGCGCCGATGGCCTCGGCCATCCTGTCGTTCGAAGACCGCAGCGTGATCGACGTCAACCAGGCCACCTGCCAGCGCTTCGGGCTGCGGCGCGAGCAGATGGTGGGCCGCTCGACCAATGCCTTTTCGCGCGGGCTGCTGAACGAAGACCGCGACCTCTTCTATCACCGGCTGCGCGAGGACGGCCAGGTGCGCAACCTGGTGGTGCGCGTGCGCGACCGCCAGGGCCGTGTGCACCCCGAGGTGATGAACGCCGACCTGATCGACTACATGGGCAAGTCCTGCTGCCTGGTGACGGCGCTGGACATCAGCGACCTGCGGGTGGCGGCCGAAACCCGCCGCGCGCTGGCCGAGGCGCAGGCCGCCAACCAGGCCAAGAGCGAATTCCTCTCGCGCACCAGCCATGAGCTGCGCACGCCGCTGCATGCCATCCTGGGCTTTGCGGCCCTGCTGCGGCGCGATGCCAGCCAGCGGCTGCTGCCCACCGACCTGGAGCACATCGGCCACCTGGAACGCGCCGGCTGGCACCTGCTGACCCTGGTGGACGACGTGCTGGCCCTGTCGCGGGCCGAGGTCGGCCAGATCGACGTGGCGCTGGAGCCGCTGTCCCTGGCGCCGCTGCTGCAGGAAACCGTGGCCCTGCACCGGCCGCTGGCCGACCGCGCCGAGATCACGCTGTCGCTGACGCCCCCGGGCCCCGAGGCCGTGGCCGTGCGCGCCGACCTCACGCGCCTGCGGCAGGTGCTGATCAACCTCTTGTCCAACGCCATCAAGTACAACCGGCCCGGTGGCAGCGCCAGCGTGGGCGCGCACGCCGTCGGCGACACGGTGGTCATCGAAGTGAGCGACACCGGCATCGGCATGACGGCCGAGCAGCAGGCCCGGCTGTTCGAGCCCTTCAACCGCCTGGGCCGCGAGCGCGAAGGCTTCGAAGGCACCGGCATCGGCCTGGCCCTGGCGCGCGAGCTGATGCTGCTGATGGGCGGCCGACTGGAGATCGAAAGCGAAGCCGGCCGCGGCACCCAGGTGCGGCTGTGCCTGCCGGCCAGTGCGCCGCCGCAGCACGAGGTGCTGCCGCCCGACCACCTGGGCGCCCATGCCGAGCCGCTGGACGAAACCGCACCATCCGCGGCCGATGCCGACGCACCGCCGGCCACCGTGCTGTGCGTGGAAGACAACCCGATCAACGCGCTGTTGATCGAGCAGCTGCTGTCGCAATCACCCGGGCTGCGCGTGGTCACGGCCACCACCGGCGCCGAAGGGCTGGCGCAGGCCAGCGAACAGGTGCACGACCTGGTGCTGCTGGACCTGCAGCTGCCCGACATGCATGGACTGGACGTGCTGCGCGCGTTGCGGGCGTCGGCCTCGCATGCCACCTCGCCCATCATCGTGCTGTCGGCCAGCGCACTGCCCGACGAGGTGGAAGCCGCCCGCCAGGCCGGCGCCAGCGACTACTGGACCAAGCCGCTGGACTTCCAGCGCTTTCCGGGCGATGTGGAGCGCCGGCTGCGGCGCAGCCCTGCCCCGGTCTGACGCGGCGCGGGCCTACACCCCGCCGATGCCCTGGGCCGCCAGCGCCTGCCGCGCGCGGTCGATGGCGCCGGGCTTCACCCGCCCGGCCATGGCCAGCGCCACCGGCTGGCGCAGCAGGTCGGCAAAAGCCTGGCTCACATCAGCGGCGCTGAGCGCGGCCAAAGCATCGGCGCGCTCGCGCGGATCGCGCACGCGGCCCAGCGACATCAGGTCCAGCGCGGCGCGTTCCAGCCGGCGCTGCGGGCGCTCGGCGTCCAGCAGCTCACGCACCTGCAGCTGCTTGCGGGCGCGCTGCAGCGACACCGCAGCTATGCCCTGCGCATGCGCGGCCAGCAGGCCGGTGACGGCGCCCAGGTATTCGTCCACCCGGTCGGGGTCCATCGACGCCTCGACGATGAACTGGCCGCAATGCTCGTACACGTCGGCCGAGCAGCTGCAGTAGTAGGCGATGCCGCGCCGCTCGCGGATCTCGTCCATCAGCGGCGAACTCATGCCTTCGCCGAACACGGCCGCCGCCATCACCGCCGCATGGTGCGGCTGCGCCAGCGCGGGGATGGGAAAGCCCATCACCACATGCGTCTGGCTGGCGCCGGTCTGGCGCCTGGCGGCCAGACCGCCGATGTGCTGCGGCGCCGCCACCGTGTTGGGCGTGCCGGGCGGCATGCTGCCGAAGGCGGCTTCGGCCGCCGCGGCCAGGCTTTGCAGCTGCACGTCGCCGGCCGCGGCCACCACCACGTTGGCGCCGGTGTACTGGCGCGCCACATAGGCCAGCAGGTCGTCGCGGGTCAGCGTTTCGATCACGCGGCGCGAACCGATCACCGGCAGCGCCATCGGGTGGGCGCCGAAGCAGTGGTGGTCGAACAGCTTGTAGGCGGTGCTCACCGGGTCGTCGTCGTCCTCGCTCAGCTCCTGCAGGATGACGTCGCGCTCACGGGCCAGCTCGGCCTCGGGGTAGGTGCCGTGGCGCACGATGTCACCCAGCATCGCCACGAAGGCCGGCGCATCGGCCGCCAGGCCGCGCATGTGGTAGGCGGTGTGGTCCTTGTCGGTGTGGGCATTGACCTCGGCGCCCAGCAGCTCGGCATCGAGGTTGATCTGCTGGCAGTTGCGCTGCGCCGTGCCCTTGAAGGCCATGTGCTCGACCACATGGCTGATGCCGTTGCTGCGCCGGCTTTCATGCAGGCTGCCGGTGCGCACGAACACGCTGACGCTGGCGGTGGGCAGTTGCGGCAGCCGCAAGGCCAGCACCTGCACGCCATTGGCCAGCGTGGCCACCTCCACGCTGGCATCGCCCTGCTGATGCACCGACTTCGGATGAACCATCAGCCCGCCTGGCGCACGCGCTCGATGAAGGCCTGCAGCAGCCGGATGAACTCGGCCGGCGTCTCCTGCACGCTCAGGTGGCTGGCGTCGGCCAGCACTTCCAGCTGTGCGCCGGGCACCTGCTCGGCAATGGCCTGGGCCATGGCCGGCGTGGCACCGGCGTCGCGGGCGCCGGCGATCACCAGCGTGGGCGCCTTCACCTCGCCCAGCCGGGCCTGCCAGTCCACCGACATCACCGCGGCGCAGGCGGCGGCATAACCCTGCGCCGAGGTGCGCAGCAGCCGGCTGCGCAGCGCCTCGGCCTGCGCGGGGTGGGCCTGACGGTGGTCTTCGTGCAGGTAGCGCTGCACCACCATGTCGGCCACTGCGGCCATGCCGCCGGCCTTGACGGTTTCGATGCGCTGCACCCAGGCGGTCTTGGCCGCATCGGGGTATTGCGAGGTGGTGTTGGCCAGCACCACGCCCTTGACCAGCTCGGGGTGGCGGATGGCCAGGCCCTGGCCCACCATGCCACCCATCGACAGGCCGATGAACAGCACCGGGCCCCGGCCCCATTCGCGGATCAGCCGCGCCGCGTCGTCCACCAGGTCGTCCATGGTGAAGGCGGCTTCGGGCACCGCCGAGCCGCCATGGCCGCGGTGGTCGTAGCGCAGCACCGGGTGGCTCTTGCCCAGCTCGGCGGCCAAGCCGTCCCACATGTGCAGGTCCAGGCCCAGCGCATGGCTGAGCACGATGGGCAGGCCGCTGTCGGTGCCCTGCAGCGCCACCTGCAGCTGCGGCTGGCTGAAGGTGTGGTGCATCTGCACCCGCGGGCCGGGCGTCAGCGGCGCGGGTTCGGGCAGCAGGCCTTCCTTCTTCAAAATGTCCACCGTGAGCTTGAAGGCGGTGTTGGCCGCCGGCACGCCGCAGTAGATGGCGCCCTGCATCAGCACTTCCTTGATGGTGTCCAGCGGCACACCGCCGCGGATGGCGGCGCCGCAATGCAGCTCGAACTCTTCCCAGCGGGCCAGGCCCATGCACATGCCCAGCACCAGCAGCCGGCGGGTGGTGTGGTCCAGGCCCGGGCGGCCCCAGATGTCGTTCCACGCGAAGCGCGTGATCAGGTCCTGGAACTCGGCATTGAAGGCATTGGCGCCGGCGGTGGACTTGTCCACCCAGGCATCGCCCAGCACCGCGCGGCGGTTCTTCAGGCCGCGGTCGAAATCATCCTGGCGAGAGCTCATGCTTGTTCCT
>CAKZXL010000592.1 GCA_937883885.1 uncultured Aquincola sp. | reverse complement strand
GCGCAGCGGCGCGCCGAGCGTGGCCAGGCCGGCGGCGCCGGCCATGAAGAGGCGACGCCGCATCACGCGGCCTGCTTGAAGCCGCCGCCGGTGGTGGCCACGCGCGCCACCTGCACCACGCGCTGCACGAAGATGCCCGGCGTGACCACGGCCTCGGGGTCCAGGCTGCCCAGTTCCACCACGTCGTGCACGGTGGCGATGGTGACCTTGGCGGCCATGGCCATCACCGGGCCGAAGTTGCGGGCCGTCATGCGGTAGGTGAGGTTGCCCCAGCGGTCGCCGCGCTCGGCGCGAATGAGCGCGAAGTCGGCATGGATGGGCGACTCCAGCACGTACATGCGGCCGTTGATCTCGCGCGTTTCCTTGCCTTCGGCCAGCTGCGTGCCGTAGCCGGTGGGCGTGAAGAAGCCGCCGATGCCGGCACCGGCGGCGCGGATGCGCTCAGCCAGGTTGCCCTGGGGCACCAGTTCCAGCTCGATGTCGCCAGCGCGGTACAGCGCGTCGAAGTGGTGGCTGTCGGCCTGCCGCGGAAAGCTGCAGATGATCTTGCGCACCCGCCGCTTGGCCAGCAGCGCGGCCAGGCCGGTGTCGCCGTTGCCGGCGTTGTTGTTGACGATGGTCAGGTCTTTGGCGCCCTGGGCGATCAGGCCGTCGATCAGCTCGTTGGGCAGGCCGGCGGTGCCGAAGCCGCCGATCATCACCGTGGCGCCGTCGTGCACGTCGGCCAGCGCCGCTTCGATGGAAGGCGAGATTTTGTTGATCAAGGCGTCGTCTCCTGTTCGATATAAGAACACACGTTCTTCTAAAGAACATCATACGAACAACCGAGCCGCCTCGCAAGCTGCGGGCGGCCCGTCAACGCGGACATTCAGGCGGCGCGGGCCAGCGGCGGCGTGCTGGCGGCCGGCGCGTAGGCGGCGCCGAAGCGGTTGGCCAGGAAGTCGGCCAGCGGCACTTCTTCCTGGCGTACGAAGCCCTGCTGGGGCAGCCGGCCCTGGGTCAGCAGGTCCAGCATGGCGCACACGCTGCTGGCGGTGGTGATCTGGATCGCGCTGCGCGGCTGGCCCGCCACGCGGCCGCCGTAGATCTTGTGGGCGTAGCTGTCCTGCTGCAGCCGGCCGCCGCGCCAGCCGGTGACGGTGACGAACACGATCACCACGTCCTGCAGCGTGGCGGGCAGCGCGTTCTCCAGGATGTCCTTGAGCACCTCGCGCCGGTCCTTCAGGCGCAGGTCGTGCAGCAGCGCCTTCATCAGCGCGCCGTGGCCGGGGTAGCGGATGCTGCGGTAGTTGAGCGAGCGCACACGGCCTTCCAGCGTCTCGCACAGCGTGCCCAGGCCGCCGCTGGTGTTGAAGGCTTCGTAGAGCACGCCGTCCAGCGCGAACTGCTCGCGCTCTTCCAGCGCCGGCACTTCGGTGCGGCGGCCATCGACGATGGCCTCGCAAGGCTGGATGTACTCGTTGATGACGCCGTCGGTGCTCCAGGTCAGGTTGTAGTTGAAGGCATTGCTGGGGTAGGCGGGCAGGGCGCCGACGCGCAGGCGCACCGCATCCAGCGTGTCGAAGCCGCGCGCCAGGTCGGCGGCCACGATGCTGATGAAGCCCGGCGCCAGGCCGCACTGGGGCACGAAGGCATGGCCTGCCCCCTGCGCCAGCTCGCGGATGCGGCGGGTGCTGGCCACGTCTTCGGTGAGGTCGAAGTAGTGCACGCCCACGGCGCGCGCCGCCTCGGCGATGGGCACCGTCATGTGCCAGGGCGCGGCGCTGACCACCGCATGGCGCCCGCGCAGCGCCGCCTGCAGGGCCGCGGTGTCGGTCACGTCCAGGGCCAGCGCCTGCAGCCGCTGGCCCGTGGGCACCGCCGCTGCCAATGCGTCGGGCGAGCGGTCGGCCAGGGTGACGCGGTAATCGCCGCTGTCGGCCAGCAGGCCGGCCACGACCTGGCCGATCTGGCCGGCACCGATGACGAGGATGTCTTTCATGAGGGCTCCTGCGAAGGTGGCGGTGGATGCCGCGCATCTTCAGCCGGACTTCGGCCGATTGCAGCCCACAAGCCGACGAAATGCAGGCCCTGCCACGTCGCATCGCTGACTAGACTTGACGACATGACGAAGTTGCCCCTGCTGGACGACACCGACCGCGCACTACTGGCGTTGCTGCGCGAAAACGCCCGCCTGCCCGCTGCCGACCTGGCGCGGCGGCTGGGCGTGGCGCGCACCACGGTGCAAAGCCGGCTGCAGCGGCTGGAACGCCAGGGCGCGATCGCCGGCTACACCGTGGTGGTGCCGGACGAGGCGGAAGCGGCGCTGGTGCGCGCGCATGTGATGGTGATCGCCGGGCCCAAGCAGGGTGCCTCCATCACCGCGGCGCTGCGGCGCATTCCGGAGGTGCGCACCTTGCTGTCGGTCAGCGGGCCCTACGACCTGATCGCGGTGGTGGCCGCGTCCTCGATCACCGAGCTCGACGCCCTGATCGACCGCATCGGTGCGCTCGACGGCGTGGAGCGCACCACCTCGGCCATCGTGCTGTCCACGCGCATCCAGCGTTGAGCGGGCGGGCTTCAAGTTCCTGATACATCTGGCCGACAACCTTTTTAACCGCTTCCGTCATTTCTCTCGCCTGCTCGCCATGTCCACCGCCTCCATCGACGTCAGCGAACTGCGCATCGGCATGTTCGTTCACCTGGACCTCGGGTGGATGTCGCATCCGTTCCCGCTCAGCAGCTTCCGCATCGGCGATGCGGAGCAGATCGCGACCATCCGCAGCCTGGGGTTGACGCGCATCCGCTGGAGCCCCGAGCGCAGCGACCCCGTGACCACCCCGCAGCCGGCGCAGGCCGATGCACAGGCCGCCAGCCAGGAAGCCGAGACGCCCGAGCAGCTGCAACGCCGGCAGCGCCGCGCGGCGCTGGCCAGCCAGCGCGAAGCCCTGCTGCAGTGCGAGCGCCAGTACGCCGAGGCCAGCAAGTCGTGGCGCGCCGCCGCTGCCATGGCGCAGTCCGACCCGGTGGGCGCCCGCGTGCGCAGCGAGGTGTTCACGCAGGCGCTGGTGCAGAAGATGCTGGCCGACCGCGAGATGTGCATCCGCCTGCTCACCGAAAGCGCGGGCGACCGCAGCACCGCGCATTCGCTCAACGTCAGCGTCATCTCGCTGCTGATGGGCAAGCTGTTCGGCCTGTCGGAGGTCGACATGACCGACCTGGGCATGGGCGCGCTGCTCCACGACATCGGCAAGGTGGAACTGCCTTCGCGCGTGCGCTACCTCGAAGACCACTTCACCGGCGCTGAGACCCAGGCCTACCGCGAGCATGTGTCGCAGGGCGTGACGCTGGGCCGCAAGATGGGCCTGTCGCCCGGCGCGCTGCTGGTGATCGCCCAGCACCATGAGCAGGCCGACGGCACCGGCTTTCCGCAGCGGCTGAACGTCGACCGCATGACGACGGCCGCGCGCATCGTCTCGCTGGTCAACCGCTACGACAACCTGTGCAACCCGGTGTCGCCGGCCAAGGCGCTGACGCCGCACGAAGCCTTGTCGGTGATGTTCGCCCAGGGCAAGCACAAGTTCGACGTGACCATGCTCAACGCCTTCATCCGCATGATGGGCGTGTACCCGCCGGGCTCGGTGGTGCAGCTGACGGACGAGCGCTACGCCATCGTGGTGGGTGTCAATTCGTCGCGCCCGCTCAAGCCGCGGGTGCTGGTGCACGACAGCCGTGTGCCGCGCGACGAGGCGCTGCACATGAACCTCGAGGACGAGCCCACGCTGGGCATCCGCCGCAGCCTCAAGGCCAGCCAGCTGCCGCAGGCGTCGATGGAATACCTGGCGCCGCGCCAGCGCATCACCTACTACTTCGAGCCGGTGCCGCCGGCCGAGCAGGAGTTCCCGGCTTCCGAGAACGAGCTGACCAGCGAAGGGATGGCCGAGTGACGACGTCTTCGCTGGCTGTACCGCTGCTGCAGGGGCCTGTCGCGCTGGACAGCCAGACGATCGCGCTCGTGGAGGGGCTGTGGGAGCCGGCCTGGCTGGTGGACGCGCACAACCTGCACGTGGTGGCCATCAATGAACCGGCGCTGGCGCTGCTGGGCCGCCCGCGCGCCGACATCATCGACCAGCCCGCCGACACCCTGCTGGACACGCCCGAAGACCTGGCCTTCTGGGCCGCGCAGCGCTGGCCCGGCGCGGGCGACGAGCTGCTGTCGCGCACGCTGCTGCTGCGCGCCGAGGGCGAGCCTCTGCACCTGGAGCGGCGCATCCACCGCCTGGCCACGCACGGCCTGCCGCAGCTGCTGCTGGTGTCGCTGCGCGACCTGACGCCCGAGCGCCAGGCCCTGGAAGAGCGCGAGACGCTGATCTCCGAGCTGCGCGCCACGCTCGAAGCCACCGCCGACGGCCTGCTGGTGACCGACCTGCGCGGCCACATCCGCGCCTTCAACCGCCGCTTCGCGCAGCTGTGGGCGCTGCCCGACCACCTGGCCAGCGGCCGCGACGAAGCCATCTACACCTGGATGCTGCAAGCCGTGCTGGAGCCGCATACCTACCAGCGCCACCTGGAAGCCATCGAGCGGGGCGCCCTGGTGCCGGCCACCGACCGCGTGACCCTGCGCAACGGCATGGTGCTGGAACGCGTGGTGCACACGCAATGGAGCCATGGCCGGCCCATCGGCCGCGTGTGGTCGTTCCGCGACCTGAGCGAGCGGTTGGCGGCCGACCAGCGCATCGAGACCCTGTCCACCACCGACGCACTGACCGGCGTGCCCAACCGCCGGCAGCTGAGCGAGCGGCTGTCATCGGCGATTGCCGAAGCCCAGCGCCGCCGCGGCCGCCTGGCCCTGCTGCTGCTGGACGTGGACGCCTTCAAGCAGATCAACGACAGCCTGGGCCAGGGCATCGGCGACCGCGTGCTGGTGGAGCTGTGCCAGCGCATCCGCAGCGCGCTGCGCGCCGGCGACGTGGTGGGCCGCGTGGGCGGCGACCAGTTCGCGGTGCTGCTGCACCATGCCGGCACCGAGGCGGCCGAGCATGCGGCGCGCCGCGTGCTGCGCGCCACCGAGGCGCCTTACGAGATCGAAGGCGCGCAGTTCACGCTGACCTGCAGCATCGGCGTGGCCCTGTTCCCCGATGCGGCCGACACCGCGCACGACCTGCTGCGCCATGCCGAGACGGCGATGCTGGCCGCCAAGGCCGGCGGTCGTGCGGGCTTCCGCTTCCACCGCTCGGGCAGCCATGACGACGAGGTGCGCAAGCGCGTGCGGCTGGACCATGCGATGCGCCAGGCGCTGGCGCAGCACCGCTTCCGGCTGCACTACCAGCCGCAGGTCGACCTGGCCAGCGGCCGCATGATCGGCTGCGAGGCGCTGATCCGCTGGAAGGACGCGCACTACGGCGACATCTCGCCCGGCGACTTCATCCCCGTGGCCGAGGCCAGCGGCTTCATCGTGCAGATCGGCGACTGGGTGCTGAGCGAGGCCGTCGCCCAGGCCGCCCGGTGGTTGGCCGCGGACCAGCCGGTGCCGGTGTCCATCAACGTCTCGGCGCTGCAGTTCCAGCAGGCGGGCTTCGTGGCCCGCGTGGCGCAGGCCCTGGCCGATGCGCAGCTGCCGCCCGCGCTGCTGGAGCTGGAGCTGACCGAATCCATCCTGGTGCGCGATGCGGCCGAGGCGCTGGAGCGGCTGCAGGCGCTGGCCGGGCTGGGCGTGCGGCTGGCCATCGACGACTTCGGCACCGGCTACTCCAGCCTGGCCTACCTCAAGCGCTTTCCGCTGGATGCGCTGAAGATCGACCGCCGCTTCGTGCGCGGCCTGCCTGCCGACGAGAGCGACGTAGCCATCGTGCGCGCCATCGTGCAGATGGCCCATGCACTGGGCCTGAGCGTGGTGGCCGAAGGCGTGGAGCTGCCCGCGCAGCGCGACTTCCTGGCGCAGATCGGCTGCAACACCTACCAGGGCTTCCTGTTCGCGCCTGCGCTGGAACCCGACACGTTGCTGGGCCGGCTGACGGCTGCCTGACGAGGGGCCGGGGCGGCGGGGCACAATGCCCCATCCCCGTTCCATTCTCAGCAGGCAACCGATGATCTACAAGTTCAAGTCCAAGGCGGCCCCTGACGTGATCATGATGGGGCCGAACGGCGACCAGGTCCTGCGCCTGATCGGCCGCGAGCCCACGGCCAAGGGCATCCTGGAAGTGGCCGACATGCCGGCCGCCGTGGCCGCGCTGCGCGCCGCGGTCGAAGAAGAAGATGCACGCCGCCAGGCGACCCCCGAAGACGAAGCCGACGACGACGGCCCCCGCGGCAGCCGCGAGGGCGTGGTGTCGCTGCGCCAGCGCGCATGGCCGCTGATCGAGATGATCGAGCGCAGCCACAAGGCCGGCACCGACGTGGTCTGGGGCGTCTGAGTCCACAACACAACAGGAAGGGAGTGAGCAGATGAAACTCTGGAGCGACAGCTGGGCCAATGGCGAACCGATTCCGCCGCGTCATGCCGCGGGCCGGCTCGACGATGCAGGTGGCGTGGGCTTCTCCGACAACCTGAACCCGCACCTGGCCTGGAGCGACCTGCCCGCCGGCACCCAGTCGCTGGTGCTGGTGTGCCACGACTTCGACGTGCCCAGCAAGGGCGACGACGTCAACCAGCCCGACCGCGAAGTGCCGGCCGACCTGCCGCGCGTGGACTTCTTCCACTGGGTGCTGGTGGACCTGCCGCCATCGCTGACGCAGATCGCCGAAGGCGAGTTCAGCCAGGGCTTCACCGCCCGCGGCAAGCCCGGCCCGGCCACGCTGCACGGCGCGCGCCATGGCCTGAACGACTACACCGGCTGGTTCGCCGGCAACGCCGAGATGGCCGGCCAGTACTTCGGCTACGACGGCCCGTTCCCACCCTTCAACGATTCGCTGGTGCACCACTACGTGTTCACGCTGTATGCGCTGGACGTGGAGCGGCTGCCGGTGGAAGGCGCCTTCACCGGCCAGCAGGTGCGCGAGGCCATGGCCCCGCACGTGCTGGGCGAGGTGATGCACTCGGGCACCTACACCCTCAACAAGCGGCTGGCCCAGGCGTGACGCCGGCCACCCGCATCATCGCCATCCGCCACGGCGAGACGGACTGGAACGTCGCCACCCGCATCCAGGGCCACACCGACATTCCGCTCAACGACCAGGGTCGCTGGCAGGCCGGGCGCCTGGCCGAAGCCCTGGCCGACGAGCCGCTGGAAGCGGTGTATGCCAGCGACCTGGGCCGCGCCTTCGACACGGCGCAGGCCTTTGCCGCGCCCAAGGGACTGGCGGTGACCGCCGACGTGGGACTGCGCGAGCGGCGCTTCGGCAGCTTCGAGGGCATGAGCTTCGAGGAGATCGAGCAGCGCTGGCCCGACCAGGCGCTGCGCTGGCGCAAGCGCGACCCCGCCTTCGGGCCCGAGGGCGGCGAGACGCTGACCCAGTTCTACGAGCGGGTGGTGGCGGTGGTGCGGGGCCTGGCGCAACGCCACGCCGGCCAGAGCATCGCGCTGGTGTCGCACGGCGGCGTGCTCGACTGCCTGTACCGCGCCGCCACCCGGCTGGCGCTGGACGCGCCGCGCACCTGGCAGGTGGGCAACGCCAGCATCAACCGCCTGCTGCACACCGAAGGCGGCCTGACCCTGGTGGGCTGGAGTGACAACACCCACCTGGACACCGCGGCACGCGACGTGGGCGCGGCCGCGCCCTGAGCGCCGCCTAGCGGTCGCCGCGGCGGATCTGGCGCCAGGCGTTCTTGCGGTCGGTGACGCCGAACTTCAGCGGGATCACGGGCGGGTCGCCAGACGGGGCGCAGCTGTCGCCACTGCACACGCCTGTCTGGCGTTGCGCGACGATGCGGTCGCCATTGGCACCGCTGGTGCGCAGCAAGGTCACGGCAGATGACGAGGTTTGGCCCAGGTCGATGGCGGCGTATCCCATGTCCTCGACGTTTTTGCCGGTCAGCACGTCCAGCACGAAGAGCGAGGAATTGGACGCGCACTCCGACAGCAAGGCCTTGTTGGCCGTGAAGGCGATGGCGCCGAAGGCGATCGTCGGATCGTTGATCACCTGCAGGTTGTTCGGCAGGTCGATGTACCAGCCACGCCGGCTGCTCCAGTCGAAGTCGGTGCCAGTGGCGTCGACGGTGCTGTCGCTGTCGGTCACGAAGCTGCGGCGCACCAGGCTGTCGCGGGCGGAGCCCGCCAGCGCCGTGCCATCCTTGATGGCATAGAAGGTTTCGGTGGTGCCGCGGCCGAAATCGCTCACACCCAGCAGGCGGCCGGTGCCCACCAGGATCAGCCGGTCGCTGCCGTTGAACATGATCTCGGGCGCGGTGGTCACCGGTTGCGCGGTGGTGCCGGTCTTCAGCGTGGCCAGCTTCGTCGTCGTCTTGTCTTGCAGGTCGAAGTGCCACAGGTTGCCCTGCAGGTCGCCGCCGTACACGTGCACCACCTTGCCGTCGCCTTCCACCGCTGCATTGATCTGGGCCAGGCCCAGGTCGCCGCTGCCGCCGCCGTCGGCCACGAAGGTGTGCACCAGCTCGCCGGTGTCGGCATTGACCATGTACAGCCGGCCCTTGCCGTCGCTGCTGCCGTTGTAGCCCTGGGTGAACAGCACCACCGTGCCGTAGCTGCGCGTCTGCACCACCAGCGGCCGGCCCACTGACTGGCCCAGCGTGAAGCTGCCGCCGTTGCCGATGTCCCACAGCACATTGGTGGCCAGCTGCGTCTCGGTCAGGTTGCGCGGGTTGGTGACGTCGATGGCGTAGTAGCCCGGGCCGGCGGTCCCGCGTCCGGCCACCAGGTAGCGCTTGCTGCCCACCATCTGCACGGTGGGCGTGCCGTCGAGCAAGGTCTCGAAGTAGTAGTTGAGGTTGGCCGAGCTGGCCATGCTGGTGAGCACCGTGCCGGGCACGTAGGCCCACAGCTCGTCGCCTGTATCGACGTCCAGGGCGTGCATCATGCCGTCACCCGAAGCCGCGAACACCACCTTCGGCGCGGTGGACACCACCGGCTTGGCATTGATCACCGGGCCGATCAGCGAGCCGCGTGCGCGGTACTTGCTGCCTTCGCCGGTGCGGTCGCCGCGGAAATAGGCGGTCAGGCCCGCGCCGTCGGTGGACGACAGCGTGGCGCCGACGTTGGCGGTGGTAAAGGGCACGCGCGAGCCGCCGACGCTGGTGGCGATCACCCGGGCGGCGGTGCGATTGACCAGGCGATCGTTGGCCGACCAGGTGTAAGTCCCGGCGATGGCGCCCGTGTTGGTGTTCACCTCATTGGCGGTGATGTCGCCGGTCCAGCTGGACGAGGTGTACTTGCCCAGATAAGCCTTGCCGGTGCCGCGTGCCAGGTTCACCGTGTTGACGGACACCTCGCTTTGCGCGCCGGCCTGCTGGGCGATGTCGTTCAAGCCCCGCTGGATGGCAATGGCCGCCTGCGTCGGGTTGTCGGCCTTGTACATCTGGCCGCGGCCGTTGATGGTGGCATGCCACAGGTCGTCGATGGCGCTGGGTGTGTCCGGCTGCGGGTCGGGCCAGGTGAAGCTGGTGGTGAAGGGGTCGGTGATGCCCGGCCAGACCGTGCCACCGGCACCCAGCGTGATCGCATAGGTGTTCATGTGCAGGTTCCTGTTGCTGTCGGGGTTGCTCACCTGCTGGTTGGGCAGGCTGACGCGGCCGTCGGACAGCGGGTTGCCGGCGCCGGAGGTGCTGCGGTTGTTGCGCAGGTTCAGCGTGAAGTAGGCCAGGGCCACGTCGGCGAGCGAGTCGGCCTTGGTGGGCGCATACGGAAAACCGCTGCCGTAGGTGCTGCTGTTGTAGCTGGGCGGGGTGGCGGTGTCGTTGGCAAGGCCGTCGGTCACCACGAAGGCGTTGTTGCGCTGGCAGCTGTACTGGATGGCGGCCGAACTCGTCTTGTACTGCTCGCCGATGTACTTCAAGGTGGCAGTGGTCGGCGTGCCGCTGTCGGCCGGGTTGGTGTAGAACACCCCCGCCACGCGCCGACGGTTGGCTGCGTTGTCGGTGGCATCGCTGTCGTACATCGCCACATTGCCGCTGCGGCGGTTGAAGGCCACCACGCCCACGCGCATGCCGGTCAGGTTGTCCAGCACGCTGCCCATGGCGCCGGCCAGCATCAGCTTGCGCTTGCGGTAGTAGCTCCACCAGTTGGCGAAGTTCTGAAGGTCGGCGTTGTAGGCGGCGGTGGTGGTGTAGTTGGCGGGTTTGATCTCCACCTTTCGCAACCTGTGGCCGTCCGGGGTGCTCACGCAGGTGGTGGTCCAGGTGATGGGCGTGGTGGCCGTGCAGCTGTCATCGACCACCCAGTAGGTGGCCGGGTAGTAGATGGTCGTTACCGTCGCCGAGTTGTTGTAGACGACGCCGTCGGGCCGCAGCATGCCCGGCCGGTAGTAGACGGTGGCCACCTGGTCCGACGTCAGGTCCATGGTGACCGAGCCGGTGAGCGCCGGGTGCGACTTGGCGGCAGTGGGCGAGGCGTTGCCGTAGGTCTGCAGCGCACCGTCGTGGTAGGCCGGCTTCCACGGCGAATAGGTGATCGTTGGGTTGTAGTAGATCGGGTTGAACGCGCTCGAACGCATGGCCGCGAACTGAGGCGAGGGCGGCACGTTGCGGCCCAGTGAGTTGTCGTCGGCGTATTGCTTGGCGCCGGTGCCCGTTCCGTTCGGGAACAGGTAGTTCATGTAGTAGTCGCCCTTGGCCAGCAGCTTGCTGCCGTCCCAGAAGGTGCGGTTGGCCACGTTCCAGTTCAGCACGCCGTTGTAGGCACTGATCATGATCTCCCAGTCCATCGAGCCTGAATCGTCCATGCCGAAGATGACGTTGGGCTTGACGTTGACGTCGACCTTCAGCGGCCGCTTGGCCACGTCAGTGGCATGCGAGGCGGCGCCGTACATCAGGCCGGCCAGCGCGGCGCAGGCGACGGCGAATCGGGCGAGGGGCTTCATGGGTTTCTCAGCTCTTGGTGACCAGCGACTGGACAAACGTGCTCACGTCGGCCTGGCCGTTGCGGCCGATGGTGGTCACGCGCACGGTGATGCGGAATTGGCGGCCGGCCGGCGGGTCGTAGCTGCAGTCTTCCTGCTTGCAGGCCGCGCCACTCTGCGGCGCATTGGCCTGGCGCAGCAGGCATTCGCGCTGTGGGTTGGTCACGTTGGCCAGGCTGCACTGGCGGTCGACGAAGTAGCGCACGCTGTATTCGTTGTTGCTGCCCACCTGCACCTCGGGCGCGCTGTCCCAGTTCACGTTCAGTGGCACACCGTCGGCGTCGGTGGCGCGCTGTTGCGCGGCGTACCAGCTGCCGTCGTCGGCATCGGTGTTCACCAGTGCCACCACGCGCGCAAAGGCGGTGTTGATGCCCACCTCCGAGGCCTGCAGTGCACGTTCCTTGGCCGCCACGTTGCCGGCCACCAGGGTGCCTACTTCGGTCATGCGGGCCATCGACAGGCCACCGAGCAGCATCACCAGCAGCAGCACCAGCACCACGATCAACGTGACGCCTTGTTGGTCGCGAGGCCGCCTCATGGGCGCAGCCCCACGATGTAGTTGCGCAGCGGAATCATCAGGTCGTTGTTGCGGTAGCGGAAGCATTGCCAGGCGGTGCTGCCCACGTCGGTCGGCGTCACCGTGAGGTTGTCAGCCGCATCGAACAGCGGGATCGCGGCGGTGGTGGCGCTGCAGGACTCACCGGCCTTGGGCAGCTCGGCCTGCGGGCTGCGCGTCACCAGGTTCATACGCAACGCGCGCACGCGCTGCGCGTCGGCCGCGCTGGTCGGCTGGCCCCAGGTGCCGCCACCGGGCGCGGCGGCGTCGGGCTCCACCCAGCCCTGGAGGGTGTCCGCGCCGGCAGCGACGATGCCCAACCGCACCCGCAGCGCCACCACGTTGCGCACCAGCGCGACCGTGGCGTTGGCACCCGCCTGCAGGGGCAATTCCAGCTGCAGGTTGCCCTGCACCACGCGGTAGCGGTGCCATTGCAGGGCGCCCAGCAGCGAGACCCGCGCGCCGATGGGATAAAGCGCCGGGTTGGTGATGGCGGCGCCCTGGTTGTGCAGGCCGGCGGCAGCGAAGCTCAGCGTCTGCGGTGTGGTTTCGGTGGACGCGACGACCGCGGTGACGCTGCGTGCGGTGCAGGGCGTGCCCAGTGCGGCGGGGGCCAGCAGCACCGCATCGCCGACGCTGGCGGGCAGGTAGGTCTGCAGCTCGGCCTGCATCATGTTGGAGGCGGTGCGCAGCGCCACGTTGGCGCCACCGGCCACCGCAGTGGCGTACACCAGGTCGAGTTGGTCCTGGCCGCCCGCGCGGGTGACGCGCACCGGCGAGAAGCTGGCCTGGTCCAGCACCGTGGCGCCCACCCGCAGGTTCAGGCCGCTGCACATGTATGCGCCGTTGCCGAAGAAGCCCAGGCCGGCCTGGGCCGCGTCTTCCTTGATCTGCGCCAGCGTGGTGGCACCGCTGACCACGGCGGCACCCGCGCCCAGGCCCTGGCGCTGCATCGCGCCAAAGACCATGGCGCTGCTGCTGGCGGCCAGGCCGACCAGCAGCGAGATGACGATGCCGATCATCAGCTCGATGATGGACAGGCCGCGCTGGGCGGCGCCCCCGCGTCTAGAAGCGCACATCGGTCACCACCTCGACGTAAGGTGCGTTGGCCGCGTCCTCGCCTGCGTCCTGCTGCAGCTTGCCGGTCCAGCCCAGGCGGATGGTCAGGCGTCCGTTGGCGGCGTTGAGCGTGGACGTGGCGCTGGCCGCGCCCGGCAGTGCAGCCAGCGTGGCCGCGCGCCAGTTGTCGGTCAGGGTGCGGGCCGCCGCATTGCCGCAGACGCCGGCGGCCGGCGCGGTGTAGCAGGCGGCGTTGGCCGGCTGGTCGATGCGTACCAGGCTGGCCAGCTGGTCGGCCATGCGCAGCGCCTGCAGGCGCACCTGGCCGTCGGTGCCGGCCTTGACCACCTTGGCCTGGAAGCGCGACATGCCCAGCAGGCCGAACACCAGCACCACCATGGCAATCAAGGCTTCCAGCATGCCGAAGCCACGCAGCGCATGGCGGCGGGTGCGAGGCGTGCGCATCAGCTGCATTCCGATTGGATGGGGCACAGCCGCACACCGCCGCCGGCTTCGACCACCAGGGCCGGGCAGCGGATGTCGGTGGAGCAGGTCACCCCGGTCTTGATGAAGTTGAAGGTCTGCGTGGTGCCGGCGGGCCAAGTGCGGCCTTCGCTGCCGAAGTCCACCGTGGCCGCGGCCGACAGGCGCACGCCGTCGGGCAGCGTCACGGTGCGCAGCACCGTGCCGGCGTCAGCGGCGGCCAGGCCCACGCGGTCGATCACCTGCACCGTGCTGCCGTCGATGGACAGGCGCACCCGGCCGTTGCGCTTGATGGCTTCGCTTTGCGCGTACATCGCGCTGCTGTAGGCGCTGTTGCCGGCCTCGCGCAGCCGCGAGTTCTGCACGTAGTCGCCCAGGTAAGGCAGGCCGGCGATCATCAGGATGCCGGCGATGGCCACGGTGACCATCAGCTCGATCAGCGTCAGGCCGCGCGCGGCGCGGCGTTGCGTCAGGTGTCGCATACCGAGCCCTTGGTGGACCAGCAGGTGTCGTTGGTGCCCTTGGGGTGGGCCGTGGTGGCGCGGGTGCCCGCCTGGTTGATGGTGTAGGTGTAGCCGCTCATGGCGCCGCTGCCGGTGGCCGTGGCGGTGTAGCCGTTGGCGCCGTTGGCCGCGCAGGTGATGGTGAAGTTGGGCACGTTGGCGGGCACGGCCACGGCGCAGGCGCCGTTGTTGGCAAAGCTGCCGGTGTCCTGGAAGCGCTGCTCCATCCGCACCTGGTAGCTCGACAGCGCGTCCAGCGCCGGCGGCACCCGTGAACGCTGCACATAGCTGTTGTAGGCCGGCAGGGCCACGGCCGACAGGATGGCCACGATGGCCACGGCGACCATCAGCTCGATCAGGGTGAAGCCGCGTTGGCGGAAGGCGTGCATGTGAAATTCCTGGAAGGGCCGGGCCCGTGGGGCTTTCGCCGGGTTCGATCCAGGTATCGGAGCGGCGGCCACCGGCTTGAGCCGGCCGCCGCGCGGCACGGATCAACGGCGGCGTCGGGCCGACGAGCGGCAACGCCATCGTCGCCCGGCCGGGCCGGGGGTGGTCGGTGGAACAGACGGGCGCCGAACCGCCTGTTCGGCGCCGTGGCGGGCGGCCGCTACGGGCGCGGGCGGCGCGTCAGCTGCTGAAGAGGTCGCCGCCGCCGCTGGCCGGCGGGGCCACGCCCAGGTGGCGGTAGGCGGCCAGCGTGGCGATGCGCCCGCGCGGCGTGCGCTGCAGGTAGCCCTGCTGGATGAGGTAGGGCTCGATCACGTCTTCGATCGTGCCGCTTTCTTCGCCGATGGCGGCGGCCACGTTGTCCAGGCCCACCGGTCCGCCATCGAAGCGGTGCACCACCGCTTCCAGCAGCTTGCGGTCCATCACGTCCAGGCCGTGCGGGTCCACGTCCAGCATGGCCAGCGCCAGGTCGGCGATCGCCTTGTCGATGCGGCCATTGCCCTTGACCTCGGCATAGTCGCGCACCCGGCGCAGCAGCCGGTTGGCGATGCGGGGCGTGCCGCGTGAGCGGCGGGCGATCTCGGCGGCGCCGACGGCGTCGATCGGCGCATTCAGCAGCCCGGCCGAGCGGTGCACGATGCGCGCCAGTTCTTCAGGTGTGTAGAACTCCAGCCGCGCCACGATGCCGAAGCGGTCGCGCAGCGGGTTGGTCAGCATGCCGGCGCGGGTGGTGGCGCCCACCAGCGTGAAGGGCTGCAGGTCCAGCTTGATCGAGCGGGCCGCCGGGCCTTCGCCGATCATGATGTCGATCTGGTAGTCCTCCAGCGCGGGGTACAGGATCTCCTCGACCACCGGCGACAGGCGGTGGATCTCGTCGATGAAGAGCACGTCGTTCTTCTCGAGGTTGGTGAGGATGGCCGCCAGGTCCTTCGGCTTTTCCAGCACCGGGCCCGAGGTCTGGCGCAGGTTCACGCCCAGCTCGGTGGCGATGATGTGGCTGAGCGTGGTCTTGCCCAGCCCCGGCGGGCCGAACAGCAGCACATGGTCCAGCGCCTCGGCCCGCTTCTTGGCCGCGCCGATGAAGATCTCGAGCTGCTCACGCGCCTTGGCCTGCCCCACGTACTCGGCCAGGCCCTTGGGGCGCAGCGCGCGCTCGATGGCTTCCTCGTTGGGCGACGACGGCGCGGCGCTCACCATGCGGCGCGCGGGCAGGGCAGGGGCGCCGAAATCGTCGGTCTGGATGCTCATGGCCCATTATCCCCAGCGGGCTCAGGCGGCTAACATGCCCGCCTCGTGAGCACCGCGTCCGCCTTTGCGCTGCCAGGGGCGTTGCCTCGGTGACCTCGGTCCACAGTTGCGGCTGCTCGCCATGGGCGAGCGGTCGACCCGCCGGTGCGCCCAGCTCCCACTGGCTGCGCGCCGTCATCCCAGGAGAACGACATGACCCTCAAGACCCGAATCGCCACGCTGGCGCTGCTGGCCGCCGCTGCCACCGCCGCCATGGCCCAACCCAAGGTGGAAGGCGCCTGGTCGCGGCCCACGGTGCAGGGCCAGAAGGCCGGCGGCGGCTTCCTGCGCATCGAAAGCCCGACGGCCGACCGACTGGTGGGCGGCAGCAGCCCGGTGGCCGGCCGCGTGGAACTGCACACGATGAAGATGGAAGGCGATGTGATGCGCATGCGCGAGGTCGACGGCATCGAGGTGCCTGCCGGCCAGGCCGTGGCGCTGCAGCCCGGCGGCTTGCATCTGATGCTGATGGACCTGAAGTCGCCGCTGAAGGCCGGCGACCGCTTTCCGCTGACGCTGAAGTTCGAGAAGGCGGGCGAGGTGCCGGTGCAGGTGGAGGTGCGCAGCGCCGCGCCCGGTGGCAAGGCCGAGGCCGAAGGCCACGGCACTCATAAACACTAAGCCTGCGTGCAGGCCTGCCCGCCCGGCGCTGACGAGGCCGGCAGGCCGAACACCCGGTCGAAGCCCCAGTTGAAGACGAAGGTGTAGACCAGGAAGAACAGCACGAAGCCCAGGTCGGCCACCAGCGCCTCCCACAGGCTGATGTCCAGCCACCAGGCGAAGGTGGGCACCAGCAGCGCCACCAGGCCGCCCTCGAAGCCCACCGCATGGGCGATGCGGCGCTTCAAGCTGCGGCCACGCACGGCCTGGCGGGCCTCCCAGCGCTCGAAGAAGTGCGTGAAGGTCAGGTTCCACAGCACCGCGATGATGGAGCTCATCACCGCCAGCGCGCCCGAATGGCCCAGACCCTGGCCGAACACCAGCGCCAGCGTGACGGCGACGATGGTGATGGCGATCGCTTCGTACAGCGTGATGAAGACGATTCGGCGCTTGATGCCTTGCATGGTGGAGTCCTGCTTGTCCCTGGGCCGCCACTGTAGTTGCGTGGTGCTGATATATAAAGTCGGCTTCTTTCAGTTTTGCTGACAGATCATGGCCTTCACCGCCGACAACGTGCCCGTATTCCTGGCCGTGCTGGACCACGGCTCCTTCTCGGCTGCCGCGCGTGCGCTGGGGCGCGTGCCCTCAGCCGTCAGCATGGCCATGGCCCACCTGGAGGCCGAGCTGGGGTTGACGCTGTTCGACCGCAGCGGTCGCGAGCCGCGGCCGACGCAGGCGGCGCTGTCGCTGGCACCGCAGGCGCGGGCGCTGGCGGCGCAGGCGCGCCAGCTGCAGGCGCATGCGCTGGCGCTGTCGCAGGGGCTGGAGACGCGGCTGACGCTGGCCATCGCGCCTGAGCTGCTCACCGCGCCCTGGAGCCATGCGCTGCAGGGCCTGGCGCAGGATTACCCGCTGCTGGAAGTGGAGGTGCTGGCGGCCCCGCAGGCCGATGCGCTGGCCATGCTGCACAGTGGCCGCGCCCAGCTGGCGCTGGTGTTCGAGCGGCCCAGCCTGGACGGGCGCGAGGGCTTCCAGGAGATCGGCGCCGAAACGCTGGTGCTGGTGATGGCGCCCGGCCATCCGGCGCTGGCCGCCATGGCGCCGGGCGAAAAGTTGTGCGAGCACCACCTGATCGACAACCGGCAGATCGTGGTGGCCGGCCGCGAGCCAGGGCAGGGCGACAGCCGCTTCGAGTTCGCCCGCCACCGCTGGCGCACCGACAACGCGCTGGCGGCGCTCAGCCTCATCCTGGCCGGCGTGGGCTTCGGCTGGCTGCCACGCAGCTTGGTGCAGCCTCACGTGGCCGCGGGCCGGCTGGTGGAAATGGCCTTCGAGAACCTTTCCAACGGCAACACCTTGTGGGTGGACCTGGTGTGGTCGAAAGAGCGGCCGATGGGGCCTGCGGCACGGCGGTTCGTCGAGCGGATGCGATCCGGCTGAAGATTCAGCACCAGAGTGGCCGATGAAACGAGCCCCCCAGCGGTGCCGCGCGCCTCTTGACGGTGAATAGCAGCCTTGAAGTTGGGCCGGGGCGAGACGAAGCTGGGGAATGCCTGGCGGAGTTTTCAGGCAGAGATTGAGCGGTTGATGGCAATCGCAAGCAGTCTGGCCGGCGCCCGCGATTGAGCTGGGTGCCTTGTTCCCCGCAGCCTTGTCTGGCCGACATGAACCAGAGACGCCCCGCTGTACCCCTGTTCAGCGGCGAACGCGCGCTGACGATCAGCAGCCCCGCGATCCCGCAGCACCTGGGCCGGCCGGCACTTGTGCCGCTGCGGCTGAGCGGCCGGGAAGAGATCAACGGCTTGTTCGAGTACCGGCTGGTGCTGCAGACGCCCGATGAGCTGGCGGAGTTCGGCGGCCCGATGCGGGGTGCCAACTTCAGCCTGCCCGACATGGTGGGCCGTGAGATCTCATGCTGCATCGAGCTGGAAGGCCGTGGCGCTGGTGAGCGCCAGATCAACGCGTTGATCACCGAAGCCCGCCTGCTGGGCGAAGACAGCCGGCATGCGCTCTATGCGCTGACGCTGCGACCCTGGCTGTACCTGGCCACGCTGAGCACCGACTGCAAGGT
>CAKZXL010000591.1 GCA_937883885.1 uncultured Aquincola sp. | reverse complement strand
GCGAAGCGCGGCTGCAGGAAGGGCGCCGGCACCAGGTTGCGCACGCACAGCACCGCGCTGGGCTTGGCCAGCGCGCCGCCGCCCTGGCTGCGGGTGATGTCGAACAGCGAGTGGTCGCCGAAGCTCTCCAGCAGCCTGGCGAAGTGCGTGGCGTCGAAGAAGAAGTTCAGCAGCTCGCTGGCGATGCCTTCGGGCTGCTCGGCCAGTTGTTCGGCGATGGCGGCAATCGCCTGCTGCAGCGCGGTGGCCAGCTCGTCGGGCACCTGGGCCAGGGTCTGGTAGTCGGCCGGCTGGGCGGCGGCCAGTGCGGCCCAGGTCTTGTGCAGCTTGTTCAACGCCCGCTTGGGCAGTCCGGTGGCTTCGCGCCGCACGGCTTGCAGCCGGGCCTGGTCCAGCTCGGCGGTGTACATGGCGCGGGCGCGGTCCACCAGGTTGTGCGCTTCGTCCACCAGCAGGCCCACGCGCCAGCCCTGCTGCAGCGCCAGCGCATGCAGCAGCGCACTGCCGTCGAAGTAATGGTTGTAGTCGGCCACCACCACGTCGGCCCAGCGCGCCAGCTCCTGCGCCAGGTAGTAGGGGCACACCGCATGCGCGGCGGCCAGCTCGCGCAGCGCCTCGCGCGGCAGCGGGCCGGCGGCCTGCACCGCGGCGGCGCGGGCGGCGGGCAGCCGGTCGTAAAAGCCGCGGGCCAGCGGGCAGCTGTCGCCATGGCAGGCCTTGTCGGGGTGCTCGCAGGCCTTGTCACGGGCGGTGATCTCGATCACCCGCAACGGCGCCGCGCCTTCGGCCTGCGCCAGCAGCTGCAAGGCATCGAGCGCCAGCTGCCGGCCCGAGCCCTTGGCGGTGAGGAAAAACAGCTTGTCCAGCCGCTGGCCGGGCGCCGCCTTGAGCAGCGGAAACAGCGTGCCCATGGTCTTGCCGATGCCGGTGGGCGCCTGCGCCAGCAGGCAGCGGCCGCGCACCGCGGCGCGGTACACGTTTTCGGCCAGCATGCGCTGGCCGCGGCGGAAGCTGCCATGCGGAAAGGCCAGCGCCTGCAGCGCGCCATCGCGGGCCGCGCGGTGGGCCTGCTCCTGCGCCGCCCAGTCGGCAAAGCGCTGCACCTGCAAGGCCATGAAGGCGGCCAGCGCCTCGGCCGTGTGCACTTCCACCAGCGGCGTTTCGGTCTGCTTGTCGACGTGGAAGTACACCAGCGCCAGCTCGATCTGCGCCAGGCCCTGCTGGCGGCACAGCAGCGCGCCATACACCTTGAGCTGCGCCCAGTGCAGCGCGCGGTGGTTGGCAGGAATGGCGTCGAACTCGCCGCGGTAGGTCTTGACCTCCTCCAGCCGGCCGCGGGCGGCATCGAAGCCGTCGGCACGGCCGCGCAGCAGCAGGCCGCCCAGCTCGGCCGACAGGCTCAGCTCGGCCTGCCAGCCGGCGCCGCGGCGCGCGGCCACGGTGGCATGGCCTTCAATGCCTTCCTGCGCGGTGGGCGAAGGGGTGAAGCGCAGGTCGAGGTCGCCTTCCTTGGCGGTGAACTCGCACATCGCGCGCACGGCGATGGGGTAGGGCGCGGCGGCAGCGTCCGGGGCAGCGTCGGTGGGAGACATCGGGGACGCCATGGCGCCGATGTTAGGCGCCGTCGTCCGGGCCGCGCCGCACCACGCCCAGCTTCAGGCCCAGCATGCCCAGCAGCCGGTTCATCGTCTGCACCGTGCCTTCGCTGCGTTCCTGCTCGATGTCCTGCACGGTGCGGTAGGCCACACCGGACAGCTGGGCCACTTCGGCGGTGGTCAGGCGCATGGTTTTTTTCAGGTGGCGCACGGCCTGGGCCAGCGTCCATTCAGGGTGGGCCAGCACGTCGTCGATGGCCTGCTGGCGCAAGGCCAGCTGGTCGGCCAGCGGCAGGGCGTTGTAGCGCTTGTCCATCGGGTTCAGGCCAGTCGGGTCAGGCTGTCGGCCTGCGCCAGCAGGGCGGGGCGCAGCAGTTGCAGCAGGGCGGGTTCCAGTCCCAGCGTCTCGCCGTCGTCGGCGATCTGGCGCAGCGGTGCTTCCATCGCGCGCAGGCCGTGCATCAGGGCGTCGCGGTTGATGCGGGGCGGTGGCGCTGCGCGTCGGCGGCGGCCGGCCGCCGGGGGCGCCGCGAGCGCACACACCTGGTCGATCACATGGCCCCAGTCGGGCCGGCCATCGTCGTTGCCTTCCCAGCGGATGCGGCGGGCGATGCCGTCGGGGTGCAGCAGCATGGGCGCGAAGTCGTACAGCGGCGTCAAGGTCACGTGGCCCGCAAAGTCGCGCTGCACCGCGGTGTTGCGGGCATGGTTGTCCTTGTTGCCCAGGGCCAGATTGGCCACGTCGCGCTTCAGGTATTCGATGAGTTCGGTTTGCGCATCGGTGCAGTGGCGCAGCAGCGCGGCGCACACCTGGTCGTGGCTGGGCACCGCGTCAAAGCCCGGCAGGCCGGTGAGGGTGGCGATGCTTTCCTGCGCCAGCCGCAGCACGCCGCCAGCTTGCACGCAGCGGTCGAAGCGGGGGATGAACAGTGCCCGCTGCTGCAGCACCAGCGGTGCATGCACCCGCAGGCCCAGCATCCGGGCCAGCGCCATGTAGGGCGCTTCATGCCGCAGGATGCTGGCCAGCTGCGCATCGGTGCCGCGGCCGAACTTGACGATGTAGTGCTGCCGCGCGCGCTCGTCGGGCAGGCTGTGGTCGAGGTACAGCAGGCCGTCTTCTGCACGCGTCAGCAGCACCTTGGGCCATTCGCCCTGCACGCCCGAAGAGCCCGCCACGAAAAGGCCGTGCGAAGCCAGGTACTCCGAGAACTCATGGCCGCGTTCGGCCACCTGCGCATCGGTGAAGCCCAGCGTGGGCCCCGGCTGTTGGGCCAGCCACGCGGCCGCCTCTTTGACCCGCAGGTGGCCGATGGGATGGCCGGCGCCCACCTGCAGCAGCCGCCAGTCGGCCGCCACGCCGGCGGTGGCCGGCAGGCCGATGCGGCGCAGCAGCTCCTGCCGGCCGAAGCCCTGGGGCAGCATGTCGATGAGGAACACCGGCCAGTGCGGCGCCTGCAGCGGCTCCAGCCCCACCGGCCAGCGGGCGCAGGCCGCATGGGCATCGGCCGCGCCAGTGTGCGCAAAGGCCCAATCGACCGCATAACCGCTGTAGCTGCGGGCGCGCCAGCCTTCGGCCTCGGCGCCTTGCAGGCTGATCTGCGCGACGTCGTGCCAGGCGCCGTCGGCATGCAGTTGCAAGGTGCAGCTCGTGCTCATAAGCACGAAATTCTATAAGAACAAGGGCCGATAGTGGTGGTATTAGTGTTGGATTTTCGTGCAGATGCGGCTCAGCGCAGCGGCAGCGACACCACCACCCGCGCCCCGCGCGGCTGCACACCTTCCATCCACACCTGGCCGCCCTGGCGTTCCACGATTTCCTTGACGATGGACAGGCCCAGGCCGCAGCCCTCGCCGTCTTCCACCACGCGCATGAAGCGCTCGAACACCCGCTCGCGGGCTTCGGGCGGCACGCCGGGGCCGTTGTCTTCCACTTCCAGCCGGGCACGGTCGCCGCGCTGCTGCACCCGCACCGTCACCTCGGCGCCGCGGCCGGCGTAGCGGATGGCGTTGTCGATCAGGTTGAGCACCGCTTCGCGCAGCAGCAGCGCATTGGCATGCACGCGCAGCGGCGGCGCGCCTTCGCCGGTGTCCACGCCCAGGTCCACGCCCGCCCGCAGCGCACGCGGCACCTGCTCGGCCACCAGCTCCTGCGCAAAGCGGCGCAGGTCCAGCTCGGTGCGGTCCTGCGCGATGCTGGCTTCCGGCTCTGCCCGGGCCAGCGTGAGCAGCTGGTTCACCAGGTGGGCGCTGCGGGTGGCGCTGGCATGCACCCGCTGCAGCCGGGCGCGCATCTCGGGGTCGGTGGCGCTTTGCAGGGCCAGCTCGGTCTGGCCCTTGAGGCCCGCCAGCGGCGTGCGCAGCTGGTGGGCCGCGTCGGCGGTGAAGCGCTTTTGCACCGCCACGCTGGCCCGCACCTCGGCCAGCAGCTGGTTGAGCGCGCCGGCCAGCGCATGCAGCTCCAGCGGCGCTTCCTGCAGCCGGATGGGCGCCAGGTCGTTGGGCGCGCGGCCTTCCACCTCGCGGCGCAGCCGGGTCAGCGGCGCCAGGCCGGCGCGGATGCCGGCCCAGACGATCATGGTCATCAGCGCGATCAGGCTGGACAGCGGCAGCAGCGTGTCGAACAGGATGTTGCGCGCCAGGTCTTCGCGGTTGGCGCTGCTGCGGGCCACCTGCACCAGCATGGTCTGCGGCGGCGCGTCGATGCCGCCGTAGCTGAGGTACAGCGCCGCCACCCGCACCCGCACCTCGGGCGCATAGGGCGCGTTGCTGGTGTGCATGGTGCCGTCGTAGAAGGTGGGCGTGTCCAGCGGCGGGTGGGCCACCGGGGGCGGCGGCGGCACCTTGTTGTTGCCAAGGATGAACTGGCCGGGCGGCGTGCTCACCGTGTACATCAGCTTGTCGGTGGGGTCGGCTTCCAGCACGTCTTGTGCAGCGCGCGGAAAGTCGATCAGCAACCCGTTGTCCAGCGGCTTGAGCTGGCGGGCCAGCGCCCGCGTGGCCTGCAGCAGGCTGGCGTCCACCGCGCGGTTGGCATAGCCCGCAGCCAGCCGGTAGGTGGCGGCGCCGCCGGCCAGCCACAGCACCAGCTGGGGCAGCACCAGCCACAGCAGCAACTGCCGGCTCAGGGAACGTTGGCTGAACATGCGGGGCGGTTCAGCGCGATTCGGCTTCCAGCAGGTAGCCCAGGCCGCGGATGGTGCGGATGGTCAGGCCCGAGCCCTCGAACTTGCGGCGCAGGCGGTGGATGTACACCTCGGTGGAGTTGCCGCTGCCGGTCGCCTCGCCGCCTTCGTTGCCCCAGGCCTGGGCGATCTGCTCCTTGGTCACCACCTTGTCGCGGTGGGTCACCAGCAGGTCCAGCAGCGTCCATTCGCGCGGGCTCAACTCCAGCGCCTGGCCGTCGATGCTGGCGCGGCGCGCTTCGCGCGACAGGCTCAGCCGGCCCATCTCCACCTCGGCCGCCGCAGCCGCCGGCTGGGTGCGGCGCAGCAGCGCGCGCAGCCGTGCTTCCAGCTCGGGGAAGTCGAAGGGCTTGGTGATGTAGTCGTCGGCGCCGGCATTGAGGCCCGCCACGCGGCTGTCCAGCCCGTCCATCGCGGTGAGCACCACCACCGGCAGCGTCGGCTTGGCGGCGCGCACGTGCTTGAGCACGGTCAGCCCGTCCATCATCGGCAGGCCCAGGTCCAGGATGGCCAGGTCGAAGGGCTGCTTGAGCAGCAGGTACTCGGCCACCGGGCCATTGGGTGCGTGCTGCACCTGAAAGCCGGCGCGCTCCAGTTGCGCCACCAGCGCATCGGCCAGCAGGGCGTCGTCTTCGGCAAGCAGCAGGTTCATGGTCGGGAGCTTAACGCGGTGTTAAGCCGGCGCCCATGGGGTGCTGCCCGGATGCGGCCGTGGTGGCGCCGCGGAGCTACAGAGGATCGGCCCGTCGTTAATCTGTCGTTAAGGGTTCACCCGGATGGAGGCCTCTCCGGCTGAACGTTAATCTTTCATTCATCCAAAGTTCAGCTTTGGATCCTCCGATCCGTGCGCGGCTCGGCCCATCCGCAACAACCACCACACGCCATGAGACAAGATCGTTCCGCTACCGCTCCCCGTTTTGCCCGCCGCCTGCTGGCGCTGGCCGCCACCGTCACGCTGGCCACCGCCGCCCAGGCCGGCGAGCTGGAAGTGCTGCACTACTGGACCAGCGGCGGCGAGGCCAAGGCCGCTTCGGCCCTGAAGGCCACGATGCAGCAGAAGGGCCACACCTGGAAGGACTTCGCGGTGGCCGGCGGCGGTGGCGACGCGGCGATGACGGTGCTGAAGTCGCGCGTGGTCTCGGGCAACGCCCCGGCCGCGGCACAGATCAAGGGCCCCTCCATCCAGGAATGGGCGCGTGAAGGCGTGCTGGCCAACATCGACGACGTGGCCAAGGCCGAGAACTGGGACAGCCTGCTGCCCAAGGCCGTGTCCGACGTGATGAAGTACAAGGGCAACTACGTGGCCGTGCCGGTGAACGTGCACCGCGTGAATTGGCTGTGGGCCAACCCGGAGGCGCTGAAGAAGGCCAACGCCAAGATGCCCACCAACTGGGACGAGTTCTTCACCACCGCCGAGGCGCTGAAGAAGGCCGGCATCATCCCCGTGGCCCACGGTGGCCAGGCCTGGCAGGACTTCACCACGTTCGAGAGCGTGGCCCTGGGCGTGGGCGGTGCCGACTTCTACAAGAAGGCCTTCGTGCAGCTGGACGCCGCCACGCTGAACGGCGCCACGATGGAGAAGGTGCTGACCACCTTCAAGAAGATCAAGGACTACACCGACAAGAACGCCAACGGCCGCGACTGGAACCTGGCCACCGCCATGGTCATCAAGGGCGAAGCCGGCATGCAGCTGATGGGCGACTGGGCCAAGGGCGAGTTCGTGGCCGCCGGCAAGGTGCCGGGCAAGGACTTCCTGTGCGCCGCCGCCCCGGGCACCGCCAACGCCTACACCTTCAACATCGACTCGTTCGCGATGTTCAAGGTCAAGGGTGACACCAAGGCCCAGAAGGACCTGGCCGCGGCCATCATGTCGCCCGACTTCCAGGAGCAGTTCAGCCTGAACAAGGGCTCGATCCCGGTGCGCCTGAACATGGACATGTCCAAGTTCGACGACTGCGCCAAGCTGTCCAGCAAGGACTTCGTCGAGACCGCCAAGACGGGCGCGCTGGTGCCCTCCATCGCCCACGGCATGGCCGTGCCACCCGCCGTCGAAGGCGCGATGAAGGACGTGGTCAGCCAGTTCTGGAACAGCGACCGCATGACCGCCAAGGACGCGATGGCCAAGCTGGCCTCGGCCGCCAAGACCAAGTAAGCGCAGCGCACGCACCGCCCCTTCCCGGGAACTTCCATGTCCGCACCTTCCCAGCTGCGCACGCCGTGGCTGCCACGGCTCGTCGTGGCGCCGAGCTTCCTGCTCGGTTTCCTGTTCATCTATGGGCTCATCGCGTGGAACGGCTACCTGTCGGTGTCCGAATCGCGCCTGCTGCCCAACTATGAGTTCGCCGGCCTCGACCAGTACCGGGCCCTGTTCGACAGCGAGCGTTTCCACGTCGCGCTGACCAACATGGCCATCTTCGGCGTGCTGTTCGTCGGCGGCGCGATGGCGCTGGGGTTGCTGCTGGCCATCCTGCTGGACCAGAAGGTGCGGGCCGAGGGTGCCTTGCGCACCATCTACCTGTACCCGATGGCGATCTCGTTCATCGTCACCGGCACGGCCTGGAAGTGGATGCTCAACCCGGGCCTGGGGCTGGAGAGCGTGGTGCGGCAATGGGGCTTCACCAGCTTCACCTTCGACTGGCTGGTGAACCCCGACAAGGCGATCTACTGCGTGGCCATCGCCGGCATCTGGCAGAGCGCCGGCTTCGTGATGGCGCTGTTCCTGGCGGGCTTGCGCGGCATCGACGACAGCATCATCAAGGCCGCCCAGGTGGACGGCGCCAGCCTGCCGCGCATCTACTGGCGCATCGTGGTGCCCAGCCTGCGGCCGGTGTTCTTCAGCACGTTGATGGTGGTCAGCCACCTGGCCATCAAGAGCTTCGACCTGGTGATGGCGCTGACCGCCGGTGGCCCGGGTTATGCCACCGACCTGCCCGCCACCTTCATGTATGCGATGGCGTTTACCCGCGGCCAGATCGGCCTGGGCGCCGCCAGCGCCACCGTGATGCTGGCCACCGTGGCCGCCATCGTGGTGCCTTACCTCTACAGCGAACTCCGGAGGCCGAAATGAGGGCCGCTCACGTCCACCGCCTGATCCTGTGGAGCCTGCTCATCCTGTTTGCGCTGTACTTCCTCACGCCGATGTACGTGATGGTGAGCACCTCGCTGAAGGACATGGAGCAGGTGCGCAACGGCAGCCTGCTGTCGCTGCCCACCAGCCCCTCCACCGAAGCCTGGGCCAAGGCCTGGAGCGGCGCCTGCACCGGCACCGACTGCAATGGCCTTAAGCCCTTCTTCCTGAACTCGCTGCTGCTGGTCATTCCGGCGGTGCTGGTGTCCAGCGCCATCGGCGCCATCAACGGCTACGTGCTGGCCAAGTGGCGTTTTCCGGGCAGCGAAACGATGTTCGCCTTCCTCCTCTTCGGCGTGTTCATGCCGATGCAGGTGGTGCTGCTGCCGATGAGCCAGGTGCTGGGCTGGCTGGGCATTGCCAGCAGCCTGTGGGGCCTGATCCTCATCCACGTGTTGGCCGGCATTCCGTCCACCACGCTGTTCTTCCGCAACTACTACGTCGGCCTGCCTGACGAACTGGTCAAGGCGGCCATGCTGGACGGCGCCTCGTTCTGGCAGATCTTCTTCCGCATCGTGCTGCCGCTGTCCACGCCGATCGTGGTGGTGACGCTGATCTGGCAGTTCACCAACATCTGGAACGACTTCCTGTACGGCGTGGTGTTCTCGGGTGCCGACAGCAAGCCGGTGACCGTGGGCCTGAACAACCTGGCCAACACCAGCAGCACGGTCAAGGAATACAACGTCGACATGGCCGCCGCGCTGATCGCGGCACTGCCCACGCTGTTTGTGTACGTGGTGGCGGGCAAGTACTTCGTGCGCGGCCTGACGGCCGGCGCAGTGAAAGGTTGATATGGGTGCGCTTTCGATCCGCCAGGTCCGCAAGACCTTCAACAACACGGTCCACATCCTCAAGGGCATCGACATCGAGATCGATCCCGGCGAGTTCCTGATCCTGGTCGGCCCTTCGGGCTGCGGCAAGAGCACGCTGCTGAGCATGATCGCCGGCCTGGACACGCCCACCTCGGGCAGCATCCACATCGGCGAGCGCGACGTCACCTACCTGCCCAGCAAGGACCGCGACATCGCGATGGTGTTCCAGAGCTACGCGCTCTACCCGAACATGAACGTGGCGCAGAACATCGCCTTCGGCCTGGAGATCCGCAAGGTGCCCAAGGCCCAGCGCGAAGAGACGGTGCAGCGCGTGGCCAAGATGCTGCAGCTGGGCCATCTGCTGGACCGCAAGCCGGGCCAGCTGTCGGGCGGCCAGCGGCAGCGCGTGGCCATGGGCCGGGCGCTGGCCCGCGACCCCAAGCTGTTCCTGTTCGACGAGCCGCTGTCCAACCTGGACGCCAAGCTGCGCGTGGAAATGCGCGCCGAGATCAAGCTGCTGCACCAGCGCACCCGCACCACCACCGTGTACGTGACGCACGACCAGGTGGAGGCGATGACGCTGGGCGACCGCATCGCGGTGATGAAGGACGGCGTGGTGCAGCAGTTCGGCACGCCCGAGGACATCTACGAACGGCCGGCCACGCGCTTCGTGGCCGAGTTCATCGGCTCACCGGCGATGAACATGGTGCAGGCCCGCCAGGGCGGCGCGGGCGATGCGGGCGTGGTGGCCCAGGGCGTGACCCTGGCCACGCATGAAGGCCAGCGCGCGGGGCTGGCCCAGGCCGGCAGCGAGCTGATCTACGGCCTGCGGCCCGAGAACATCTCGCTGGCCGACAGCGGCCTGCCCGGCACGCTGTCGCTGATAGAGCCCACCGGCCCCGAGACCTACGCCACGGTGGACACCCAGGCCGGCCCGCTGACGATCCGCGTGCCCGGCAACCTGCGCGCACGCGTGGGCGATGCGGTGCACCTGCGCTGGGATGCGGCGCATGCGCATCTGTTTGATGCGAAGACGGAGCT
>CAKZXL010000590.1 GCA_937883885.1 uncultured Aquincola sp. | reverse complement strand
GCTGGACCACCCGCTGCACCCGCATGCCACGGTGATGTGAGCGGGCCGGCCGCCGGCGGCTGCCACAGGTATTGCGGCACGCCGTCGTCGGCCTGCGCCGGCCGCGCCTGCACCTGCCACACCTGCTGCACCAGCGCCGGCTGCAGCACCTGCCGCACCGGGCCCTGGGCCACGGCGCGGCCCTGCTGCAGCACCAATGCATCGTCGGCATGGCGCAGCGCCAGGTTGAGGTCGTGCAGCACCACGACCACGCCGATGCCCCAGGCCTGCGCGCAGTGCCGGGCCAGTTGCAGCACCGCATGCTGGTGCTGCAGGTCCAGCGCGGCGGTGGGTTCGTCCAGCAGCAGCCAGCGGGCCGGGTGGCCGGCGGGCGGCTGCGAGAACGCATCGATCTGCACCAGCGCGCGGGCCAGCTGGGCGCGGGCGCGTTCGCCGCCGGACAGCGTGGCCACGCTGCGCCGGGCCAGGCCTTGCAGGCCGCAGGCGGCCAGCGCCTGCTGCACGCAGGCTTCGGGCTCGGCCGGGCGCGCGGTCAGCAGGCCCAGGGCCACCAGCTCATGCACCAGGAAGTCGGCGGCCACCTGCGTGTCTTGCGCCACCAGGGCGCGGTGCTGCGCCAGCTGGGCCACGGGCCAGTCGGGCAGTGGCCGCCCTTGCCAATCGATGCGGCCTGCATCGGGCCGGCGCCAGCCGGTGAGCCCGCCCAGCAAGGTGCTTTTGCCCGCGCCGTTGGGGCCCAGCACCGCCGTCACCCGGCCCGGCCGCAGGCAGGCCTGCAGCGGACCCAGCAGCGTGCGGGCGCCGTGCCGCACCTGCAGCGCCTGCAGCCGGATGCAGCCCGCCTCAGTCATGCGCTCTCCCACGCACCAGCAGCAGCAGGAAGAAGGGCGCACCGATGGCCGCGGTGAGCACTCCCAGGGGCAGCTCGGCGGGGGCGGCCACGGTGCGGGCAAAGGCATCGGCCGCCAGCACCAGCGCCGCGCCCAGCAGGGCCGAGCCGGGCAGCACGCCGCGGTGCCCCGGGCCGGCCAGCAGCCGCACGCCATGCGGCGCCACCAGCCCCACGAAGCCGACGATGCCGGCCACCGCCGTGACGGCGCCCACCGCCAGTGCCACGCACAGCACCGCCTGGCGCTTGACGCGTTCCACCGACACGCCCATCGCATGGGCCTGCGCTTCGCCCAGCGCCAGCGCATCGAGCGGGCGCGCCAGCCGCAGCGCGCCGAGCAGCGCCAGCAGCGTGACACTGCCCACCAGCGCCACCGCCGACCAGCGTGCGCCACCCAGGCTGCCCAGCAGCCAGAACTGCAGCGCCCGCAACTGCGCGTCGGTGGCCACCTGGCTGACCCAGCCCAGCAGCGCCCCGGCCAGCGCATTGATGCCGACGCCGGCCAGCAGCATCACCGTCAGCCGCGTGCTGCCGCGCACCTGCGCCAGCGCATAAACCATCACCGTGACCAGCAGCGCGCCGCCAAACGCGCTGACCACCAGCGTCCAGCTGCCCAGCAGCCGCGGCAGGCCCGGCCACCAGGCTTCGCCCACCACGATGGCAGCGGCGGCCGCCAGCGCCGCGCCGCTGGACACGCC
The DNA here is from genome assembly GCA_937883885.1 of uncultured Aquincola sp. The sequence continues at coordinate 6,412 of CAKZXL010000590.1, read as the reverse complement.
CACCAGCCCGGGGTCGGCCAGCGGGTTGCGGAAGATGCCTTGCAGCAGCGCGCCCGCCAGCCCCAGCGCGGCGCCGGTGCACACGGCCAGCAGCAGCCGCGGGGCGCGCAGCGTCCAGAACACCAAATGGTCGGCATCGGGCGTTTCGGGCGATGGCGTGGCAAAGGCCTGCAGCAGCAGCTGCCACAGCCGGCCGGGTGCAATCGCGTAGGCCCCGCTGGCGGCAGCGCCCATCAAGGCCACCAGCGTGAGCAGGCCCAGGCCGCCCAGCAGCCAGGGGCGCGGCAGGCGCCGCGCGGGGAAAGGCGAGGTCATGGCCGGCGCTTCAAGCCCGCGCCGCGGGAATGGCGGCCACCACCTGCGCCAGCTCGGCCACCGCCTGCGGCAGCCGGGGGCCGAAGCCCAGCAGCCACAGCGCATCGGGCGCATGCAGCCGGCGCGCCGCGAACGCCGGCGTCATGGCCAGGCCGGGCAGCTGCCAGAAGGCGGCCGGCCCGCCGGCGGCCTGCACCGCCTGCTGCGTGCTCAACACCAGGTCGGGCGCGGCGGCCACCACGGCTTCGGCCGTCATCGCGCGGTAGCCGTCGAAGCCCTGCAGCGCGTTGCGCGCACCGGCCAGCTGCAGCATGGCCTGGGCCGCGGTACCGGCGCCGGCCACCTGCGGCGCATTGCCATGGGCCAGCACGAACAGCACCCGCGGTGCCGGCCCGGCCAGCCGGGGCAAGGCCTGGCGGCTGCGTTGCCAATCGGCCAGCAGCTGCTGCTGCAGCGCCGCGGCCTCTGCGCTGCGCCCGGTCGCCTGGCCGGCGGCGGTGATCTTGCGCTGCACCTCGGCCAGGTCGTGGCTGGTGGTGGTGCTGACCACGCGCACACCGGCGCCGCGCAGCTGTTCGATCACCGCCGGCGGGCCGGCTTCGTCGGTGGTCAGCAGCACGTCGGGCCGCAGCGACAGCACACCTTCGGCCGACAGCTGGCGCTGGTAGCCCACCTTGGGCGTGCGTTGCGCCGCCTCGGGGTACAGGCTGGTGGTGTCGGTGCCCACCAGCTGCGCCGCCGCGCCCAGGCGGTAGACGATTTCGGTGAGCGCACCGCCCACGCTGACGAGGCGTGGTGCGGGCTGGGCCTGCGCGGGCCAGGCCAGGCCGGCGCCGGCGCCCACCCCGGCTGCCAGCAACTGCCGGCGCTTCACCGGCCCGCCTTCACGGCCTGCAGCAGCTGGCGCCAGCCTTCGGACTCGGGCTGGCCGGGCTTGCGGGCGCCGAAGCACTGCAGCACCAGCCGCCGCTGGGCATCGAACAGCTCCAACGAGCTCACGGTGCCGTCGTCGGTGGGCTTGTCCACCGCCCAGGCGCTGGCCAGCTGGTCTTGCCGCACATGCAGGTTGAAGCCGTCGTCCAGCACGTTGAGCCAGGGGCCCATCACCTCGATGCGGCGCACCGGGCCGGTGTGGATCTGGATGCAGCCGGGGTTGCCGACGAACACCATGATGGGCTGCGCCGCAGCGGCTGCGCCGTGCAGCAGCCGGCGCAGCGCATCGGTGGGCAAACGCTGGGTGAAGCGGCCTGCCATCAGCCGCAAGGCCTGCTCACGCTCCAGCCGATGCTGCTTGAGCAGGCCATGGAACTCATGCGTGTCGTGCAGGCCGGCCCAGGCCTGGCCGAAGGCGGCCACGTCCACGCCGTCGTCATCCGGCGCCGGCTCTGGCACAGGCGGCGGCGTGAACGCCGGCAGCGTGCCGACGGGGTCTGCATAGTCCTGCGCCACCTGCTGCCAGCAGGCCAGGTCGGTGGCCGGGCGCGGGTAGATCTTGTGCACGGCGCTGCCCTGCGCATCGAAGAACTGCAGGCTGAGGGTCGGCGCGCCGCCGCCGGCACGCGCCGGTTCATGCACCGCATAGCCGGCCGTCCAGTGCTGGAAGAACAGCCGCAGGTCGATGTCGTCGCCCAGCGCCAGCGCCACCGGGCCCTGGGCGGCCAGGCCGGTGTAGCTGCCGGTTTTTTCGTGCACCGCGACGTCGTTGCGGGTGAGGGCCATCAAGGCGCCGCAGGGCTCCAGCGCCCGCAGCAGGTCGAGCCAGGGCCCGCGCAGGCGCACGCTGCGCAAGCCGGCGGTGTGCTCGGGCACGCCGGCAGCGGCGCTGTGCAGGGCCACGGCTTCGCCTTCGCTCAGGCCCAGGCTGGCGGCTGCGTCGCGGTGGCGCTGGCCGGCCTGGCGGGCGGCCGCAAACCGATGCCGCAGATCGGCCGAGGTATCGAGCAAGGCGGCGGCCGAGGCGGGGCCCCGGGCGGCCGCCAGACGGGTGTGGGAAGAGCGAACAGAAGACATGGACAGCAGGCGGGTTCGGGCGTGCGGCGGCCAGCCCTTGCGGTTGGGTGGGGGGGGAACAGCGGGAAAGCCGGCGGACTATAAACAAGAATCGTTCGCAAATGAAATGTGTGCTGTGCCCCTGCGAACGTCACGGATTGTTGCTTTCTGAATGCGAACCATTATCATCTGTGGTGTCGGTTCGCCTCCGTGGGGGAGGGCGCCGCTGGACCAAGCGCAACGCCAACCCAATCCACTCAGGAGGACTTCTTCATGGCATCCGTTCATTTCCACACGCCCCTTGGCGCCACCGTGCTCACCCTCGGCCTGCTGGCCGCCACGCAGGCCGGTGCCCAGACCTACGGCAGCTACACCGACCACCAGGTCGACCTGGCCAGCGCGCTGGACGCGGCCGACAACGTGAGCAACAACGCCTGGGTCAACCTCACCACTTTCGCGCAGAACGGGGTGCCGGGCATCACCGGCTATCCGGGCTTTCCGGGCACGGGCGCCTGGCCGGCGCCGATCGCTTCGCAGGTCAACAGCGCGGGCAGCGATGCCGCGGCCTTGAGCAAGGTGTCCAACGGCAATGGCGGCGCGCCCTACGTGGCCAGCGGCTCGCTGTACTTCGGCGGCTTCAGTGGCGCGATAACAACAACGGCGGCACGCTGCGCGTGAGCGACAGCACCCCGCTGGCCAACCTGCAGACGGTGGCCTTCCAGGTCGGCATCGGCGAAGCCTGGACCTACGACTTCCACAACGGCGTGCTGCCCACGCTGAGCTACACCACCGCCGCCGGCACCACCACCGGCGTGGCGGCCACCTTCTCCAGCACGCTGGAAGCCTTCTTCAACGGCACCGTGGCCATGCCCACGGGTGAAGAGTCGCTGTACATCAACCAGTACGGCCTGCAGTGGGACCTGCGCGGCGTCAGCCAGCCCATCACCTCGTTCAGCATCGACTTCACCGGCGTGCAGCATGCGCAGATCTACGGCATGACGCTGACGCAGAGCGATGTGTTCACCCAGGTGGTGGCCGTGCCGGTGCCCGAGCCCGAGACCTATGCGCTGATGCTGGGTGGCCTGGGCATGGTGGTGATGCTGGCGCGCCGTCGCCGCCAGGCCGCCTGACGCGCGACTTCCCTCGGCCCTCGGGGCCGATCTCTTGGGTCGGCCCTCTGGGCCGATCTCTCGGTCGGCCCTCGGGGCCCATCCCCGGGGCCCGGCCCCGCCGCTGCTGCTTTCCATGCCCTCCATCGACCCGCGGCGCGCCTTGCGCCTGTCCCTGGCCGCGGCCTGCCTGGCCTGGCCCGCCTGGGCCCCGGCCGTCACCCTGAGCGGTGATGCCACGCCCCACCAGTGGCATTCGTTCAACCTGCCCGCCAATGCCTTCCTGGGCGCGGCCGGCTACACCGGCGCGGCCTGGCAGAACACCGATGCCGGCGCGCTGTATGCGGAGTGGGGCGGCTTCGTGCCCGATGCGGGCACGCGCTGGACCTTCAGCCGGCCCACGGTGGGTCAATCCACCGGCCTGCGCGCGGTGCTGCAGGAAACCAGCGGCACCGGCCTGCGCACCGGCATCAACAACATCTACGGTCTGGCCTTCTCCCAGGTGCCGGGCCTGCCGCTGGTGTTCAACCTGGTGCTCACCGATGCCGGGGCGGCCAGCGCCACCGTGGGCAGCACCCGCACGGTGGTGATGCGCAGCGGCACCCTGGGCACGTTGCCCGACATGAACGTCACGCTCAACGGCGTGGCGGCCACGGCCTCGGCGGCCACCTTCCAGCAGGCTTCCACGCTGGTGATGCCCGATGGCAATGGCAACGAGGTGAGCACCGCGTCTGTGAACGGCGAATGGCTGTGGCGCTGGGAGCAGGTGCCGGTGGCCGCCACCTACCGCTTCGACTTCAAGGCACAGGTGGGCCACATGAGCCTGGACAACCTGGCCGTGTACGCCAGCCCGCCGGCCGCACCGCCGCCGCCCGCGCCGGTGCCCACGCTGCGCGCGCCGCGGGTGGCGCTGGTGGGCCTGGCCGGCCTGCTGGCGGCCGTGGCCGAAGCGCAGGTGCCGGTGGTGCCTGCCACCGCCTCGGCCGGCGCGGCCCATACACCGGCGCGGGCGGCGCGTTGAGCCGCGCCTGGGTAACCGGCGCGCTGCGGCCGGCGGGCATCGCCACCCTCGGGCTGGTGCTGGCCAGCGGCGCGCCGCTGGCACAGCCGGTGGACGCGGCGCAGGCCGAGGCCACGCCGGTCATCGTCATCAGCGGCCAGCGCACACCGCCGGTGGCGCTGCCGCCCACCGAGAGCAGCACGGTGCTCGATGCCGAGATGATCGAGCGACGGCAAAGCAGCAGCCTGTTCGACCTGGTGCAGGAAGCGCCGGGCGTGTCGGCCGCGGGCGGGCCGCGCACCAGCGGCATGAAGTTCAACATCCGCGGCTTCCGTGGCAACGACGACGTGGTCTTCAAGATCGACGGCGGCGTCAAGGGCTTCGAGAAGTACCGCTTTGGCAGCGGCGTGTTCATCGAGCCGGAGCTGATCAAGTCGGTGACGGTGGAACGCGGCCCTTCGCTGCTCACCGGCTCGGGTGCCATCGGCGGCGCGGTGGTGGCCACCACCAAGTCGGCCGCCGACTTTCTGCGTGCGGGCGAACGCGCCGGCGGCCTGGTGAAGCTGGGCTACGACGCCAACAGCCGTGAACGCCTGCGCATGCTCACCGCCTTCGGCCGGCCCACGGCCAGCACCGACCTGCTGGTGTCGCTGGTGCGGCGAGATGGCAGCGACTTCAAGCTGGCGGGTGGGGCACGCAGCCCCGCGACGGCCACGCAATCGGAAGGCAGCCTGGTCAAACTGGGCTGGGCGCCATTGGACGACCTGCAGCTGGAACTCAGCCGCACCGCCTACCGCAGCGGGCCAGTGTTCACCCCCTACGACGCCAATTCGAGCACCGCCGGCGTGGGCGGCTACGTGCACCAGACGGTGGACGACGAGACGCTCAACCTGCGCTTCACGTACGAGCCGCCGCAGTCGTGGCTCAAGCTGCGCGGCACGCTGGCGCATGAAACCACGCACCTGCTCAACCGCATGGTGCCGGGCGAAAGCAACTTCGCCAGCGGCTGCGCGCAGGCGCCCTGTACCTGGACACCGGACGACGGCGACACCGGCGTGGTGCACGACCGCTGGCACTACGACATCTGGACCGCCGAGGTCTTCAACGACACCCGCTGGCAGGCCGGCCCTTGGCAGGGCGTGCTGACGGTGGGCGCACAGGCGCTGCGCAACCGGCGCGATCTGCGGCGGCTGACCGACAACCCCTACCAGAACGGGCCCGATGGCCGCTATCCCGATGGCTTCGATGCGCAGCAGCCGCCGGGCACCCGCTCGTCGGTGGCCTGGGTGCTGCAGCATGCGTTCACGCTGGGCGCCCTGACGGTGACACCCGGCCTGCGCTGGGACCGTTACATGCTGGAAGCCGACGGCCCCGCGGCGTTGATGCGGCAGGCTGCGGGCGAGCCCGGGCGCTACCGCTTCGAGCGCCGCACGCCGGGCCTCAGCATCGCGTGGAACCCGAGCGCGGCCTGGTGGTTGAGCTACCGCGTGGTGGAGAGCTTCCGGCCGCCGCTGCTCACCGACTACTTCGGCATGGAAGCGGCCAACCCCTGCGGTGCGTTGCCGAACGGGCAGGGCGGCCAGTTGCTGCCCAACGGCTGCGGCGATGCGATCCAGCCCACCGAATCGCTGAACCGCGAGATCTCGCTGGCCTGGACGCCGCCACGCTGGGCCTCGGGCGCCAGCACCCAGGCCCGGCTGACGCTCTACCGCATCGATTCGCGCCACCTCAACGGCGCCAGCTATCTGGATGTGTCGGATGGCCAGGTCGTGCAGCCCTTCCATGAAAAGCGCCGCGGCGTGGAGCTGGAAGTGCAGCACGAGGGGCGTGAGCTGTACGGCAGCTTCGGCCTCTCGCGCATCCTGGCCGAACGCTGGCGCGACGGGCAGGCGGGGCGTCCGTTCTTCGCCGGCATACCGGGCACCACCGCGAACCTGAGCCTGGGCCGCCGCTGGCAGCAGGGCCGCTGGGAAGCAGGCTGGCGGCTGCGCCAGATCTG
>CAKZXL010000589.1 GCA_937883885.1 uncultured Aquincola sp. | reverse complement strand
TTCATGGCTGCATCACACCACGGCGCGGGCCAGCAGCCAGGCGCCCAGGGCAAGAAGGCCGGCGAAGAACCAGCGCTTGAAACGTTCGGGCTGCGTGCGGCGGCGCAGCCACTGGCCCACCGCCATGCCGCCCAGCGTGGGCAACAGCGCCGCCAGGGAAGCCGCGAGCACCGGGGCCGGTAGCGCGCCACCACCGCCCAGCGTGGCCGCCAGCGCCAGCGTGCTGACGAGGAAGGACACGGCCAGCGCCTGCACCAGGGCTTCCTTCTCCAGCCCCAACGCCTGCAGATAGGGCACGGCCGGGATCACGAACACGCCGGTGGCGGCCGTCACCAGCCCGGTGGCCAGGCCCACCAGCGGCGACAGCACCCGTTCCCAGCCGGGCGGCAGCCGCCAGGGCTTGAGCAGCAGGCCCACCAGCGCATAGGCGATCAATGCCAGGCCCAGCGCCGCGCCCGCCGCGCGGCTGGCGCCGCCGGTCAGCCAGCCGGCGCCCACCCAGGTTCCCATGCACACGCCGGCCAGCAGCGGCCACAGCCGGCGCAGCAGCGCAGCCAGGCCACCCTGGCCCAGCAACTGCCACACATTGCTGACGAAGGAGGGCACCACCAGCAGCGCGGCCGCCTGCGCGGGCGCCATCTGCAGGCTCAGCAAGCCCATCGCAATGGTGGGCAGGCCGAGGCCGATCACGCCCTTGACGAAACCGGCGAGCGTGAACACCGCGCCGGCGAAGGCCAGCAGCAGCCAGAAGGTGGGATGGAACAGGTCGGCGGGCATCACGGGCATCCGGCAATGAAGATGACGTGATGCTCGCCGGGCAGGGGCGGCAGATGCTTCGGCCTGGGCCGAAGCGTGCGACCTCAGGCGCTGAGTTGCGCCCGCATCGCGGCTATCACCGCGCGGTAGTCGGGCTGGCCGAAGATGGCACTGCCGGCCACGAAGGTGTCGGCACCGGCGTCGGCCACGCGGCGGATGTTGTCCACCTTGATGCCGCCGTCCACCTCCAGGCGGATGTCGCGGCCGGTGGCCTCGATGCGCTTGCGCGCCTGCTCGGTCTTGCGCAGCGCGCTGTCGATGAAGCTCTGGCCGCCGAAACCGGGGTTCACGCTCATGATCAGGATGAGGTCGACCTTGTCGATCACCCAGTCCAGCACGTCCAGCGGCGTGCCCGGGTTGAACACCAGGCCGGCCTGGCAGCCTTCGGCCTTGATCAGCTGCAGCGTGCGATCGACATGGGCGCTGGCCTCGGGGTGGAAGCTGATGAGGTCGGCGCCGGCCTTGGCAAAGGCCTGGGCCAGGGCGTCCACCGGCTGCACCATCAGGTGCACGTCGATGGGCACCTTCGTGCCGTCGGGCTGCACGGCGTGCTTGCGCAGCGCCTGGCAGACCATCGGCCCGAAGGTGAGGTTGGGCACGTAATGGTTGTCCATCACGTCGAAGTGGATCCAGTCGGCGCCGGCGTCGATGACGCTGCGCACCTCGTCACCGAGGCGCGCGAAGTCGGCCGACAGAAGGCTGGGGGCGATGCGGTAGGTGGGCATGCCCCCGATTGTCTTACGCCGGGCGGCGGCGCGAGGCCGCCACGCCCGCCAGAGCCAGGCCGGCCAGGGCCAGCGTGGCCGGCTCGGGCACGTTGCCGGTGGGCGGCGGCGTCACCGCGTCGGCCACCACGGTCAGCACCTTCACGTAGTCGTCGCCGCCGTTGAGCGACTTGCCGTTGGCGGCGGACGTGGAGCCGGCCAGCGTGGAGTTGTAGGCCGACACCAGCCACCAGCTGGAGCTGCTGCCCGCGCTGTTGACGTCGTTGACCGTCGTGCCCATGTTCCCGTAGTTGCCCACCAGCGACCAGCCGTTGCTGATGAGCTGGCCGGTCGTCAGGCCGGTCAGGTCACCCGCGCCGACCGGGCTGCTGCTGCCGGTGTAGCGCAGCAGCGTGATGTCGGAATCGGTGTAGGCCCAGCCCAGCTGCAGCTGGCGCAGGATCACGCTGCTGGTAAAGCTCAGCAGCATCACGTCGGTGCTGCCGTTGGCGTCCATCGCGTGGTTCGGCGAGCTGGCGTTCAGGCCTTCGGTGCTCGACTTGATGCCGAAGCCGGAGGCGTTGTTGTCGTCCACGTTGGCCGCCACGAAAGTGGCGCCCGAGCCGTTGGACGAATAACCGCTGACGGTGAGCGACGGGTTGCCACCGCCGCATGCCCAGCTGTTGCCGAAGTTGTTGGCGTTGGCGCTGTTCTGCGCGCACACGCCGGGTTGCTGGAAGCCCCAGGTCATCGCGGCCTGCGCCGCGGGTGACATCGAGGCCGCGCCGGCGGCCAGAGCGGCTGCCAGCAAACGGGTCTTGCTCGGTTTCATCTTTACTTCTTCCTCACTGTGTCGCAACGAGGGTCGTTGCCTTCATTGCAGCGTGCGGCGCAGGGCCTGGGCCTGGGCCGCGCTGTCGAAGCGCCGGTCGCCCCGCAGTACTGCATCCATCTCATCGCGCGCCTCGTCCCGGCGGCCGGTTTTCGCCAGCACGCTGGCCAGGTGGAAGCGGATGTCGGGGTTGTCGGGGGCCCGCAGCCGCGCATCGCGCAGCAGCTGCAGCGCGCGGTCGGCCTGGCCGGCCTGGAAGGCGGCCCAGCCGGCGGTGTCGATCACGTCGGCATCGGCCGGGCGCAGCGCCAGGGCACGCTCGGCCACCGCCAGGGCGCCCGCATCGCCCTGCTTGAGCAGCACGTTGGCCAGGTTGTTCAGCGTGCCGGCGTCGTCGGGCTGCTGGCGCAGCAGCTGCTCGTAGCTGGCGCGCGCGGCCGGCAGCTGGCCGGCACGGGCCTGGCCGTCGGCCAGCGCGCGGCGGGCGGTGCGGTCCTGCGGGTTGGCCTGGAGCCACTGCTCCAGCACGGGCAGCGCCGTGCGTGCGCCGTCGGGCTGGCTGCCCAGCGCGCTGAACAGGCGGATGGCGGTGTCGGTGGAAGGCTCCACCGCATGGGCCTTGCGGTAGAGCTCGAGCGCCGCGGCCGGCTGCTGGCGGGCCATCAGCACGTCGGCCTGCAGGCTGTAGCCGATGGCGCGCGTGGGCGCCAGCTGGGCGATCTGCCGCGCCTGCTGCTCGGCCTGCGGCAGGTCGCCGCGGCGCAGCGCCAGCTCGGCCTGCAGCGCCAGCGCGGGCAGGTGGCCGGGCTGGCCCGACAAGGCCTTCTGCAGGCTGTAGGCGGCGCCTTCTGCATTGGCGGCAGCCAGCTGCAGGCGGGCGATTTCCACCTGCACCGGCGCATCGAAATTGGCCACGCGGGTGGCGGTGGCCAGGGTGTTGCGGGCACCGGCGGCGTCGGCCACCGCCAGGCGCACGCGGGCCTCGGCCAGCAGCACGGCCAGGTTCTGCGGCGCCTTGGCGCCCAGCTTGCGCAGCGGCTCCATCGCGGCTTCGGCGCGGCCGGACTGCAGCAGCAGGTCCACCAGCGCCAGGCCGGGGCGCACGTCGCGGCCCTCCGCACTGGCGGCGGCCTTTTCCAGCCAGCGCTGCGCATCGGCAGCGCGCTGCTGGCGGCGGGCCACCTGGGCCATTTCCATCATCGCGTCCACGTTGCGGTCGTCGCGCGCGATCAGCGCGGCAAGCCGCTGGCTGGCGGCGTCGAAGCGGCCGGCCTGCACGTCCAGCCGCGCCAGGTTCACCTGCGGCGGCACCAGCCGGGGGTCGAGCTTGAGCGCCTCTTCGAACGCGGCGCGGGCGGGCTCTGTCTGGCCGTTGCGCCAGCGGGCGTTGCCCAGCAGGTTGTACAGCGCGGCCTGCCGCGGCTGCTGCTGCACCAGGCGCTCGGCCAGCGCCAGCGCCTTGGCGGGCTGGCCGTGGCCCAGGTACAGGCCGGTCAGCGCCATCGCCGCGCGGTCCTGCGTGGGGTCCTTCTTCAGCGCGGCTTCCAGCTGCGGGATGGCGGCGCGGCCCTGGCCGCTGCCCAGCAGGCTCAGGCCCAGCGCGGTGCGCACGGTCGGCGTGTCCTGCGCGGCCAGTGCGGCCTGCATCAGCTCGGCGGCCTTGCCATGCTGGCCACGCGCCATCTGGGCGCTGGCCAGCAACATCATGGCCTGGCCGTCCTGCGGCTGGGCCTGCAGCTGCGCTTCCAGCAGCACGATGGCGCGGTCGGGGTTGTTCTCGTCCAGGTAGATCTGCGCCAGCAGCTTGGACACCGGGCTGTTGCCCTGTTGGCGCTGCAGCAGCTCCAGGTAGGGCTTGGCCTTTTCGCGCTCGTTCAGCCCGAAGTGGGCCAGGCCGTTGAGCATCAGCACCTGCGGCCGGTAGCGGATGTAGTCCATCGGCACCGGGTCGATCAGGTTGGTGACCTGGCGCAGCGCGGCCTGGGCGGCCGCGGCGTCGCCCTTGCGCTCGGCCAGCAGCGCCTTCAGGTAGGCGCCCCGCGGCTCGCGCGGCGACAGCCGCTGCAGCTCGGCCACGTCGGCGGCGGCCTCGGCGTCGCGCTGCTGGTCGAGGCGGATGCCGATGCGGGCCACGCGCGCTTCCAGGTGGCCGGGATCGGCGCGCAGCGCGGCGTCATACGCGGCCAGCGCACCGGCCAGCTGGCCTTGCACGTGCAGCACCGCGCCCTTCTGGTAGTGGGCGGCGGCCTTGTCGGGCGCCAGGGCCAGCGCCCTGTCGGCGGCGGTGGTGGCCTCGGCCAGCTGGCGGGCGCGCAGGCGGATGGGCACCTCGGCCAGCCAGCTGTCGGCACCGGGGTCCAGCGTGCGCGACTGCTGGATGGTCTGCAGCGCCTGCGCCGCGTCGCCCAGGTCGGCCTGCGCCGCCGAGCGCAGCAGCAGCAGCAGCGAAGCCTGGGTGGCCGTGGGCAGGCCTTCCGGCGCCAGTCGGGGCTGGCGCAGCAGGTCGGCCTGCTTGCCCTGGGCCAGCAGCGCCTGCGCCAGCGGCAGCGCCACTTCGGCGCGGTCCACACCCAGGCGCAGGGCTTCGGTCAGCGACACCTCGGCGCCCGCCGCGTCGCCCTGGGCCAGCAGGGCCTGGCCCAGCAGCAGCTGCACCGGCAGCTGGTTGCGGTCAATTTGCAGCGCGTTCTTCAGCTGCAGCACCGCGCCGGCGTAGTCGCGCTTGTTGTAGCGGGCCAGCGCGTCTTCGTAGTAGCGGGCCGACTCACCCGGCGCGCCCGCGCTGCGGGTGCTGGCGGCGGCGGCCGTCTGCGGCGACAGCAGGGCCAGCGGCCCGGCCATCGACAGGCTCAAGGGCAGCGCCAGCGCCAGTGCGGACCAGCGGACGCTGCGAGGGCGGTGGGGGGTACTGCGGGGAGTACGGCGGGGGGAACTGCAGGGCATGCACAAATCGTAACGACGGGTTACCCCCTTCGGAGGGACCCACCCCCCGGAAGCAACGGTGCGGCGTGCACTATTCCAGGCCACCCCCTTCAACCCCGGGGGCTCCTAAAATGCCGGAGATGGCAAATCCAGAGTTCCGCTGCACCGTCAAGCTCCAGTACCTGCCCGAGCAGTCCCAGGATGGGCAGCACGCCTTCGCGTACACGATCACCATCGTGAACAGCGGCGACGTGGCCGCGCAGCTGGTGGCCCGGCACTGGGTGATCACCGATGCCCATGGCCACACCGAAGAGGTGCGCGGCCTGGCCGTGGTGGGCAAGCAGCCGCTGCTGGCCCCGGGGCAGAGCTTCGAATACACCAGCTGGACCCGCATCCCGACCGCGCAGGGCACCATGCGCGGCACCTTCTTCTGCATGACCGAGCAGGCCTGGCCGTTCGAGGCCGAAATCCCGGAATTCATGCTGGCGCAGCCGCAGCAACTTCACTGAGCCGGGCCCGCACACCGTGTCGGCCGCCAAACCCACGATCGCCTGGGACCTGACGGCGTTGCTCAACGCCGCCGACGGACGGGCCGCCCAGCCCGAACGCCACATGTGGCTGGTGCGCCTGATGGAGTGGCTGCGCCATGTGCCCACCCGGCGCGAGGCCGCGGTCGCCACCGATGGCGCCGGCCCCGCCCGCCCCGAGCGCAGCACGCCCATGGCGGTGCTGCGCCTGCGCCACCTGCTGCGCGTGCTCGACCAGAGCCCCGAGCACAAGGCCCGGGTGCAGGCCATGTTCCACGGTTTCTGGCGCGAGATCGATGCCGTGGCGCTGCTGGCCGACTTCGGCTTTTCCAACCGCATGGCGCTGCGCAGCGAGCTGTGGCAGCGGCTGCGCACCGAGGTGCTGCCCGGCTCACCCGCCACGCGCGACTTGGCAGCGCTGTTTCCGCTGCTGTTCCGCGGCGGCGATGCGGCCTGGATCGAGCGGCTGGACAACGACCTGCTGGACCGCATCGCCGAGCTGGTGGTGCCGCGCGAGCCTGCCGAGGTGCTGCCCCAGGGCGTGGACGCCGCCGCCACGCTGACCGCCGGCCACCGGCCCGATGCCTGGCGGCAGACGCTGCTGGACGCCATCTCCATCCTGGTCAGTGCGGTGCAGGCGGCCGGCTTTTCGCCGCCGCTGCGCCAGCGCATGAGCCAGGCGCTGCTGGCGTCCGAGCCGTTCCGCCAGCTGCCCCTGGCGGCCGAGCAGGTGCGCAGCGCGGTGCTCAGCGGCGAGCGCGAGGTCTCGCTGCAGGCCACGGTGTACCTGCGGGCGCTGCTGGACACCTGCCGGCGCGCCACCGACAGCATCGTCGACCACCTGGAGGAATACGGCGTCTCGGTGGACATCGTGTTCGAGATCGACCAGCTGCACGAGCGCTGCCAGCGGGTGGAGCAGCTGCTGGGCTGCGTGCTGTCGGAGCAGCCGGCCGCCGACGTGCGCCACCTGATGGTGACGCTGGTGCAGGTGGCCGGCCGCCGCCGCGGCCTGCGCAACCTGATGGCGCGGCACTACTCGCAGCTGGCGCGCCAGGTGGCCGAGCGCAGCGCCGAGACCGGCGACCACTACATCACCCGCACCCGCAGCCAGTACGCCGACATGCTGCGCCGCGCGGCCGGCGGCGGGCTGGTGATCGCCGGCACCACCTACGTCAAGTTCGGCGTGGTGGCGCTGGGGCTGTCGGCCTTCTGGGGCGGCTTCTGGGCCGGGGCCAACTACGCGCTGAGCTTCGTGCTCATCATGCTGCTGCACTGGACGGTGGCCACCAAGCAGCCCGCGATGACCGCGCCCGCCATGGCCGCCAAGCTGGCGGAGGTGCGCAGCGCCGCCAGCACCCGCGGCGAGGCCGACGACGTGGCGGCGGTGGAAGCCTTCGTCGACCAGGTGGCGCACCTGATCCGCTCGCAGGTGGCCGGCATCGTCGGCAACCTGGCGGTGTGCGCGCCGGTGGTGCTGGCGGTGCAGTACGGCTGCCAGCTGGCCTTCGGCCGCCCGCTGGTGGGCGAGCAGGAGGCCGACCACGTGCTGCACTCGCTCACGTTGCTGGGCCCCACGCCGCTGTACGCCGCCTTCACCGGCGTGCTGCTGTTCGCCAGCTCGTTGATCGCCGGCTGGACCGAAAACTGGTTCGTCTTCCACCGGCTCGATGGCGCCATCGCCTGGAACCCGCGCATCGTCGCGCGGCTGGGGCCGGCGCGGGCGCAGCGCTGGGCCAACTGGTGGCGGCACAACATCTCGGGCCTGGCGGCCAATGTGTCGCTGGGCATGATGCTGGGCGTGGTGCCGGTGGTGGCCGCCTTCTTCGGCCTGCCCATCGAGGTGCGCCACGTCACGCTGTCCACCGGCCAGCTGGCCGCGGCGGTGGGTGCGCAGGGCGCCTCGCTGCTGTCCACGGGCCCCTTCTGGTGGTGCGTGGCCGGCATCGTGCTCACCGGCATGCTCAACCTCACGGTCAGCTTCTGGCTGGCCTTCAAGGTGGCGATGCGCTCGCGCGGCATCCGCGTGCGTGAGCGCAAGCACATCTACGCGGCCATCCGGCGCCGGCTGGTCACCCAGCCGCTGAGCTTCCTGGTGCCGCCAAAATCATGAGCTGAGGGTCAGCGCTCGTCCCGGTCGTCGCGCCGCTCGCCCTTGCGCCGGCCCGAGAACATGGTCCACCAGACGATGAAGATGAGAACGGCCAGCGCACCCAGCGCTTCCAGCAGTAATAGCCACATGCAGCGAGCTTACCGAACCCTCCGCGCCGCCCTGGCCGCCACCGCCGCCGCGCTGCTGGCGGCCTGCGGCACCACGCCCCTGCCGCCCGACGAGCCGGCCCGCCCCGCACCCGCGCCCAGCAGCCCGGTCGCGGTCGCCACCGCGCCTTCGGTGCCGGCGCCGGCCAGCTGGCCGCCGGGCACGCTGGAGCGGCCCAACGCCCGCTGGATTCCCGTCGGCTGGGCCGAATTGCCCGGCTGGGACACCGACCGCGCGGGCGACGCCTGGCGCGCCTTCCTGCGTGGCTGCGAGCGGCCGGCCGCGGGCTGGAGCCGGCTGTGCGCCGAGGCGCTGCTGGCGCCGCCGCCGCCCGACGACCTTGGCGCCCGCCAGTGGTTCATGGCCCGGCTGCAGCCCTACCGCATCGAGGCGCTGGACCGGCCCGACCCCGACGGCCTGATCACCGGCTACTTCGAGCCGCTGGTCGAAGCCAGCCGGCTGCCGCGCGGCAACTTCCGCATTCCGCTGCACCGGGCGCCGGCCGATCTGGGCCAGCGCAAGCCGTGGTGGACGCGCCAGCAGATCGACACGCTGCCGGCCGCGCAGGCGGCGCTCAAGGGCCGGGAGATCGCCTACGTGGCCGACCCGCTGGACGCGCTGGTGCTGCAGATCCAGGGCTCGGGCCGCATGCGCATCACCGAGCCCGACGGCCGGGTGCAGCTGCTGCGCGTGGCCTTTGCCGGCCACAACGACCAGCCCTACAAGTCGGTCGGCCGCTGGCTGATCGAGCAGGGCGAGCTGACGCCCGACACCGCTTCCTGGCCGGCCATCCGCGAATGGGCGCGGCGCAACCCGCGCCGGGTCAACGAGATGCTGTGGAGCAACCCGCGCACCGTGTTCTTCCGCGAAGAGCCGCTGCCCGACCCCAGCGCCGGCCCGCGCGGCGCGCAAGGCGTGCCGCTGACGCCCGAGCGCTCCATCGCGGTGGACCCGCGCAGCGTGCCCTACGGCACCCCGGTGTGGCTGGACACCACCGAGCCGTTGTCCAACACGCCGCTGCGGCGGCTGGTGCTGGCGCAGGACACCGGCACCGCCATCGTGGGTGCGGTGCGAGCCGACTACTTCTGGGGCCCGGGCGAGGTGGCCGAGCAACAGGCCGGCCGCATGAAGCAGCGGCTGCGCATGTGGGCGCTGGCGCCCAAGTGAATCAGGCGGCCGAAGCGCCGCGGCTGACCTGCTTCATCGCGCCGGCCATGGCGCTGTAGACGTCGATCCAAGCGGCGCGGGTTTCGTCGTCGAAGGCGGGGCCCAGGCCCTGCTCCAGCGTCTTGAGCAGCGCGCCGCCCACGGCTTCGTAGTCTTCGTCGCGCAGGCCCATCAGGCCGGCGTGGCGGCGGCCCAAGCCTTGCACCGCGGGCAGCAGGTCGTCGGGCGCCTGCAGCTGGCGTAACGCCTGGCCCATGGCCAGCACCAGCTGCTCGCCGGGTTCTCCGGCCTCGCTGTGCAGCAGGGTGTGCAGCGTGGGCGCGGCCTGCACCAGGTTCTCGCGGAACAGCGCCGCCGCCTGCGGAGCCATCGGCTCCACCAGATCGAAGCTTTCGTTGACCAGCTGGATCGTGTAGTCGTTCATGGC
>CAKZXL010000588.1 GCA_937883885.1 uncultured Aquincola sp. | reverse complement strand
GCCGCGGCGATCACCTCGTCGTCACGCATGCTGCCGCCCGGCTGGATGACGCAGGTGGCACCGGCGTCGCACACCACGTCCAGGCCGTCGCGGAACGGGAAGAAGGCGTCGCTGGCCACCGCGGTGCCCTGCAGCGTCAGGCCGGCGTTGCCCGCCTTGATGGAGGCGATGCGGGCCGAGTCGATGCGGCTCATCTGGCCGGCGCCCACGCCCATGGTCATGCCGTCGGCACAGAACACGATGGCATTGCTCTTGACGAACTTGGCCACCTTCCAGGCGAACAGCAGGTCTTCCATCTGCTGCGCGGTGGGCTGCTGCTTGGTCACCACGCGCAGCTCGGCCGGCTGCACGTTCCTGGCATCGGCCGACTGCACCAGCAGGCCGCCGCCCACGCGCTTGAAGTCCAGCGTGTTCATCGCGTCGGCCAGCGGCACTTCCAGCAGCCGCACGTTCTGCTTGCCGGCAAAGACCTCACGCGCCTCGGCGGTGATGGCCGGGGCGATCAGCACCTCGACGAACTGCTTGACCACCAGCTGCGCAGACTGCGCGTCCAGCGGGCGGTTGAAGGCGATGATGCCGCCGAAGGCCGAGGTCGGGTCGGTCTTAAAGGCCTTGGCATAAGCGTCGGCCGCCGAGGCCGCCACCGCCACGCCACAGGGGTTGGCATGCTTGACGATCACGCAGGCCGGTGCGCTGAAGGTCTTGACGCATTCCCAGGCCGCGTCGGCATCGGCGATGTTGTTATACGAGAGTTCCTTGCCCTGCAGCTGGTGCCAGCCGGCCAGCGTGCCGGGGGCGGGCTGCGCATCGCGGTAGAAGGCGGCGCTCTGGTGCGGGTTCTCGCCGTAGCGCATGTCCTGCACCTTGCTGAACTGCAGGCTCAGCACGGCCGGGTATTCGTGGCGCTGCGGCACCTGCGGCGTGGCCAGCTCCGAGCCGGCCTGCAGGCCGCTCAGGTAGTTGGCGATCATGCCGTCGTAGGCGGCGGTGTGCGCAAACACCTTCTTGGCCAGCATGAACTTGGTGCTGCGGTCCACGCTGCCGTCCTTCAGCTCGGCCAGCACACGCGGGTAGTCGGCGGGGTCGATCACCACCGCCACGTCCTGCCAGTTCTTGGCCGCGGCGCGCAGCATCGCGGGGCCGCCGATGTCGATGTTCTCGATGGCGTCGTCCAGCGTGCAGCCGGCCTTGGCGGTGGCCTGCGCGAACGGGTAGAGGTTGATCACCAGCAGGTCGATGGTATTGATGCCGTGCTCGGCCAGTGCCGCCATGTGGGCGGGCACATCGCGCCGGGCCAGCAGGCCGCCGTGGATGCGTGGATGCAGCGTCTTCACGCGGCCGTCCAGCATCTCGGGGAAGCCGGTGACTTCGGAGACCTCGGTCACGGGCAGGCCCGATTCGGCCAGCAGCTTGGCGGTGCCACCGGTGGACAGCAGCTTGACGCCGGCAGCATGCAGTTCGCGGGCGAACTCGACGATGCCGGTCTTGTCGGAGACGGAGAGCAGTGCGGTGGTCATGGCGCGGGCCTTACTTGATGAGCTTGTGTTCGAGCAGCTTTCGCCGGAGGGTGTTGCGGTTGATGCCGAGCCACTCGGCGGCCTTGCTCTGGTTGCCTTGTGCATGCGCCATCACCACGTCGAGCATGGGCTTCTCGACGGCGTTCAGGATCATCTCGTGCACCGAGTGCGGCTCCACGCCGCGCAGGTCGCGGAAGTACTGCTCCAGGCTCTCGCGCACGCAGGCTTCGAGGTGTTTTTTCGTCATGTACGCAAAGAAAAAAGGAGATCAGGCCGACAAGGCCAGCAGGCTGTCGTTGGCGGGCAGCCGTTCATGCTGCTCGGCCAGGCGGTCGAACCATTCGGTCACCGCCTGCAGCTGCTGTTCGCAGTCGTCGATCAGGTTCATGCGGGCGCGGAACTCGGCGCCCCCCGGCAGGGCATGCACCGCCCAGCCGATGTGCTTGCGGGCGCTGCGCACGCCCGACTGTTCGCCATACAGGCCGTAGTGGTCCAGCAGGTGCGCCACCAGCCAGCCGCGCACGTCTGCCACGGGCGGCGGCGGCAGCAGCGTGCCGGTGTCCAGGTAGTGGGCGATCTCGCGGAAGATCCACGGCCGGCCCTGGGCGGCGCGGCCCACCATCAGCGCATCGGCACTTGTATAGGCAAGCACTTCGCGCGCCTTCTTCGGCGAATCGATGTCGCCGTTGGCCACCACCGGAATGCGCAGCGCGGCCTTGACCGCGGCGATGGTGTCGTACTCGGCGTGGCCGCTGTAGCCCTGCTCGCGGGTGCGGCCGTGCACCGTGACCATGGCCACGCCGGCGGCCTCGGCCGCACGGGCCATGGCCACCGCATTGCGCTCGGTGTCGCACCAGCCGGTGCGCATCTTCAGCGTCACGGGCACGCCGTGCGGCACGCAGGCCTGCACCACGGCATCGACGATGCGCAGCGCCAGCGGCTCGTTGCGCATCAGCGCCGAGCCGGCCCACACGTTGCACACCTTCTTGGCCGGACAGCCCATGTTGATGTCGATGACCTGGGCGCCGCGGTCGATGTTGTAACGGGCGGCATCGGCCATCTCGGCCGGATCGACCCCCGCCACCTGCACTGCGATGGGAGCGCTCTCGCCGGTGTGGTCGGCACGGCGCGAGGTTTTCAGGCTCTTCCACAGCTCGCGCTTGGAAGTGACCATCTCGCTGACCGCATAGCCCGCGCCCAGCCGCTTGCACAGCACGCGGAAAGGGCGGTCCGTCACCCCTGCCATCGGGGCGACGAAGAGCCGGTTCGGCAGCTCGATCGGGCCGATCTTCATGGGGCGGGGGGGTGGGGTGGTGCTGAAAAAGGAGGCAGGAGTATAGCGGCGCAGCCGCGCCCATCCGGGCGGTTGGCCGGGGTGGCGGCTCGTGATAATGCGGGCCGATGGAAAGCTGGTTGCAGGCCGCGCTCGCCGCGGTGATGAATGCGCTGGCCCTGCCCGAAGTGGGCCTGGGTGCGGTGTTCCTGGTGTCGCTGGTCTCGGCCACGCTGCTGCCGCTGGGCTCGGAGCCGGCGGTGTTCGCCCTGGTCAAGCTCGACCCCACGATGTTCTGGCCCACGGTGCTGGTGGCGACGCTGGGCAACACCGCCGGTGGCGCCATCAGCTGGTGGATGGGTTATGGCGCCGAGCTGGCCTACGAGAAGGCCACCCACCACAGCGCCGACCACCGCGCACTGCGCTGGCTGCAGCGCTTCGGCCCCAAGGCCTGTCTGCTGGCCTGGCTGCCGGTGGTGGGCGACCCGCTGTGCGCGGTGGCCGGCTGGCTGCGGCTGCCCTTCTGGCCCTGCGTGGCCTACATGGCGGTGGGCAAGTTCCTGCGTTATGTGACGATGACGGCCGGCCTGTTGTGGTTCTTTCCGGGCCGATTCACCCCTTGACGCACCCCTCGATCGAACCGGAGCCCTCCATGAGCACCACCCCCGCCTACGACGACCTGGTGCTGCACTGCCAGCGCCTGCACCGCTTCGACCACCTGGCCGCCATCTGCGGCTGGGACCAGGCCGCCAACATGCCGCCCAAGGGCAACGAGGCGCGCAGCGCCGCGCTGGCCGAGCTGGCCGGCCTGACCCACCGGCTGCGCACCGACGCCAGCCTGCGCGACCGCCTGACCCGTGCCGAGCAGGAGCCGCTGGACGAGCTGCAGCGCGCCAACCTGCGCGAGATCCGGCGCGACTGGTTCAACGCCAATGCGCTGCCCGAATCGCTGGTGCAGGCGCGGCAGCTGGCCACCTCGCGCTGCGAACATGCCTGGCGGCGCCAGCGGCCGGCCAACGACTGGGCCGGATTCGTCGAGCACTTTCGCGAGGTGCTGCGCGTGGCGCGCGAAGAGGCGCGGCTGTTGAGCGAGGCCTCGGGGCTGTCGAAGTACGAAGCGCTGATGGACCGCTACGAGCCCGGCATGACCTGCGCCACGGTCGACCGGGTGTTCGGCGAGGTGCGGCAATGGCTGCCCGACCTGATCGCCCGTGTGACCGAACGCCAGCGCAGCCGCCCGCTGATCGAGCCGGTGGGCCCTTTCCCGGTGGCGCGGCAGCGCGCGCTGTGCGAGGCGGCGATGCGGCTGATGGGCTTCGACTTCAGCGCCGGCCGGCTGGACGTGAGCGCCCATCCGTTTTCGGGCGGCGTGCCCGAGGACGTGCGGCTGACCACCCGCTACAACCCCGACGAGTTCCTGATCAGCCTGATGGGCACCATCCACGAGACGGGCCATGGCCGCTACGAGCAGAACCTGCCGCGCGCGCTGCTGGGCCAGCCGGTGGCGCAGGCGCG
>CAKZXL010000587.1 GCA_937883885.1 uncultured Aquincola sp. | reverse complement strand
ATGAAACCAAGACCTTGGGCACGCAGATGAGCCACAAGTGGATCATGTTGAATATTCCGAAGGAGGAGTATGCGACGCCCAAGGATGAAGCGGAGATGGTGGCGTTGGTAAGAGATTTCAGGAGGCGAGAACTTCAAGGTCCGGCGCCTTGGGATCGATGGATCCTCATGGTAACAAGGCCTCAAATGGACAGTCACCATGTCAGCGGTGGCAAAAATCATCTTGTCCGCAAACCAGTGATTTCTATTCCAAGTGCCTTGCTGAAGGAGTGACAATGGATAGTGCTCAATTCAAAGCCTGCGTGCCTGCGCCTCTGGAAGAAACTGAGCTATACAAACGTCGCCGTGAGCCTCGACTCAACTACGAAAACCAATACGCGTACTTGAGTGGGGAGTGTCTGAAGGATTTCGACGACTGTTTGATTCTGACTGCGCCGCCATTGACTGGCAAATGGGGCGCAGCGGGATTGCTGGCGGAAGATACCGTCACCTACCTGTGCCTTCAATACAGCGCAGGTGTCTCGGTCGGTGCCTTGGCGCAGTTCTACCCCGTATCGATATGGGCCTGGGAAGAGTTCCGAAGGCATAAGCAAGAGTGGCATTCCAGCGCCGACTTTTTTGAAAGCCGGAGCAACCGAGTGCCTGCCTTGTCTTTTGCCGACCAGGAGTACGGCTACTACGCGCTCCCCCTGGCGTGCCTGGGCCTGCTGCTGGGCCACAAAGCCCTGATGCCGCGGCTGTGCCGGGTGTGGGACTACGTGAACGAAGAGCTGAACTACTTCGACATCCTGCTGGAGAACCTGGTGCGGCCTTACGTGCCCGGGCGCAACAAGGTGGCCCAGCAGTACACCCGCCATTTGCCTTACCGCAAGCTGGACAAGGTGTTCGAGGCCAGCCCCGACAAACGCCCCGCGCTGATGCAGCAATACCTCCACGATTGGTACCACGCCAGCCGCCGCGAGCCGTATCACGACATGGACCAGCGACTGAGCTTCGTGGGCTACTGGTCCTGGGAGTCCGCTGCGGTGACCTGGCTGCTGGGCATCGACGACAGCGGCTACCGCCACATGGACTTCTATCCACGCGACCTGGCCGACTTTGCGCGGCAGTTCGACAACAGCCCGATCCCTGCCGACCCGGTGCTCAGCGCGCGTCCCGGCCAGCCGTGCCCACGGGCCGGCATCTGGTTTGCGCCGCATCTGCGGATGAAGGAAGTGAGCATGAAACTGGGCGAGCCCATGCCCAGCGAGCAGGTCGGTCCCACGGGCGGGGTGATCTGGTATTTCAGAGGCTGAGCCTGCCCCGGCCGGCTGCGTGCATTCAGGCGTGCAACGCCAGCCTTCTTGAAGGCCAAAAGTTGCTGAGCCACGCGCTCAGTACCGCGGCTGAATGACCGATCACATGGCGGTGGCCGGCGGCGCAAGGTAGTGCCTGCCGATGACCCGGCCCTGCCGCAGTTGCCCGCTGTGCGGCCTTGGTTGAGGCCGCTGTTGACCACGCTGTTGGCGCGTTGCGCCGGCGGATCTCTGCCAGGTCCGCCACCCAGGGCGGCTTGGCCCCCGGGGCGGTAGTCAGTTTCATGTGGCTGGGCCGCTGCGCCGCCCCGTCACGTTCCCCACTGCTGTCAGCGGCCCCCTGCGGGCCGCTGTGTCCATTCGATGGGATGCGTATGGCCCTGGATCAAAACTCATCGGAGCTCGCCGAGTCTCCGGCCGATGGGCGGCCTGACGACCGTGCGGCGCCGCCGGTCAAGGCGGTGCCCGACACAGCGTCGGGGCCCTCACTGCCGCCCGGCCCCAACCACGAAGAACGCCTGTCCAGCCTGCGCCAGGCCGCGGAGCAGGGGCGCAACGTGCTGTTGCTGGCGGCCTCGGACCTGCTGCGCGCGCTGGCTGAGGTGCCGCGTCAGCTCAACCGTCAGCAGATTGATGTGTGGCATGACTTGCTGAAGACGGAACTGGACGACTTCACCCGCCTGTGCGAGCAGCTCAACGTGCGGCGCGAGCACATGCTGGCCGCGCGCTACGTGCTGTGCACGGCGCTGGACGAGGCCGCCAGCCTGGCGCCTTGGAACACCTCGGGCAGCGAAGCGGATACATGGGCCGGCATGTCGCTGCTGCCGCACTTTCATGGTGAGCGGGACGGCGGCGAGGTGGTGTTCATGCTGTTGGGCCGCATGGCCCATGCGCCGGCCGAGCATCTGCCGGTGCTGGAGCTCATTCACCACGTGTTGAGCCTCGGCTTCAGCGGTCACTACCGCACCCACAAAGACGGCGCGAGGCGCCTGGAGTCCATCCGCCACCGCTTGTATGGGATGGTGTCGGAGTCGAGCCCGCCGATGGGGCGTGAGCTGTCGGGGCGGTGGCGGGGCGCATCGCCGGGCAGGTTCAGGTTGTTGCGCGCGGTGCCGGTGTGGGCGTCTGCCAGCGTGCTGGGGTTGGCCCTGGTGGCGCAGTTCGGCTGGTCCAAGTACCAGCTGTTGCACACGGGCTCGGCGTTGGAGCAGCGCATCCTGGCGCTCAAGCAGTTGCAGCCCGACAAGGCTGCAGAGGCGGCACCGGCCGCGGCCGCCCTGGGCTTGAGGCAGCTCCTGGCCGATGCCATTGCGCAGGGCCGCGTCACCGTGGACGAGTCGGCGCGAGGCTCCACCGTCGTGTTCCGCGGCGACGGCATGTTCGCTTCCGGGCGCGCCGCCTTGAGCCCCGCTTCGCGTGAGCTGGTGGTCAAGGTGGGCCGTGCGTTGAACACGGTGCCCGGGCCGGTGGTGGTGACCGGGCACACCGACAACGTGCCGCTGGAAGACCCCCACGGCATCAACCTGGCGCTGTCTCTGGCGCGTGCGCAAGAGGTGGCCAAGGTCATCGCCGCGCAGGGCGTGGCTGCCGCGCGCATCGAGGCCACCGGGCGGGGCGCCACGCAGCCGGTGGCCGGCAATGACACCGCGGCCGGCCGTGCGCAGAACCGCCGGGTGGTCATCGAGCTGCTGCCCGCGGGTGCTGCGGCAGCCGGCCCTGCACGTTGAGCACAAGGAGCACAGTGATGAAGGACTTCTTCAAGGGCCCGGTGTTCCGCGCCTTGCTCGCGTTGTTGGCGCTGCTGGTGTTGTCGGCCGTCGTCTGGTTCCTCGGCCCGTTCGTCGCGGTGGGCGACATCAAGCCGCTGGGCTCGGTGGCGGTGCGCCTGGGCG
Organism: uncultured Aquincola sp.; assembly: GCA_937883885.1. Next base: position 3,897 of record CAKZXL010000587.1, on the reverse strand, counting down.
TGATGCTGCTGCTGGTGGCGGGCCTGTTGTCCTGGGCGCTGGAACTGCCGGCGTCCGTGGCCTGGACCGTCATCGGCGCGTCGGCGTTGTGCCTGCTCATCTGGCACGGCGGGCCGCTGCTGGCTTTCGGGCAGCTGCATCCGTTGGCGCCCGTGTGGGCGCGGGTGCTGGCCATGGGCGGGGTGCTGGCGGTGCTGTTGGTGTGGGGGCTGTACAAGCTCTACCGCGCCCTGCAGCGGGATGATCAGCTGCTGCAGCGCTGGCTGCATCGTGAAGGTGCCCAGCCCGCGCTGGCGCGCGAAGAGATTCGCCACCTGGCTGACCGTGCGCGCCATGCCGTCAACCAGCTGCGCCAGATGCAGCGCACCATGGCCGGCGGCACGGGCAGCCTTTGGTCGGGCCTGCGGCGCGTGGTCGAGGGCAAGCGCTACCTGTATGAGCTGCCGTGGTACATGCTCATCGGGCAGCCCGGTGCGGGCAAGTCTTCGCTGGTGCTCAATGCCGGCCTGCGCTTTCCGCTGCCCGACCAGATGGGCGCCGCCAGCGCCCGCATGACGCTGGATCGCGCCACCGGCACCCAGAACTGCGACTGGTGGTTGACCAACGAGGCCGTGTTCCTGGACACCGCCGGGCGTTACACCGAGCAGGCGCCCCAGGCCGATGAACAGTCCGCCGCCGTCCATACCGCCGAGTGGCGCGGCTTTCTGGGCGTGTTGCGCCAGGTGCGCCCTCGGGCACCGATCAACGGTGCCTTGCTGGTGGTGGACGTGGCCGAGCTGCTGCGTGCCGATGACCTGCAGCGCACGGCGCTGGCGGCACAGTTGAGGGCGCGGCTGGAAGAGTTGCGCACCCACCTGGGCATTCGCTTCCCGGTGTACCTCCTGTTGGCCAAGGCCGACGTGCTGCGGGGCTTTCCGGCCTACTTCAACGGCCTGACCTCCGAGGCGCGTCGCCAGGTGTGGGGCTTCACCTTGCCGTGGTGGGACGACGCGCAACGGCGCAAAGCCGCGAAGCAGAAGAAGCCCGGTCGCGCGCCCACGGCCGAAGGCGAGGACGCACCAGACAGCCTGCCCGACAGTGGCCAGTCGCTGGCGCTGTGGGTGGGCCGTGAGTTCGCGGCCTTGATCGAGCGCATTCGGGCCGGCGTGGCGATGCGGCTGCAGGAAGAGTTCCAGGTGGAAGACCGGCAGTCGCTGTATGTGCTGCCGCATGAGCTGCAGGGCTTGATGGCGCCGGTGCAGACGCTGGTGGCCCAGGTGTTTGCCGACTCGCGCTACGACACCACGCAGGTTCAACCCATGCTGCGCGGGGTGTACCTGTGCAGCGCGATGCAGCCGGGGCAAGAGCTGGTGGCCCAACCGCAGGCGCTGACGGTGCGCCTGCGCGACAGCTTCCGCAGCCTGGCCCACAGCATCGGATCGGCGGATCAAGCGCCCACCAAGGTGGGCCGCCGCAGCTACTTCCTGTCCGACCTGCTGGAAAAGGTGGTGATGGCCGAGGCCCACCTGGTGCAGCCCAATCTGCGTTGGGAAACCCGGATGCGGCTGCTGCGCTGGGTAGGGCACGGCGTCGTGCTGCTGGGCTTCTTGTGGCTGTCGGCCGCTCTGGCCTTGAGCCTGCGCAACAACCAGGCTTACCTGCAGGCGGTCAGTGACAAGACTGAGACCCTGACCCAGCAGATGAAGAGCTGGCTGCAGGAGGCCAACACACCCGTACGGAAAAGGTGCTCGATCTGGCGCAAGACCTGCCGCGTGTGGACGGGCTGGACCTGGCTTCACCCGACCTGTCTTTCCAGTACGGGCTGTACAGCGCCGGCCCCATCGTGCAGGCGGCCGATCAAGGCTATGGCCAATTGCTCGACCGCCTGGTGCTGCCGCAGGTCACGGCGCACATGGAGCAGGTGTTGCGCCAATCGATGGCGGCCGATGACGCCGTGCAGACCTACCAGACCTTGCGGGTGTACCTGCTGCTGCATGACGCGAAGCAGTACATGCAGACGCCCGACCACGCCCGCGATGTGCGGCAGTGGATCACGCAGGCATGGCAGGGGCAGGGGCAGGGGCAGGGGGAGTCGCTCTCGCAGCGGCTGGGCAACAGCGCCGCGATGGTGGGCCACCTGGAATGGCTCTTCTCCGGCCGGCGGCCGGTGCAGTCGCTGTCGGTGGCCAACAGCGCCCTGGTGCAGGAAGTGCGCAGCTACCTGGACAAGCAGTCGCGCAGCGAGCGGCTCTACGTGCGGGTGCGTTCGGCGGCGCAGGCGCAGGCGCCGCAGGCCTTCAGCCTGGTGCGGGCGCTGGGGCCGCAGGCGGGCACCTTGTTCAGCCTGGCTTCGGGCGGCAGCCTGGAGCAAGGCGTGCCGGGGCTGTTCACCTATGAGGGCTACCACGAGGTGTTTGCCAAGCAACTCACCCAGACCTTGACCTGGGCCCAGCAGGACGATGCCTGGGTGATGGGCCAGCGTGCGGCCGGCGCGGAGGCGGCCGGCAGCGCGGCCACCACAGACCCGCAGAAGGCCGACCACCGCGCGCTGGAGGCCGAGGTGCGGCGGCTGTATCTGGCCGAGTACGCGGGGCACTGGGTGCGCTTCCTGGACGACGTTCGGCTGGTGCACTCGGACAAGTCGGGCACCCTGGCCTACGACCTGAGCATCCTGCGCCAACTGGCCGCGGCGGATTCGCCGTTGATCCGGCTGGCGCGTGCTGCCGCCCGCGAAACCACCTTGTCCCGGCCCTTGGTGATGGAGAGCAAGGCCGAGGAGAAGTCGATCTTCGAGAAGGCGGGCGACCAGCTCGCCCAACAGCAGGCCAAGGCCGGCGCGGCGCTGGGCGTGCGCCCCGAAGCGCGCATCGAGCGCCAGGAGGTGGACGAGAAGTTCTCCGCCCTGCGCGAAGTGGTCACCGGCCGTGGTGAAGGCGCCGCCATGGCCGCCCCTGGCCGGGCGGGCCTGGAGAGCATGACCAGCGTGCTCAACGAGTACTACACCGTGCTGGTGGTGGCCGACACGGCGCTCAGCGCCGGCAGTCTGCCGCCGGCGGGCGCCGAGGCCGCCACCAAGCTGCGCATCGAGGCCGGCAAGATGCCGGCGCCGCTGCGCGAAGTGCTGATGGACCTCAGCGCCAGCGGATCGGACAAGGTGCAGCAAGGCGCCGCGTCGATCCTGCGGGGCCAGGCGCAGGCGCAGATGGACCGGCTGCTCGGCCTGCTGAGCTTGAACGTGTCCGAGCCCTGCCAGCGCCTGCTGGCCGGCCGCTACCCCTTTGCCAACAGCCCGCAAGAGGTGTCGGCCGAAGACTTCAATGCCTTCTTTGCCGCAGGCGGTGCGGCGGACGAGTACTTCCGCAAGTACATGGCGCCTCTCGTGGACACCAGCACCCGGCCCTGGCGCTACAAGTCGCCCACCAGCGTCAACCTGGCCGCCGGTGACGGCCTGGCCCTGGGCGATGCGGCGGCCAGCCCGGCCGCAGGCCCCAGCCTGCAGGGGGAGCTGCTCAAGCTGCTGGCCGCCAGCGGCCCCAACCCCGATGCCTTTGCCCAGGTGGGCCAGATCCGCGACATGTTCTTCCGCGAGAACGAAGGCAAGCGCATGGCCTGGCGCGGCGACTACCGGGTGGTGTCGCTGGACGCCACCGTCACCGAATGGGTGATCGACTTCGACGGGCAGGTGCAGCGCTATGCCCACGGCGCCATCCAGGCGCTGCCGCTGGCCTGGCCGGGGCCGCGTGGCGGCACCATGGCCGAGCTGGTGGCCCAGCCGCGCATCAAGCCGGAAACCTCCACGATGGCGGCGCGGGGGCCGTGGTCCTGGCTGCGGCTGGTGGAGCGCGCCAAGCTGTCGCCCGGCACCCAGCCGGGGCGGGTGCTGGCGGAGTTCAGCTTCGACAACCGACGTGCCGTGCT
>CAKZXL010000586.1 GCA_937883885.1 uncultured Aquincola sp. | reverse complement strand
TCCATTTGTCGTGCTCGCCGAACCAGCCGTTGATGTGGATGGAGCTGACGCTGCAGTGCATGCCCTCTTCGCGCATCACCCGCACCACCTCGTCGATGGCAGCGGGCGGCAGGTGGCTGAACTCGCTGTGGTCGATGGCGATGTCGGTCACCCGGCCGGCGCTGTCTTGCGCCAGCGTGGCGCCCGGCACCTCGCGCAGCACGCGGGCGGCAGCGGCCTGCAGGCGCGGCGTGTTGGCCGCGCGGGTGGCCTCGTCCTGCGCGTACACCGTGCGCCAGCCACCGGCCTCATGCACCAGCGCCACCGCGCCGTTTTCGGCCACCACCGCACGCAGCGGCCAGGTGGCGGCCCGTTCGCGGCTCCAGCCCAGCGGGCGGCCGGTGATGGCGATCACGGGCACGCCGGCCGCGTGCAGGGCCTGCAGCGCGGCCAGCGCGGGCGGGTCGATGGCGCCCCCCTCGGTCAGGGTGTCGTCGATGTCGGTGAACACGCCCAGCACGTCGGCCAGGGCTTCGGCCGGTGCGGCCGACCAGGAAAGTGAGTTGCTGCTGTCAGGCATCCGTGCAGTCTTGCACACACGATTGACCCGGAACGCCCGGGCTTTTCCCGCGGCTTTTGTCACGGCGCCCATTTCCCGGCTGATTACAATCCCCCCATTCCGAGGAGCGTTGCAAGGCACACCCTGTGCCCCAGGCTCGGACCCCGCTTCGGCAGCCTTGCCGCCAGCGGTCAGCAACAGCGCTCACCCGCACGTGTCGTGGCCTGGGTGAGTGGACACACCTCTCCCTTGTGCACGATGCGGCGGGCCCGTTGACCTGGAGCCCCTATGAACGCCGTACTCAAGCCCACCCAAGACCACGCCATCGCCGATCCGTCGCTTGCCGCCTGGGGCCGCAAGGAAATCAAGATCGCCGAGACCGAGATGCCCGGCCTGATGGCCATCCGCGAAGAGTTCGCCAAGAGCCAGCCGCTCAAGGGCGCGCGCATCACCGGCTCGCTGCACATGACCATCCAGACCGCCGTGCTGGTGGAAACGCTGCAGGCCCTGGGTGCCCAGGTGCGCTGGGCCTCGTGCAACATCTTCTCGACGCAGGACCACGCCGCCGCCGCGCTGGTGGACACCGGCACGCCGGTGTTCGCGTACAAGGGCGAGACGCTGCGCGACTATTGGGACTACACCCACCGCATCTTCGAATTCGGCGCCAAGGGCACCGAAGGTGAAGGCCCGAACATGATCCTGGACGACGGCGGCGATGCCACGCTGCTGATGCACCTGGGCCAGAAGGCCGAGAAGGACCTGTCGGTCATCGCCAACCCGGGCAGCGAAGAAGAGCGCGAGCTGTTCGCCGCCATCAAGGCCAAGCTGGCCGAAGACGGCAGCTGGTACACCCGCAAGAGCGCCCAGATCATCGGCGTGACCGAAGAGACCACCACCGGCGTGCACCGCCTCAAGGAGATGAGCGCCAAGGGCACGCTGCTGTTCCGCGCCATCAACGTCAACGACTCGGTCACCAAGAGCAAGTTCGACAACCTGTATGGCTGCCGTGAATCGCTGGTGGACGGCATCAAGCGCGCCACCGACGTGATGATCGCCGGCAAGGTGGCCGTGGTGGCCGGCTACGGCGACGTGGGCAAGGGCTCTGCCCAGGCCCTGCGCGCGCTGAGCGCCCAGGTGTGGGTGACCGAGATCGACCCCATCAACGCGCTGCAGGCCGCGATGGAAGGCTACAAGGTCGTGACCATGGAGTACGCCGCCGACAAGGCCGACATCTTCGTGACGACCACCGGCAACAAGGACGTCATCCGCCATGAGCACATGGCCGCGATGAAGGACCAGGCGATCGTCTGCAACATCGGCCACTTCGACAACGAGATCGACGTAGCGTCGCTCGAGCAGTACCAGTGGGAAGAGATCAAGCCGCAGGTCGACCACATCATCTTCCCCGGTGTTGATGGCAAGCCGGGCAAGCGCATCATCCTGCTGGCCAAGGGCCGCCTGGTGAACCTGGGCTGCGGCACCGGCCACCCCAGCTTCGTGATGAGCTCTTCGTTCGCCAACCAGACCATCGCCCAGATCGAGCTGTTCACCCGCCCCGACGCCTACCAGGCCGGCCAGGTGTACGTGCTGCCCAAGCACCTGGACGAGAAGGTGGCCCGCCTGCACCTGAAGAAGGTGGGCGCCATGCTGACCGAGCTGACCGACGCGCAGGCCGCCTACATCGGCGTGCCCAAGGAAGGCCCGTACAAGCCCGACACCTACCGGTACTGACATCGGCCCGCAATGGCTCCAAAATGGCGCCATTGCGGAACCGAGGCAGCCATGAGCATCAACCTGTCCATCAAAGGGGTGCCGGACGCGTGGGCACAGCGCCTGCGCGAGCGTGCGGCGCGCCATCACCGTTCGCTGCAAGGCGAGCTGATGGCGCTGCTGGGCGCTGCGGTGGGTGACGACGCACCCGCGCCGTCGGCCGGCTTGCCGGCTGTGGCCGCTCGGCCGCAAGCGGCGCCCGCCGTGGGCTCGTTGACGCTGGATGAACTGGCCCTGCGCGCCCGCAGCCGCTTCAGTGGCATGGCTGCGGACAGTGGCCGCTCGGCCGACATCGTGCGCGCGCTGCGCGACGAGGCCGATGGCCGCTGACACCGCGCCGCGCACGCTGCTG
>CAKZXL010000585.1 GCA_937883885.1 uncultured Aquincola sp. | reverse complement strand
GGCACCTGCGACTCGTAGTAGTACTGGATGTCGTCCACCTTGCGGTCGAACAGGTTGAAGACGTCCAGCGTCAGCGCCGTGTTGCGCAGCAGCTGGTAGCCCACCCGAAGGTTGGTGGTCAGCGACGACTTCGAGCGTTGGCTGTTGTCTTCCACCAGCGCGCCGCTGCCCAGGTAGCGCCACTGGATGGAGGCCGACCACGGCCCCAGCTCGCGCACCGTGGCGGCGATGGAGGCCACCTTGTCCACCGCGTTGGGAATGCGGTCGCCGTTGTCGAAGCGGGCATGCGTCCAGGCCAGGTCGGCGTCCAGCAAAAACCACGGCACCGGCGTCCAGCGGTTGTTGAACTCCACGCCGCGGCGGCGGCTGCCCTGGCTGGCTTCGGTGGCGCCGGCATCGCCCACGTACACCAGCTCCGAATCGAAGCGCAGCGCCCACAGCGCGATGGAGCTTTGCAGGCCGGGCAGCGCCTCGGTGCGGGCGCCCAGTTCCCAGCCCTTGGACGAGACCAGCGGCGGCACCGTGTCCACCGCATCGCCGGTCTTGGGGTCGGTGCGGGTGGTGGTGCCGCGCGCGTCGTTGCTGTGGAAGCCGCGGCCGGCATTGACGAAGAACTCGGTCTTCGGCAGCGCCGCAAAAGGCCCGGCGATCAGCGACAGCTTGGGCGAGACCTGCGTATCGCGGCTGCTGCCGCCGTTGGCGGGCAGGCTGATCGCATCGACGCGGTTGCGCACCTGGTCCACGCGCAGGCCGGCCACGCTGCGCAGCCAGGGCGTCAGCTCCACCGCGGTCTGGCCGTACACGCCCACCAGCGTCTCACGCACCGCGTCTTCACGCACGGTGTTGGTGATGCGTCGGGCCACGCTGTCGTACAGGCCGACGTCGATGCGGTCGTGGCGCAGCTGCACGCCCACCTCGCTGCGCGCCGGCAGGCCGGCCAGCTCATGCGGCAGGCTGTGGCTGGCGGCAAAGCCGTAGACGCTGCGGGCGTCCTGCTGCTTGAACTGGTCGCCGGTTTCGGGCCGCTCCAGCGCATAGGTGAAGTTGGAATTGAGGTCGAGCCGGTAGCGCATCGCATAGGCGCTCACCTGGCTGCGGTGGCCGGCGTCGTCGCGGTGCCATTCGCCCGACAGGCTGTAGCGTTCGGTGCTGCCACCGGTGGTGGGGTCCAGTGAATCGAAGCGGTCGAAGCGGCGGCCCTGGTAGGTGGTGCCGATCAGGCGCTCGGGGATCTGGTCGGTGGCGTCCCAGGTGGCGCTGTAGCCCATCAGGCTGGCGCTCCAGCCCTGGGCCGCGGTGCCGGCCGACAGCGTCAGCACGCCGTTGCTCTTTTTCATGTTCTCGGGCACGGTCCACGGCCCGTCGTTGTGCGCGCCCTCGAAGGCGCCCAGCAGCACCATGCCGTTGGGCAGGGTGTAGCTGGCGCCGGCCACGCCGCGGCGGTAGCCGTTTTCGCCCAGGGTCAGCTGGCCGAAGGGCGCGTCCAGCTTGTTCATGTAGACGATGTCGGCCGAGCCGGCGGACGAGAAGTCGCCATTGCGCGCGAAGTAGGGGCCCTTGCGGTATTCCACCCGCTGCACCAGCTCCGGGATCAGGAAGTTGAGGTCGCTGTAGCCCTGGCCGTGGCCGTGGCTGGGCATGTTCACCGGCAGGCCGTTGACGGTGGTGGCGAAGTCGGTGCCATGGTCCAGGTTGAAGCCGCGCAGGAAGTACTGGTTGGCTTTGCCGTCGCCCGAGTGCTGGGTGACGATGAGGCCGGGCACGAACTCCAGCACCTCGCCGGGCCGCAGCGCGGGGCGGCTCTTGAGCAACTCGGCGCGGATCACGCCTTGCGAGGCGGCGTCGCTGCTGCCCACGGCGTTGTCGTAGTGGCGGCCGGTGATTTCCACCGATTGGGGCGTCGCGTCTGCCAGGGTCTGGGCCTGCAGGGCGGTGCCGGTGCAGGCCAGGGCGGCGGCCAGCGCCAGCGGCGCGGGTGCAAAGAGGTGCTTGTTCATGGGGGGCGATGCTAGGTGAGTCTGGGCATACGCGGTCGGGCCGCGCACAGATGCGCCGCCAGCCGCGAGGTCGGGTTTGTCAGGACGGAGTGGCGCCAAGGGGCGCCCAGGCCGCGGGGGGCGGCTCAGCCGGCCTGCGGCGGCCGCTCCAGGCGTGGCACCGCGCGGTGGCGCCAGCGGCGGCGGGGTGGCCGCGGCCAGGCTTGGCGGCGCGCGGCGGTGGCCGGCAGGCGCAGCGCGTAAGCCGGTGCCAGCGGCAGCGTGGCGCTGCCCAGGGCAGCTTCGTCGGCGCCATCGGCGGCCAGCGTGCTGGCGCCTTGGGTCACCACGCTGGGGTCGTGCGCATCGTGGTGGTGCTGCAGCCAAGCGCTGTGGTGGTGCCCGGCGTGGGCATGGTGCGCCTGTTCGGCGGCGTGTTGCAGCTGCTGCTGCCACACGTTGAGCAGCACCGTCAGCCGCGGCCCCAGCAGGCGGGCCAGCAGCCCCTCGGTGGGGCCTTCGGGCTGCGCCTGCAGCGCCACCGCCTGGTGGCGGTGGCTGGGGCCCAGCAGCTTCAAGGTGGCGGCGCTGCTGCCGTACAGCGGCAGTGCCAGGGTCAGGCAGGCCAGCACCAGCGCCCGCAGCCAGTGGGGCCAGCGGCGGGGTGTCAGGTGCCGGCCAGGCCTCACCGCTTATGCCAGGATGCTGACGATGCGGCCGATGGCCCAGTAGGCCGCCACGCCGCCGATGCCGTACAGCGCCGGCGTGCGCGCCTGGCGGAAGGCGGCAAAGCGGTGCAGCGCGCGCCACACCACGAAGGCCAGGCCCACCACCAGCAGCTGGCCGGCTTCCACGCCCACGTTGAAGGTGAGCAGGGCCACCAGCAGGTGGTTGTCGGGCAGGCCGATCTGCTTGAGCGCGCCGGCAAAGCCCAGCCCGTGAACCAGGCCGAACAGGAAAGCCACCAGCGCCGGCCAGCGGCGCGACAGCGTCTGCCGGTGGTGCAGCGCCTCGCCGGCCACCAGCAGGATGGACAGCGCGATGGTGGCTTCCACCGGCGGCGGGCGCAGCGTCAGCCAGCCCATCGCGCTGCTGGCCAGCGTCAGGCTGTGGGCGAAGGTGAAGGCGGTGATGGTGGCCACCAGCCGCTTGTTGAAGCCCACCAGGAACAGCAGGCTGATGACGAACATCAGGTGGTCGAAGCCGCTGAGGATGTGCTCCACACCCAGCACCAGGTAGGCCGAGGCGATCTCGCCCACGCCGCGCGGGTCGTCGGCCGCGCCGTACAGCTGCACCTCGGGCTGGCTGGCCGTCAGCGTGTAGACGCGGCTTTGCCCGTCGAGCCACACCACCTTGACGATGGCGGCCGAATAGCGCTTGCCCACGCCGTCGATGGCCAGCGTGCCCTGCATGCCGCCGGGGCCGCAGCGCAGCATGTTGCCGTCGGGCGTGCAGCTGCGCGGCCACACGGGCTTGAGGTCGTCGTTGTTGCCGCGTTCGCGGGCGGTCCAGTTCCACAGGAACTCGCCCTTGGCGGTTTCGCGCAGCTCCATCTCGGCCATGGTCATCTCATGGCCGTGGGCGGTGTGGGGCAGCAGCCCGGCCAGCAAGGCCAGCCAGGCCATCAAGGCCGGCAGCAGCGGGCGCCACAGGCGCGGCAGCTTGTTCATTTCGCGTCCGCTTCGAGCTTGACGGTGTACTTCTTGCCCAGCGCCCGCACGGCGGCGGTGCGCCGCTCGGCCATCACCTGGTCGGTCCAGTCCTGCAGCACCACGCCGTGCAGCAGTGCGAAGTCGGCGGGCTTGGCGGCGGTGGTGGCGTCCAGGCGCATCACGCGCCAGCCGTCGCGGGTGGGCAGGGCGCGCCAGCTGCCCACCGGGCCTGCTTCCAGCAGCTTGGCAAACTCGGGCCCGTAGGTGTCCACCAGGTTGGCATGCGGCCGGCCCTTGAACACGCGCAGGCCGGCTTCGGTGTTGCCGGGGGTGCCGGCGTTCAAGGCATCGGCAAAGGCGCGGGCCGCGGCTTCGCTGGTGTCGGTGAGCACGGCTTCCTGGAAGTCGTAGCGGCCCGGCTCGTCGTACTTGGCACGGTGGGCCTCGAAGTAGTCCTTGAGCGTCTGTTCGTCGAAGGGCGGCTGCTTGACGTCGGCTTCCACCACGCTCAGGGCCTTGAAGATCACGCGCTCGCGCATGGCCTTGTCGCCGCGGTCCACCTGCATCGCCAGGCCTTCGCGGTACAGCACCTCGTTGTCCAGCCAGGCCTGGCGCAGCGCCTTCAGCTCGGCCTCGTTGGGCTCGCGCCCGCGTGAGGCCTTGAACAGGCCGCGGGCTTCATCGTCCACCTCGCGGGTGATGACGATGGTGCGCGGATCGTCGGCCTGCGACACCAGCCAGTGGTCGACGGCGAACAGCGCGGCACCGATGAGCACGAAGTGCAGCAGCGGCTCGCGCAGCCAGCGCGACAGGGCGCCGGGCATGCGTGGCGCGGCTTCGGGCTGGGTGCGGGTGGGCACGGGAGGGCGGGCGGCAGTGGTCATGTCGATGGCGGCATCAGGCAGTCGGTGGGCCCTCAATAGGGCATGCGCCGCACCGGATGGGCCGGTCGGCGCAGTGGTTCAGGCCAGTGAGGCCGGGGCGGCCTGCGCCGCCCCGGATCGTGCTGCGGCGGCGTTTACTTCACGCCGGCCACGGCGGTGGCGCCTTGCACTTCCACGTAGATCGGGTTGCTGTAGAACCACAGGTCCGACCAGGCCGCCACGTCGAAGGCCACGTACTTCTGGCCGTTGACGGTGGGCAGGTGGGCCGGGCAGCCGTCGATGGTGTCGCCGGTGTAGACGACGTTGTTCGACGGCAGGTTGGTGCCGGCCACGTTGCACGGAATGCGCAGGTTCGCCAGGTTGCTGGCGTTGGTGTGGATGTCGGCCAGCGGGTTGCCGTTGGCGTCGGTCTCGTAGGGCACGGCCGCGGGCAGGTTGCTGCCGCGCAGACGCACGTACTGCGAAGCCTGCACCGCCGGGATGCGGAAGGTCATCTTCTTGTATTCCGCATTGCCGGCCACCGCGGTCCAGGTGGCGCCGTTGAAGGTCTTGATGACCGCCGCGCTGGTGTTCTTGGCCGCGGCCGGCACGTTGGCCATCACCGGGTTGGTCAGCCAGTCGTTCGGCCACTGGCCGGCGTAGCCGGCCGTGCCCGGCTGCTTGTAGCCGGTGACCATGCCGCGCACCACGTCGATGTGGTCCAGCACCGGCATGTTCAGCGGCTGCTGGATGCCCACCTGGGCCAGCGACGGGTTGTTGAAGCTGTACGGCGAGTAGTTCTTGCCGGCCGGGTCGCGCGCCACGATGGACACGATGACCTCGGCGCCCGGGCGCACCACCAGCTTCTCACCCATGGTGGCGCAGCCAGCCACGTCCACGTCGGTGTTGTTCAGCGCGGCGTTCACCGCGATGTTCTCCACCGCGGCGTTGGTGCGCGCACCGATGCCGGGATAGCTGGCGCAGGCCACGAAGGCCAGGCGGTCGATCAGCTGGCCGCTGGCGGCAAAGCTGTTGCCGCTGCGCAGGCCGTCGACGATGGCTTGCGGGCGCAGCTTGGGGTCGGTGCCGTTGCGCACCATCACGTAGTCGCGCTGGTACTCGCCGGGGTAGAAGTCCTGCGTCGAGCGGCGGTCGTCCGGACCGAAGCTGCCGCGGTTGTGCCAGTCGGAGCTGGCGAAGAACCACCAGTTGCGGCCTTCACCCAGCAGCGCGTCCCACACGCCGCCCACCTGCGAGCCGTACACGCCGGTGCCGCCCCAGGTGGTGCCACCGACCGAGTCGGTCAGCACGCCGTTGATGTTGTTGCGCAGGGGCGAGTATTCGCCGCGGTTGTCCGAGGCGCCGTGGCCGGGCTGCGTCTCGAAGCCGAAGGCCACGCGCGGCGCGGTGTTGTTGAAGTTGCGCAGGTGCTCGATGTTGAAGCCGTTGTTGCCGTCCGGGTTGAACGGGCCGGCGCGCTCCAGGTGGGCGGGCACGTAGTAGCTGCCGTTCGGGTGGTTGGCCACCATCCACTTCAGCGCTTCCAGCGTCTTGGCGTGGCCGCGGTCGCCGTTGCCGCTGCCGCTGGCCGGCACCAGCTTCTGGGCCTGGGCGCTCCAGTCGGAGCTGGCGCTGTTCAGGCTGCCCGGCACGGCGCAGTTCCAGTTGTTGCCCACATCGCCGCCCAGCACCGAGTTGCCGCGGCTGGTGTCGGTGTCGTTGCGGTCGAAGCAGTATTCCCACTGCGCCAGCGCGGTGGCGTTGCCCAGCGGCGTGTAGCCCTTGGTGGTGGGCAGCGTGGCCTTGTCCAGCGATGCCGGCATCTGGCCGGTGATCACCGAGGCCGAGACGTGTTCATGCCCGGGGGCCACGGTCTCGATGCCGACGAACATCGGCTTGTTCTTGTAGGCGGCCAGGTACTCCATCACCGGGTACTGGAACTCCTGCAGCGACTGCCAGCGCCACATCACCTGGCCGGGGGCGCTGCCCGAGACGCGGCCCTTGGGCTGCACTGCGGGGTTGCTGCTTTGCCAGGTGGTGGTCGGGCCTTGCAGGTTGCCGTTGCTGTCGTAGTTCAGCGGGTAGGCCGGGGTGGCCAGGCTGGCGTCTTCCACCAGCGTGCAGTTGCGGTTGCCGCTGCCGCCGTGGCCGGCCTGGACGAACCAGTCCAGGCCCCAGGGCGTGTCGGTCTTGTCGGTGACCTTCTTGACCAGCTTCTGCATCGAGATGGAGCCATCCGAGCAGGTGGTGTGGTTGTGGAAGTCGCCGGTGACGTAGGTGCCGGCCGGCTTGGCAGCGCTGGCGACCTGCGGTGCGGCCACCAGCACCGTGGTGCCGAGGGCGGCGATGGCGGCCAGCGCGATGGGCGCGGGGCGGAAGACGGGTTTCATGCGGTTCTCTCCTCTGACGTGTAGCTGTGTGCAATGCGGGACCAACGAGCGGCGCGATGCTAGGCAGGCGCCATGACCACGGCGTGACGCGCGTGGTCAGCCGAAGCGCACGTAATCGATGTTGAGCGTGGCCGGCACCGGGCCGCCGTGCTCGAAGACCAGGGTCATCGGGTAGGTGCGGGCCACCTCCAGCGGGTGCTTCAGCCCCACCAGGCGCAGAAAGCTGCGGTCTTCGCGCAGCCAGGTCTCTTCGCCTTCGGGGATCACGAAGTCCACGCTGGGGCGGGCCAGCTCGCCGCCGATCTCGGCGCCTTCGGCCACCGGTGTCTGCACGCCGATCAGGCGGTCGGCGCGGGTCACCTCGTCGAACTTCATCGTCACCGCGATGCTGGTCTCGCCCGGCTGCGTGGCCCGGGTGTAGGGGTGGGTGATGCGCAGGTTGGGGCTGAAGTATTCGCAGGCGCGGGCTTGCGGCAGCAGGCCGGCAAGGCCCAGCGACAGGCCGGCCTGCAGGCCGCTGTACAGCAGCCGGCGGCGGTGGATGGGGTGGTTCATGAACTTCTCCTCGAGGCACGGCACGCTAGGCGGCCTTGGTGACCGCCCAATGACGCCGCGATGACAGCCGGCGCGCTGTCACGCGCCTGTCTTCGAAGCGCCATAGAGTCCGCGGCCACCCCCAACCCATGCCCTGCCGCAGGACCCCGCTCGATGGACGAGGTGATCGGACTCTTTGCCACGCCCTTCATGCGGCTGCCCGGCGCGCTGGACGCGCCGCTGGTCAAAGCCCTGGTCGAGCATTTTTCGGCCCGGGCCGCGGTGGAGAACAACAGCTCGGCGCAGCTGTCGCACACCCGCATGCTCAAGCCCAGCGACAGCCCGCTGCTGGTGGCGGTGGCCGAGCGCGTCACGCCCCGGCTGGCCGACTTCGGCGCGCTGCTGTTCGGTGAGCGGCTGGGCTGGTCGCTCAAGGAGATGTGGGTCAACGTCCTGGCGCAGGGCGGCCGCCAGGCCATGCACAACCATGCCAACAGCTTCATCTCGGGCGTGGTGTACCTGACGCCCACCCACCCCGATGCGCGCACCGTGTTCATGAAGGCGCCGGGCGGCACCGACTTCTCGTTCAAGAACGACCATGAAGGCAGCCGCACCGGCCCCTACAACGCCGACAAGTGGATCAGCCCCCAGCCCGAACCCGGCGACCTGGTGCTGTTTCCCAGCTACCTGATGCATGCCGTGCCCCCCAACCCCGGGGAGCAGCGCATCACCCTGGCCTTCAATGCCATCCCCACGCGGCTGGATTCCTGGGGCTACCGCATCGGCTTTACCGGATAGCCTGAACTTGTCCATGCAAGCTGCCGCCACCTTGCCCGCACCGGCCGCCCGCCTGGCCGGGCGCAGCGGCTGGCGTGCCGCGCTGGCCTTGATGCTGGCCTCTGGCGCTTCGGCGCTGGGCTACCAGATCGCCTGGACGCAGCAGGCCTCCTTGTGGCTGGGGCATGAGACGGCGGCGGTGCTGGCCGTGGTGGCGGCCTTTTTCGGCGGCCTGGGCCTGGGGGCGCTGCTGCTGTCGCCGCGCATCGGCCGCAGTGCGCGGCCTGCGCGCTGGTACGCCGGCTGCGAACTGGTCATCGGCGGCTGGAGCCTGGTGCTGGCGCTGCTGATGGCGCCCGCGGCCGAGCTGATGCTCGCACTCACCGGGCCGCAGCCCGGCGTGGCCTGGCAATGGGGCGTGGCCTTCATCGGCAGCTTGGTGCTGCTGCTGCCGGCCACCGCCGCCATGGGCGCCACGCTGCCCGCAATGGAGCGGGTGCTGGCCCCGCTGCGCGGCGATGGGGCCGCCACCGACGATGCCGGCCGCCGCCTGGCGCTGCTGTACGCGGGCAACACCGCCGGCGCGGTGCTGGGCGTGCTGGCCGTGGCCTTCTGGGCGGTGCCCACCTGGGGCCTGGCCCGCACCGCCGCGGCCTGCGCGGCGCTCAACCTGTTGTGCGCGGTGCTGGCGGTGTCGGTGTTCGACCGCGTGCACAAACCCGCGCCCGTCAGTGCTGCTTCAGCAAGCAGTTCGGCGCATGGCAGCGTCCGCTGGCCCGCCTTGCTGGCCGCCACCGGCGCCCTGGGCATCGGCTACGAAGTGCTGGTGGTGCGCGTGCTCAGCCAGGTGACGGAAAACACCGTCTACACCTTTGCCATGCTGCTGGCGGTGTACCTGGTGGGCAGCGCCATCGGCGCGGCGCTATACGCCCGCTGGCGCCGCCGCGCCACGCCGCAGGCGGCCGGCGACGCCAGCGTGCGCGACCGTCTGCTGGCCGCACTGGCCGCGGCCTGCCTGGCGGGCACTGCGGCGCTGTATGGGGCCGAGGCCTTGAAGGCCGCCGCCGTCGACACCTTGCTGCCGCTGGCTGGGGCCAGCCTGGCCGCGCCGCTGGCGGCCGAGGCGCTGCTGGCGCTGGTGGCCTTTTTGCCGCCCACGCTGGTGATGGGCTCCTTGTTCAGCCACCTGTGCAGCCAGGCCGCGCAAGCCGGCATCGGCTGGGGCCGCTGCCTGGGCTGGAACACGCTGGGCGCAGCGGCGGCGCCATTGGCCTTCGGCGTGCTGGCGGTGCCGGCCCTGGGCGCCAAGGCGGCGCTGCTGCTGGTGGCCGCCGGCTACCTGGCACTGTGCAGCGCCGGTGCCTGGGCCCGCGCCCCGGCCTGGGCGGTGGTGTGTGCCGGCCTGCTGCTGGCCCTGGCCACACCGCCGCTGCGCTTCGTGGAGCTGCCGGAAGGCGGCCGCATCGTGCGCTACACCGAGGGGCCGATGGCCGCCGTCAGCGTGGTGGAAGACGCGCAAGGCGTGGCCCGGCTGCGCATCAACAACCGGCAGCAGGAAGGCAGCAGCGCCACGCTGGCGGCCGATGCCCGCCAGGCACTGCTGCCGCTGCTGTTGCACCCGCAGCCGCAGCGTGCGCTGTTCCTGGGGCTGGGCACCGGGCTCACCGCCACCACCGCCGCGCAGGACGCGGCGCTGCAGGTGGATGCGGTGGAGCTGCTGCCCGAGGTCATCGAAGCAGCGGCCGACTTCCGCGAGCGGGTGTTCGAAGGCCAGCCCCAGCCGCGCCTGCACCCCCTGGCGGCCGACGCCCGCCGCTATGTGCGCACCAGCGACCAGCGCTACGACCTGATCGTGGCCGACAACTTCCACCCGGCGCGCAGTGGTTCGGGGGCGCTGTACACGGTGGAACATTTCCGCGCGGTGCAGGCGAGGCTGGCCCCAGGCGGCTTGTTCTGCCAGTGGCTGCCGCTGCACCAGCTGGACCTGGCCACGCTGCGCAGCATCGTGCGCAGCTTCCAGGCGGTGTACCCGCAGGCGCTGATGGTGCTGGCCACCAACAGCCTGGAAACGCCGGTGGTGGGCCTGCTGGCGCAGCAGTCGCCATCGCCCTGGTCACTGGCAGCGGTGCAGGCCCGGGTGGAGAGCGCGGCGCTGCCGGTGCGGCCGGCCGTCTTCGGCCTGCCCGATGCGTGGGCGGTGCTGGGCAGCTTCATCGCCGGCCCGGCGGCGCTGGCGCAGTGGTCGGCGGGCGCGCCGCTCAACACCGACGACCATCCGGTGGTGGCCTATGCCGCGCCGCGCATCACCTACGTGGCCGATTCATTGCCGCGCGACCGGCTGCTGAGCCTGCTGCAGCAGGTGCGGCTGCAGCCGGCCGAGCTGCTGGGTGCGCAGGCCGCGCCGGCCGATGCGGCGCGGCTGGCGGCCTACGGCGCGGCGCGCCAGCGCTTCCTGCAGGCCGGGCGCGACGTCAAGCCTTCGGCCGACGTGCGCCACATGCTGGCCCAGCTGCGCGAACCGCTGCTGGCGGTGCTGCGCACCAGCCCCGACTTCCAGCCCGCCGCCGAGCCGCTGCGGCGCATGGCCACTGCCTTGGCGGCCAGCGACCCGGTGGCCGCGCGCGCGCTGCAGCTGGAGCTCGACCGCACGCTGGCCGCCCATTGAGGGGGTGGCCGCGGTGACCGGCAGGGGCCACCGCCTTCAAGCTGTCAAAAACCGTCCCTAGACTGGTTTGAACCTGTACCGACACTATCACACGAGGAGGTAGTCCCATGAAGCATCTCGCGCTCATCGCCGCGCTGGCCACCGCCGCCGCTGCGCCGGCTTTCGCTGCCAGCCCCATCACCCTGACCTTCGAGGGCGTGGGCGACTACGGCACCGAAGTGGGCGAGTTCTACAACGGCGGCACCAGCGGTGCCGGCAACATGGGCAGCAACGTCGGCGTGTCCTTCACCTCGCCGATGCTGTCGCTGACCAACGACGTGCTGGGCCCGTATTTCTCGAACGCACCCAGCGCCGGCACCGTGGCCTTCGTGCAGGGCGGCGACGCCTTCGTCAACGTGGCCGCCGGCTTCTCGGGCTACCTGTCGTTCTTCTATGCCTCTGCTGCGCAGCTGAACAACACGGTCAACGTGTACTCGGGCCTCAACGGCACCGGCACGCTGCTGGGCTCGATGAGCCTGAACGCCAATGCCACCGCCGGCTGCAGCGACACGGCCTTCTGCAACTGGGAAAAGACCAGCCTGGTGTTCGGTGGCCTGGCCCGATCGATCCAGTTCGCGGACACGCAAGGCACCGTCGCCTTCGACAACCTGACGCTGGCCCCGGTGCCCGAGCCCAGCACCTATGCGCTGATGGCCGGTGGCCTGGGCGCCATGCTGTTCCTGGCTCGCCGTCGACGTCAGGACTGAGTCTTTCATCAACGACAACCGCGGCGCCGGTGGCGCCGCACCGGTGCAGCCGGCCGGTCCAGCCGCTGCACCGCCTTCAAGGCCCGCTTCACCCTGGCCGGGGTGGGCGGGCTTGTTTTTTGAGGCGGCTTCAGCTGCGCTTGCGCATCCGCGCCGGCGGCTGGCGCAGCGCGTCCACCACCAGCGAGAAGGCCGGTGATGGCTGGCGGCGGTGCGGGTAGTACAGGTAGTAGCCCTCGAAAGGCGGGCACCAGTCTTCCAGCACGCGTTGCAGCCGGCCCTCTTCCAGGTGCGGCGCAAACTCTTCTTCGGGCAGGTAGGCGATGCCCAGCCCCAGCAGGGCCGCCTGCACGATGTGCGGCGTGCTGTTGAGCGTGACCTGGCCGTCCACCCGCACCTTCAGCGCCTTGCCGCGGCGCTCGAACTCCCAGGCATACAGCCCGCCCAGCGTGGGAAAGCGCAGGTTGATGCAGCGGTGCTGCGTCAGCTCGTGCGGCGTGCGGGGCGGCGCCTGCCGCGCGAAGTAGTCGGGCGATGCCACTGCGGCCATGCGCAGCCGCGGGCCCAGCGGCACGGCGATCATGTCCTTGTCGATGGTGTCGCCCAGGCGCACGCCGGCATCGAAGCGGTCGGCCACGATGTCGCGAAAGCCGTAGTTCATGTCGAACTCGAGCTGGATGTCGGGGTAGGCCAGCAGCAGCGGCGCCAGCCGCGGCAGCAGTGTGTGGCGCAGCACATGGTCGCCGCAGGTGATGCGCACCGTGCCGGAGGGCTTGTCGCGCAGCGCGGACAGCTCGTCCAGTTCGGTCTCGATCTCGTCGAAGCGGTGGCCGATGGCCCGCAGCAGCCGCTCACCGGCCGCGGTGGGCGACACGCTGCGCGTGGTGCGGGTGAGCAGCCGGATTTCCAGCCGCGCCTCCAGCCCGCTGATGGCCTGGCTGAGCGCCGACTGCGTGACGCCCAGATGCGCCGCCGCGCGGGTGAAGCTGCCTTCGCGCGCGACGGTGACGAAGGACAGCAGGTCGTTGAGGTTGCGCTTGATCACGACGCCAGTGTCCCACGCGGATTGATCAGCCAGGCTAATTGAACATAGAAGCTTTGATTAGCTAGTCAAGCCGGCCGCGGATTTCCAGAATCCGCTCCATGAACCAACCGCTTGAAAGCCCTGGCGCGCAGGGCATGGACCGTCGCAGCGCGCTCATGATCAGCGCCGCCACCCTGGGCGTGGCCAGCCTGGGTGCCCAGGCCGCACCGCAGGCCGTCAGCCCCGCGCTGGCTTTGGGTAGCGCCTGGGACAAGACCTTCCCCCGCAGCGACAAGGTCGTGCACCGCAAGGTGAGCTTTCGCAACCGCTACGGCATCACGCTGGCGGCCGATCTCTATCAACCCAAGGGCGCTGCAGGCCGGCTGGCTGCACTGGCCATCGGCGGGCCCTTCGGCGCGGTCAAGGAACAGTCGTCGGGCCTGTATGCGCAGACCCTGGCCGAGCGCGGCTTTCTCACGCTGGCCTTCGATCCTTCGTACACCGGTGAAAGCGGCGGCCTGCCGCGGAACGTGGCCTCGCCCGACATCAACACCGAAGACTTCAGCGCCGCGGTGGACTTTCTGGGCCTGCTGCCCAACGTCGACCGTCAGCGCATCGGGGCCATCGGCATTTGCGGCTTTGCCGGCATGGTGCTGACGGCGGCGTCCGTCGATCCGCGCATCAAGGCGGTGGCCACCACCTCGATGTACGACATGTCGCGCAGCATCAGCCGCGGCTACCAGGATGGCTACACGCTGGCGCAACGCCGGCAGATCCTGGCGTACCTGGGCCAGCAGCGCTGGGCTGATGCGGAAAGCGGCCGCTACGCGCCCGGCCTGCACGAGGTGCCGTTCGATGCCGAAGGCCACATGGTTCGCAGCACGCGCGGGCTGCCCGAAACGCTGCCCGCCGATGCCAACCCGGTGCTGCGTGCGTTCTTCAACTACTACCGCCAGCCGCGCGGCTTCCACCCGCGCAGCATCAACTCCACCACGGCGTGGACGGCCACCACGCCGATGGCGTTCTTCGCCTTTCCGATGGCGGCGCACATCGAGATGATCGCGCCGCGTCCGCTGCTGCTGGTGGCCGGCGAAAACGCGCATTCGCGCTACTACTCGGAAGACGCTTACCGCGAAGCGGCCAGCCCGAAGGAACTGCTGATCGTGCCGGGTGCCGACCATGTCGACCTGTACGACCGGCTGGACAAGATCCCCTTCGACCGGCTCACCGCCTTCTTCCGCCAACACCTGGCCGCGCCTGCAGCGGCCTGACCTTCACCAGGAAACCCTCATGATCAAGGACAAGGTCGTCATCATCACCGGTGCTTCTTCCGGCATCGGCGAAGCCACCGCCCGGATGCTGGCCAGCCGCGGCGCCAAGGTGGTGCTGGGCGCACGCCGCGAAGACCGGCTGCAGCAGATCGCGCAGGACATCCGCGCCAGCGGCGGCGCCGTGGTCTGGCGCACGTTGGACGTGACCCGCCAGGAAGACAACGACCGGCTGGTTGAGCTGGCCAAGGCCGAGTTCGGTCGCGTGGACGTCACGTTCCTCAACGCCGGCCTGATGCCCGTCTCGCCGCTGTCGGCGATGAAAACGCACGAGTGGCAGCAGATGGTGGACGTCAACATCACCGGCGTGCTCAACGGCGTGGCGGCGGTGCTGCCCAGCTTCGTCGCGCAGAAGTCGGGCCAGGTGATCGCCACCTCATCGGTGGCAGGCCTGAAGGCTTATCCGGGCTGTGCGGTGTACGGCGGCAGCAAGTGGTTCGTGCGCAACTTCATGGAAGTGCTGCGCATGGAATCGGCGATGGAAGGCACGAACATCCGCACCACCACCGTCTACCCGGCGGCGATCAACACCGAGCTGCTGGGCAGCATCAGCGATGCTTCCACGCTGGGCGCGATGCAGGGCCTGTACCAGACCTACGGCATCTCGCCCGAGCGCATCGCCAGCGCGGTGGCCTTCGCGATCGACCAGCCGGAAGACACCGCGGTCAGCGAACTCACCGTCGGTCCGGCCAACCAGCCCTGGTAGGCCAGCGCCAAGCCAGCGCAGCCGCCACCAGCGCGGCCACGGCCAGGCCGGCCAGAGACGCGCCCGCCACCTCTTCAGGCCGCGGGCGGGCCACGAAGCGCGGCTGCGCCGCGAAGTCGTGGCGGGTGAAGCGCCGCTCGTCGAACAGGTAGGGGTAGTAGTACTGCCGCAGCCGCGCATGGAAGGCGGCGATGTCGTCCTGGTAGGCCAGCTGGGCCTGCAGGTCGGTGTCGGCCTGGCGGTGCAGCGCCGTCTGCACGCCCACGCCGGGCAGCAGCCAGCCCAGCCGGGCCGTCCACTGCTGGCGGGCCTGCAGGCTGGCGCGGTAGGCCTGGAACGCGTCGGCCACCGATTCATCGCCCAGTTGCTGGAAGGCGTAGTACCACTTCCAGCTGAAGCCGGCCGGCAGCGCCGTGCTGTGCCGCCACTGCGGATGCGTCTGGAAGAAGCGCTGCAGCGTGGCCTCGCGCGGTTCGTCCCAGGCGCCGTGCACCGCCTGCCGCTGCGCCAGCATCAGGTCCACGCCCTGGTGCACCGGCACCGCGCGGGCCAGCACCGCATTGGCCAGCGTGGGCAGCAGCAGCGTCAGCAGCACCCAGCCGCCCACCAGCGCGGTGGCACTGGCGGCCGGGCTGGCGATGCGGGTGGCCAGCACCACCGACAGCGCCGCCCAGAACAGCACATAGGCCGTGGTGGCCGCCACCACGCCGGCCAGCAGTCGCACCGGCATGCCCTGCCACAGGGCCGCGGCCAGCACCGGCAGCAGCAGGCCACCCAGGGCCAGCCCCGCGCGCAGGCCGGCGCGGCGCAGCCACAGCCCGCGCCCGCTGCCGCCAGGCAAGGCCAGCAGCAGCCCCAGCCGGCCGGCCCGCCGCTCGCCCGACACCAGGTCGTACAGCAGCGCGATCAGCACCAGCGGCGCCAGGTACACGAGCACGAAGGCATAGTCGAAGCGACCCGCCAGCGCCAGCTCGGGGTTGAAGGTCTCGCCTTCATGCAGCTGCGCCTGCAGCGCCAGCGCACGCACGCGCAGCACGTAGGGCGTGGCATCGCGCAGGCCCAGCGCCAGGAAGGCGGCCGGCGAAGGCGCATCCCAGGTGTCGTGGAAGGTGTAGTAGGCGGCATTGCCCGCGTCACCGGCGCGGGTGAGCTTGTCGGCCTGCTCTTGCAGCACCTGCTGCTGCAGCTGTGCCAGGTGGGCCAGCGTGTGCTGCTGGCGGGCCACCTCGCGCAGGCCGGCCAGCACCGCCAGCGTGGACAGCGCCAGCAGCAGCACCAGCGCGGCCACGGCCGGCCGGCTGCGCAGCAGCAGGCGTGCTTCATGGGTCCAGGCTTTCATCGCACCAGCCTCCCCAGGCGGCGGGTGGCCGCGGCCAGCAGCAGCGCCAGCACGCCGGCCCAGGCCAGCAGCACCACGGCCGCGGGCGCGGCCCGGCGCAGCGCATCGGTGGCCGGTGGCGGCGTGAAGGAGAAGTCGGCCAGGCCGTGCCAGTGCTCGCGGCCGATGCGCACGTCGCGGGTGGACTTGTCCTGCGTGAACTGCACCTTGTCGGCCTGCAGCTGGTTGAGCGCCTGCACCAGGTGGTAGCGGTATTGCTCGGCCTGCTCGACGAAACGCCGGTAGCTGGCCAGGTCGGTGCCGGCCGCAGCCATGGACACACGGCGCAGCGCCAGCACCGGGCTCAGCAGCGCGAAGCGGTCCACCCATTGCAGCTGGTCGGTCTGGCGGCCGAAGCTCTCGGCGGCATGGCGGTTGAACAGTTCGCTGGTCAGGCGTTCACCTTCCATGCCCAGCAGGCGCTTGTAGTTGACGGGCAGGTCTTCCACCCGGCTGACGCCGTACTGCGCCAGCACCTTCTGCTTGAAGGCGTTGAAGTACGGGTCGTTCGGGTTGTGGCTGTCGCCCAGCGCGGCCAGCTCACGGGCCACCTGGATGTCGGTCTCGAAGCGGGTGGGCAGGGCCAGCAGCGATGCCGCGGCCTCCGGCGCCAGGCGCGGCACCAGCACCACGCTGCAGGCCCAGGCGGCCAGCAGCGCCACCAGCGCATCGCGCCCGCGCGGCAGCCAGGCCGAGACGGCCACCACCGCCAGCACCCACAGCGCCAGCCACAGCCCATGCGCGGCCAGCAGCAGCGCAGCCAGGCCGGCCGGCGCCGTGGTGGTGCCGGCGATGGCGGCCAGCGCCACGGCTGCGGGCAGCAGCATCAGCGCCGCCACGCCGCCCAAGGCCAGCAGCTTGCCGGCCACCAGCTGGCCGGGCCGCAGGCCTTGCGCCAGCAGCACCCGCAGCGTGCCCGATTCACGCTCGCGCGCCACCGATGCATGGCCGATGAACACCAGCAGCAGCGGCGCCAGCACCTGCAGCACGAAGGCGGGCGTGAGCTGGCCGAAGCGCAGCAGCAGCGACGACTGCCGCACGTCGCCGAAGTTGGCGCTGTTCTGCCGGTGGCCTTCCAGGTACAGCGTGTGGCCGGTGTAGCCGTCCACGCCGGGGTCGAAGGCGGCCAGCGGGCTCAGCGGCCGGAACACGAAATGGCCGTAGTGCACCATGCGGTGCGGGTGGCGGTCGGGCTGCGATTCGAATTCTTCATGCGCCTGCGCCTGGTAGCGGCTGCGCTGCGCCTCGGCGCTGCGCTGGCTGTCCCAGGCGGTGAAGGCAGCGGCCACCAGCAGCATCAGCAACAGCGCCAGCGCGGGCAGCGCCACCTTGTCGCGGCGCAGCAGCCGCCACTCTTCCTGGGCGATGCGGCGCACCATGCCGCCAGGGCGCGGGCGGGTGGCCGGCGCGGCATGGGCCACGGGCACGGCGGCCGTCATGCCGCCACCTCGGGCGCGGCATAACGCTGGTGCAGCTGGCGCACGTCGAAGCGTTCGCTGCCGGCGGCGGCCACTTCCTCGCGCAGGCGGCCACCGTCGATGAAGCCGATGCGGTCGGCCACGTCTGCCGCGCCCAGCAGGTCGTGGGTGACCATCAGTACCGCCACGCCCTGGTCCCGCAGCCACAGCAGCAGGCGGCTGAATTCGGCGGTGGCGCGTGGGTCCAGGCCCGAGGTGGGCTCGTCCAGCAGCAGCGCCGGCACCCGCCGCGCCAGCGCCAGCGCAATGGCCACCTTCTGCCGCATGCCCTTGGAAAAGCCGCCCACGCGGCGGTCGTGGGCGGCGCTGTCCAGGCCGGCTTCGGCCAGCGCGCGGCCGATGTCGGCCGCCTCGGCCGGCTGGCCGGCCAGGTGCAGCAGGTAGCTCAGGTTCTCGCGCGCGCTGAGGTGCTCGTACAGCGCCACGTTCTCGGGGATGTAGGCCAGCCGGCTGCGGGCGGCGGCAGGCTGGGTCACCGGGTCGAGACCGTCCACCCGCACCTGGCCGGAGGCCGGCTGCAAAAAGCCCAGGAACAGGCTGAGCGTGGTGGTCTTGCCGGCGCCGTTGGCGCCCAGCAGCGCATAGATCTCGCCGGCCTGCACCGTCAGGTCGAGCCCGTGCAGCACGGTGCGCGTGCCGTAGCGGGCGGTCACGGCGCTGGCTTGCAGCACCGGCGGCGGGGGAAGGGTCTCGGTCATCGTGAAGGTCCTCAGAACCGGGCCTGCAGCCCCAGCGTGAAGTTGCGCGGCGTGCCCGGCGTCACCCACACGCGGCTGTAGGAGCTGGTGTAGATGTCGCGGTCAAACACGTTGTCGATGTCCAGCGTCAGCCGCAGCGTGGGCGTGATGCGCCAGTAGCCGGTGAGCTTGGCGGTGGTGTAGGCCGGCAGCTCGAAGGCGGGC
>CAKZXL010000584.1 GCA_937883885.1 uncultured Aquincola sp. | reverse complement strand
GCCACCTTGACCATGCGCCAGTTCTTCAGGATGTACTCGTGGATCTCGGCCTTGATCCAGTGCATGGCGTAGCTGACCAGGCGCACGCCCTGGTCGGGGTCGAAGCGCTTGACCGCCTTCATCAGGCCAACGTTGCCTTCCTGGATCAGGTCGGATTGCGGCAGGCCGTAGCCCAGGTACTGGCGCGACAGCGACACCACCAGGCGCAGGTGGCTCATCACCAGGCGGCCGGCGCTTTCCACGTCGGCTTCGTCGCGCAGCTTGCGCGCGAAGCGGGTTTCTTCTTCCTGCGTGAGCAGGGGAATGCGGTTCACCGCCGAGATGTAGGCGTCGAGGTTGCCGATCGGCGGCACCAACGCCCACGGGTCACGCACGGCGATCGCAGAGGCAGTGGTAGAAGTCATGGTTCCTCAGACAGTGTGTTCCGCAGAAGGTTCCAGGATATTAGCACTCGGCGTCCGAGAGTGCTGACGAGGCCGGCTATGGCGCCGATAGCGCCAGTCGGCCCTAGCGCCCATCTCATTCCGCGTGAGAGTGTGCGCTCACGTGTTGGTTCCCGGCGGCCGCCGCCGAGTGACCTTCGCCCTGCAGCCGGAAGGTGGCCACCACCGCGGCCAAGGCCTCGGCCTGGGCCTTGAGCGATTCGGCCGCCGCGGCCGACTCTTCCACCAGCGCCGCGTTCTGCTGCGTCACCTGGTCGAGCTGGGTGATGGCCCCGCTGATCTGCGCCAGGTCCTGGCTCTGGGTGCCGCTGACGGCGGTGATGCCGCCGATCATGTCGCGCACCTTCTGCACGCTGGACACGATCTCGCCCATGGTGCCGCCGGCGTTGTTGACCAGCCGGGTGCCCGCGTCCACCCGCTCGACGCTGGCGCCGATCAGCTGCTTGATCTCGCGCGCCGCCCCGGCGCTGCGCTGGGCCAGGCTGCGCACCTCGCCGGCCACCACGGCGAAGCCGCGGCCCTGCTCGCCGGCCCGGGCCGCCTCCACCGCGGCATTGAGCGCCAGGATGTTGGTCTGAAAGGCGATGCCGTCGATGGTGGCGATGATGTCGGCGATGCGTTGGGAGCTGCCGTGGATGTCGGTCATCGTGGCCACCACGTCGCCCACCACGGTGCCGCCCCGTTCGGCCACCGACGAGGCGGAACCGGCCAGGTGGTTGGCGGTGGCGGCCGACTCGGCCGAATGGCGCACCTTGGCGCTCAGCTCTTCCATCGCCGAGGCGGTGCTCTGCAGGTGCTTGGCCGCCTGCTCGGTGCGGTGGCTCAGGTCCAGGTTGCCGCTGGCCACCTCGCGCGAGGCGGCTTCGATGCTGGCCGACGACGCGCGCACCTGGCCCACCAGGCGGCTGAGCGCGGCCTGCATGTCGGCCAGGCCCTGCAGCAGCCGGGCCGGCTCGTCGCTGCCGCGGGTGTCGATGCGGCTGGTGAGGTCGCCGTCGGCAATGCGGCGGGTGACCAGCACCGCGCGGTCCAGCGGGCCGCAGACGGTGCGCAGCGTGGCCACCATCAAGGGCAGCACCACCAGCAGCGTGGCAGCCACCAGGGCCAGCCGGGCCCAGGCGGCGGCGGCGGTTTCGGCCGCGATGTCGGCGCGCAGCTGGTCGGCATGGGCGTGCTGGGCCTTCAGCAGCGCGCTGGCGTTGGCCTGCAGCGCTTCCAGCGTGTCGTTGGCGCGCTGGGCGTAGGCCAGGCCGGCCGAGGCGTCCATCTTGGCCTCCTTCAGCTGCACCGCGATGGGGTCGATCGCGCCGGCGTACTCGCCCAGCAGCTTGTCCTGGGTGGCGATCAGTTCGGCCAGCTGCGGGTTGCCGGGGTTGTCGCTCACCAGTTGCGCGCCGGCGGATTTCAGCCGTTCGAGCTGCTTTTTCCATTGCTGGTGCAGCGGGTCGACCTCGGTGGGATTGGACACGGCGGTGGCGATCATCGCGGCCTCGAAGCGGCGCAGCGCCGACAGCGATTCGCGCAGGTCGCCCACCTGGCCGGAGGCGGCCATCGCCTGGTCGAACAGCCGGGCCACCGGGCCGTTGGCCGTTCGGCTGTCCAGCAGGCTCCAGACGCCCAGCACCAGCAAGGACAGGCTGACGATGCCCATCACCAGATAAAAGCGGGTTCGCACGGACAAGTTGCGCACAGGGCGGATCACGGCAGCGGGCTCCTGGATGACGACGACATGCCAGGCCCCGGTGGGGGCCGGCTTCATGCAGCGCTTTCGGCCCTTGTCGTGGCTTTCTGTAATTCGCACTGCCGCGGTGCGGCATGCACCTAGCCGAAGCGTGTGTCCAGCGCTTCCAGCTGCTCGTCCAGCACGGCCAGGATCTCGCCCACGTTCACCGGCTTGGTGAGGTACTGCGCCGCGCCGGCCGCCATGGCTTCGCGGATGCGTGCCGAGGTGGCGTCGGCGGACACCACCACCACCGGAATGGCTGCCGTGCCTTCGTCGGCCTTGAGGTGGCGCAGCAGTTCCAGACCGTCGATGTCGGGCAGGTGCATGTCCAGCAGCACCAGGCTGGGGCGTTCGATGCGGATGGCGGCCAGCCCGTCCAGGCCCGTGCTGGACACCTGCAGCTGGATCTGCGGCCGCTGCGCCAGGATGCCGCGCATCACCTCGGCATTGGTCTCGTTGTCTTCCACGTAATGCACGATGCGCCGGCGGTAGGCGGCGTCCGCCGGCCTGTCTTCTTCCGGCACCAGCCGGGTGGCCGCGCCCGCGCGCCCGCGCGGCAGCTGCAGCACGAAGGTGGAGCCCTGGCCTTCGACGCTGCGCGCGCGCAGCGTGCCGCCCATCAGCTCGGCCAGCCGCTGGCTGATCACCAGGCCGATGCCGGTGCCTTCTTCGCCCGAGCTTTCGCGCCCCAGCCGGTTGAAAGGCTGGAACAGGTCGGCCAGCTGCTGCTCGTTCATGCCCAGGCCGGTGTCGCTGACCTCGATCTGCACCGTCTGCGCGTCGGCCAGGCCGCTGGTGAGGGTGACGCGGCCGCCCGGCTGGTTGTACTTGATGGCGTTGGACAGCAGGTTGGTCATGATCTGCTTGACCCGCGTGAGGTCGCCCGCCACCACCTGGGCCTGCGGGTCGAGCTGCTCATGCACCGTCACGCCGCGGCGCTGCGCGTTGTGCTCCAGCAGCGAGCGGCAGGCGCGCAGCAGCTCGGGCACGTCCAGCGTCTCGGTCTGCAGCTTCAGCGTGCCGGCCTCGATGCGCGAGAGGTCCAGCGTGTCGTTGATCATGTGCAGCAGGTGCCAGCCGGCCTGCTGGATCTGCGCGGTCCACTCCGTCTGGTGGCCGGCCAGCGGCTGCTGGCGGTCCAGCTCCAGCAGCTGCGCAAAGCCCAGCATCGCGTTCAGCGGCGTGCGCAGCTCATGGCTCATGCGCGAGAGGAAGTCGCTCTTGGCGCGGTTGGCGGCCTCGGCCGTCTCGCGGGCGCGTTCGGCGTCCTGCAGCCGCAGGTGCTCGGTGATGTCTTCCACCACGCCCACCAGGCGGTGCGGCGCGCCGGTGCCGTCGCGCAGCACCGTGATCACCACCGACACCCACACCATCCGCTGGTCGCGGGTGACGTAGCGCTTCTGGCGCCGCACCATCGGCATCTCGCCGCGGATCAGGCGGCCGTTGAGTTCGCGGTCGAAGGCGCGGTCGTCGGGGTGGGTGAGCAGGGCGGCGTCCATGCCGGCCAGCTCCTCCGCGGTATAGCCGGTCATCTCGCGCAGCCGCGGATTCGACTCACGGATGCGGCCTTCCAGGTCGGTGTAAATCACGCCGATGGGCACGTGGTCCAGCATGTTGCGAAAGCGGTGCTCGCTCTCGCGCAGCGCGGCTTCGGTGCGCTTGCGTTCGGCCACCTCGCGCAGCAGGTCGGCGGTGCGTTCGCTCACCGCCAGCTCGATGCGGCGGGCGCGTCCGGTCATCGTCAGCAGCAGCGCGCCCACCATCGCGGTGGCCAGCAGGCCGACGATGGAAAACGGCCAGGCGTTGCCCAGCACGGCGTCTGCCGAACCGGCGACAGCTTTCTGCCGCACGCGGATTTCCCACTGCCGGCCGGCGAAGGTGATGGGCCGCACGTGCACCGGCCTGCGCTTGGTCGCCGGCCGCTCGCAGCCCGGTTCGCCGCCCAGGCGCGGCAGCGCGGCGTCGGGCGTCCTGTCGACGATGCACAGCGCCAGCGGCGCCGTGAGTGAGGCCTCGACCGCGCGCACCTGGTTGTCCAGGCTCACGGTGACGAAGATGCTGCCGCGCAGGGCGGCGATGCGGTCGGCCGCGTAGGTGGGCTCGCCGTGGTAGACGGCCTGATACACCACGATGCCCGTGCCGCCCTGCGTCAGCGTGAAGCCGGGCGAGGCCACCGGCAGGCCGCTGCGGGTGCTGGCGTCGATGGCATCGCGCGCTGCGGGAATGGACAGCGCGTTGACGCCCAGCGCGGAGGCGTTGTCCGACGCTGGTTCGATGAAGCGCATGGCCATGACCTCGGGGTGCCTGGCGGCTTCGGTGCTGCCGGTATCGGTGCGGTCGAACACGCGGTAGTGCGGCACGCCTTCGGCCTGCACCTGCGCCTCGAAGCGCGGCAGGTCGGCGCGCATCACCCGCTGGTGCCAGCCCAGGGCTTCCACGCCCAGCACCGGCAACAGCCAGGCGGCGGTGGCGCGCTTGAATTCGGCGCGGGTCACGTCATCCGAGGCGAGGAACACGCCGTGCACGGCTTCCAGTGCGCGCAGCGGCTCGCGCAGCCGCGCCTGCATCGCGCCCGAGGCGCTGGACGCCTCGCGTTCGAACATGGCGCGT
Organism: uncultured Aquincola sp.; assembly: GCA_937883885.1. The sequence continues at coordinate 2,991 of CAKZXL010000584.1, read as the reverse complement.
TCGCGGTCGGCGTCCAGGCGCACCATCTGCTGGATGCCCAGCGCCATCAGCACCGTGACCACCAGCAGCGGCAGGCCGACGGTCAGCCGGCGCCGGGTCCATTCGGCGCGCGGCTGGCCGATCAGGGTCAGCGCGATCGGCGCGCCCACCAACGTGCCCAGAGCATCGCCGGCCGCCCAGGTTCCCCAGGTCACCAGGCGCATGCCCGGCGGCAGGATGCCCACCGCCGTCAGCGCCGCCAGCGCCACGGTGGCGCTGATCAGGCAGCTGAGCGCGGCCAGCAGGTAAAAGCGCAGCAGGTCGCGCGGCTCGGCCAGCAGCGGCGGCTGGCGCACGAAGCGGCGGATCAGCCCGGCGCCCACCACCGCCTGCAGCATCGCGCCCAGGCCGGCGCAGGCCGGCATCAGCAGCGCGGCGGCCGAGAAGCTGGTTTTTGCGCTGAGGTAGAAGTTGATGCAGGCCGAGCCCAGCGCCACCGCCAGCGCAGCGGGCTTGCCCCAGGTGAGCACGGCCACCAGCGCCAGGCCCGCAGCCGGGTACAGCGGCGAGGCGAAGCTGGGCGGGATGGTCACCAGCATGCCGAGGGCGCCGGTGGCCAGATAGGCCACCAGCGTCAGCAGCGAGCGAGAGGCCCAGCCGTTCGCCCGGGACTGCGGCACGGACATGGGCGGAAGAGGGCTACACGTTGAACAGGAAGTTCATGACGTCGCCATCCTTGACGACGTACTCCTTGCCTTCGGCGCGCATCTTGCCGGCATCCTTGGCGCCTTGTTCGCCCTTGAACTGCACGAAGTCCTCGAAGGCGATGGTCTGGGCGCGGATGAAGCCGCGTTCAAAGTCGGTGTGGATCACGCCGGCCGCCTGCGGCGCGGTGTCGCCGATGCGGATGGTCCAGGCGCGCACTTCCTTCACGCCGGCGGTGAAGTAGGTCTGCAGGCCCAGCAGCTTGAAGGCGGCGCGGATCAGGCGGTTCAGGCCCGGCTCGTCCTGGCCCATCTCGGCCAGGAACAGCGCACGGTCCTCGTCGGCCATGTCGGCCAGCTCGGCCTCGGTCTTGGCGCAGATGGCCACCACCGGCGCCTTCTGCGCCTCGGCGTAGGCCTTCAGGCGGTCGAGCAGCGGGTTGTTCTTGAAGCCGGTTTCCGACACGTTGCCCACGAACATCGCCGGCTTGGCGGTGATCAGGCACAGCGGCTTGAGCACCACCAGTTCTTCCTTGCTGAAGTCGATGCTGCGCACCGGCTGCGCCTGGTCGAGCGCGGCCTGGCATTTCTGCAGCACCGCCACCAGCTTGGCGGCTTCCTTGTCGTTGCCCGACTTGGCGGCCTTGATGGAGCGCTGCAGCGTCTTTTCCACGGTGCCCAGGTCGGCCAGGCACAGCTCGGTCTGGATGACCTCGATGTCGGCGATGGGGTCGACCTTGCCCGAGACGTGGATGACGTTGTCGTCCTCGAAGCAGCGCACCACGTTGACGATCGCGTCCGTCTCGCGGATGTGCGAGAGAAACTGGTTGCCCAGGCCTTCACCCTTGGAGGCACCAGCCACCAGGCCCGCGATGTCGACGAACTCGACGATCGCCGGCACGACGCGCTCGGGCTGCACGATGTCCGACAGCGCCTGCAGCCGCGGGTCGGGCAGCTCGACGATGCCCACGTTGGGCTCGATCGTGCAGAAGGGGTAGTTCTCGGCAGCGATGCCCGCCTTGGTGAGGGCGTTGAACAGGGTGGACTTGCCGACGTTGGGCAGGCCAACGATGCCGCACTTGAGGCTCATAGGGGATTCCGGAGGTGCCGGCGCAGGACGCGCCGGGCAGCAGACAAACGAGGGTGAAGTTTAAGTCGGCCGCTGGCGGGTGCCAGATACTGCACGCATCGCAGTACCGCACCGGGGATCCGACATGACGCAGCCAGGCACGCCCAGCCACGACGCACCGCAGGGCGTCACCCTCATCTCGCCGCACACCAAGGACCTGGGTGGCGGCTTTCTGGTGCGGCGCTCGCTGCCTTCGCTGCCGCAGCCGGCGGTGGGGCCCTTTGTGTTCTTCGACCACTTCGGGCCGGTGCAGGCGCACGACACCCAGGACGTGCGTGCCCATCCGCACATCGGCCTGGCCACCGTCACCTACCTGTACCAGGGCGTGATGGTGCACCGTGACTCCACCGGCGCGGTGCAGCGCATCGAGCCCGGCGCGGTCAACCTGATGGTGGCCGGCAGCGGCATCACCCATTCCGAGCGCATGCCGGACGAACTGCGCGGCCAGGCCGACCTGCGCCACGGCCTGCAGCTGTGGCTGGCGCTGCCGGAGGCGGACGAAGAGATGCCCTGCTTCTTCTCGCACACCTCGGCGGCCGACATTCCGGAAGTGGCCCCCGCGCCCGGCGTGGTGGCGCGGGTGCTGATGGGCAGCGGTTTTGGCGTCAGCTCGCCGGTGCCGCAGCGCTCGGCCACGCTGTACATCGACCTGCGGCTGGCGGCCGGTGCGCGGCTCACGTTGCCGCCGCTGGCGAAGCAGCAGGCGCTGTACGCGGTGGAAGGTGGCTACACGCTGGACGGCCAGCCGGTGGCCGCTCAGACCATGGCGGTGCTGCCGGCGGGCGCCAGCTGCGAGATCGTCGCACCTGAAGGAGCGCGCCTGGCGCTGGTGGGCGGCGACCCGCTGGGCCACCGCTACATGTGGTGGAACTTCGTCTCCAGCCGCAAGGAGCGCATCGTGCAGGCGGCCGACGACTGGGCGGCGCAGCGCTTTGCGCCAGTGCCGGGGGAAACCGAGTTCATCCCGCTGCCAGACAAAAGGCCGGCCTAAAACGCAATCGTCCCTTCGCCCCGCGCGCCGACCTGCAACACATGGTCGATGCCGCTGACGATGATGGCGTTCATGCCGAAGGTGAGGGCGCCGTTCAGCCGCGGGTCGGCGCGGTAGCCCAGCAGCGTGTCGGTGATGGCGTGGCCGGTCTGGGCCGTCGTCGGGTCCACGTCGGGGATGCTGCAGCG
>CAKZXL010000583.1 GCA_937883885.1 uncultured Aquincola sp. | reverse complement strand
GGCTGTCTGCGCGGCGTCGGCGCCGTCGATGCGGCCGGCCAGCTCGCTGCCGGGTGCGGCCTTGCCGGTGCCGATGCCGGCGCTGCGGCGGCCGCCGGGGCCGCCGTTGTCGGCGCCGCCATTGGCCAGGCCGCCACGGGCCAGGCGCTCGGCGCCGCCGGGCAGCAGGCTGGCCAGCCAGGCGGCGGGGTCGGCCTCGGTGTCGGTGCCGGTCTTGCGGGGGGCGCCTTCGGTGGCTTCGGCGTCGGGCTCTTCGGTGGCGGCCGGCCTGGCCTCGGCCGCCGGCTTGCTGCCTTCGGCCGTGCGCGGGGCGGCGGCTTCGCGGGCCAGCCGGTCCTGCGCCTCGCGCGCGGCCTGGGCGGCGCGGGCGGCGGTGGCATTGGCAGCCGCGGCCTTGGCCGACTGGGCCTGCGCCAGCTGGCGCGCAAAGGCGTCGGGCGCTTCGTCGGCGGCGGTGGGGGCGCCGGCCTGGCCGGTCTGACCATTGGCCGGCTGCGGCGCACGCGGCGCCTGCAGGTTGGGCAGCGGGCTGGACGAGACGGCGTTGTTCAGCATTCGGACCTCTTGTCGGGCAGGTGGCGGGGGGGCTGCGGCGGTGGCGGCGGCTCAGGCCGTGGTGGCGGGCCGCCAGGCGGCGCGGCTGGCGGCTTCGTCGGTCTGCTTCTGGTCGCGGCGTTCGGCGGCGCGCAGCGCCTCGGCCTGTCGGCGCTCGATCAGCTTGCGCACCGAGGCCACGCGGATCTCCTGCGCGGTCAGCGCCTCACGGGCGCGCTGCACCTGCGTTTCGGCATGGGTGGCCACGCGCGCCTGCTGGGCGATGGCTTCTTCCAGCCGCTGCGCAAAGTCTTGATAGCAGCGCACGATGTCCATGGTGCCGGCGGTGCGGAACTGGCTGGACCAGCGGCGGTGGTAGTCGTCGCGGTAGGCCACCAGCTGCTCGGCCTGCTGCTGCGCGGCCTGGGCGCGGGCCTGCGCCTGCTGCAGCGCGGTCAGCAGGTTGTCGCGCTCGGTGGTCTCGCGCTCCAGCAGCGTGGCCAGGGCCTGGGTGTTGTCAGCCATCTATCGTCATGCGCCCAGTTGCGCCAGCTGGCGGCGGCTGGCCTCCAGCGTGGCTTGTTCATGCATGCCCTGCTGCAGCAGCGACACCAGCGCCGGGTGGCAGCGCACCGCCAGGTCCAGCTCATGGTCGTGGCCGGGGGCATAGGCGCCCAGCTGGATCAGGTCGCGTGCCTTGTTGTACTTGGCCAGCAGCTGGCGGCCGCGGCGGGCGGCGTCGATGTGGTCTTTCGTGGCCACCGAGGTCATCACCCGCGAGATGGACTTCTCCACGTCGATGGCCGGGTAGTGGCCCGCTTCGGCCAGCTCGCGGCTGAGCACGATGTGCCCGTCCAGGATGCCGCGCGCCGCATCGGCGATCGGGTCCTGCTGGTCGTCGCCTTCGCTCAGCACGGTGTAGAAGGCGGTGATGCTGCCCACGCCGTTCAGGCCATTGCCCGACCGCTCCACCAGCTGTGGCAGCTTGGCAAAGCAGCTGGGCGGGTAGCCCTTGGTGGCCGGCGGCTCGCCGATGGCCAGGGCAATCTCGCGCTGGGCCATCGCATAGCGGGTCAGGCTGTCCATCAGCAGCAGCACATGCTGGCCGCGGTCGCGGAAGTGCTCGGCAATCGCGGTGGCATAGCTGGCGCCCTGCATGCGCACCAGCGGCGGCGCATCGGCCGGCGCGGCCACCACCACCGAACGGCGGATGCCTTCTTCGCCCAGGATGTCCTCGATGAACTCCTTGACTTCACGGCCCCGCTCGCCGATCAGGCCCACCACGATCACGTCGGCCTGGGTGTAGCGGGCCATCATGCCCAGCAGCACCGACTTGCCCACGCCTGTGCCGGCAAACAGGCCGATGCGCTGGCCACGGCCCACGGTGAGCATGGCGTTGATGGCACGCACGCCGGTGTCCAGCGGCTGGCGCACCGGGTCGCGGTCCATCGCATTGATGGGGCGGCGCACCAGGGGTTCGGTGTCCACGCCTTGCAGCGGGCCGTGGCGGTCCATCGGGTGGCCGTGTGAATCCACCACGCGGCCCAGCAGGCCGTCGCCCATGGGCAGGTGCAGGCCGCGGTCCTCGCTGCGGCGCCAGGGGCGGTTTTCCACGCCCAGGCGGGGTGGCACGCGCGGGGCGGCGCGCTGCACCACGCGGGCGCCGCTGGCCAGGCCATGCAGCTCGCCGGTGGGCATCAAAAACGCACGGTCGCCATTGAAGCCCACCACCTCGGCCAGCACCGGGGGCTGGCCGTCCATGCGCACTTCACACACTGAACCCACCGGTGCGCGCACGCCGGCCGCTTCCAGCACCAGGCCGGTCACGCGCACCAGCACGCCTTCGCTTTCCAGCGGCAGCGGCGCGGCGGCAAAGGCCTGCAGGTCGGCCTGGAAGCGTTGCCACTTCTCGGCGCCGTGGGAAAGCACCGCGCTCATGCTTCGCCCTCGTAAGGCACTTCCTGGCCCAGCACCGCGGCGGCCTGGGTCCAGCGGCTGTCGATGCGGGCGTCGATGCGGCCGACGTCGGACTCGATCAGGCAGCCGCCGCGCAGCACCTGCGAAGAAGGCATCAGCCGCGCGCCACGCGCTTCCAGCGCCTCGGCCGCGCCGCTGGCCACCATGGGCAGGTCGTCGGGGTTGACGAACACGCGGATGTGGCGGGCCGACAGCAGCACCGCGTTCACCGCCTCTTCGGCCACGCGGGCCACCAGCTCGGGCCGGGCCGTGACCTCGGCCCGCACCACCTGGCGCGCCAGCTGGGTGGCGGTGGCGGCCACGGTGGCGGCCAGCTGCTGTTCCAGCGCGTCCAGCTGCGCCTGGAAGGCGTTCACCAGCTGGCCCACCTGGGCCGACATCTGCTGCGCAAAGCTCTGCTTGAAGCCTTCCAGCGCCACCAGGCCGTCGCGGTAGCCGTCTTGATAACCACCCTGGCGTGCTTCGGCCGCGGCGGCCTGCAGCTCTGCCATCGTGGGGCCGGCGGGCGGCGGCGGCTCGGGCACGGGCTCGGGCGGCGGCGGTGCCGGCGGCGGCTCGGGCGCGCGCCGCAGGCTGGCCGGAATCTCGTCGAAGGCGCTGCCGAAGCTGTCGGGCCGCCAGGCGGCAAAGCCCTGCAGCTCTTCCCGCGGGATGAAGCGTGCGTAGCTGGAAGCGGGCCGGTTGCCCCCGGCCGGCGGCTTGGGCGCGTCGTCCTTAGACGAAGTCGTCATCGCCTGCGCCTCCCAGCACGATCTGGCCTTCGTCGGCCAGGCGGCGGACGACCTTCAACATCTCCTTCTGCTCGGCCTCCACTTCCGACAGGCGAACCGGGCCGCGGCCTTCCAGGTCTTCGCGCAGCGTCTCGGCGGCGCGGCTGGACATGTTGCGGAAGATCTTGTCCCGCAGCTCGGCCGAGGCGCCCTTGAGCGCGATGACCAGCGATTCGCTCTGCACTTCCTTGAGCACGGTCTGTATGCCCTTGTCGTCCACCTTGGCCAGGTCGTCGAAGGTGAACATGTTGTCCATGATCTTCTGCGCCAGGTCGTTGTCCGCTTCGCGGATGTAGTCCAGCGCCGAGGTCTCCACCGCCGAGCCCATCATGTTGATGATCTCGGCCGCGGCCTTGATGCCGCCCAGGTTGGCCTTGCGTGTGCGTTCGCCGCCGGCCAGCACCTTGCCCATCACGTCGTTCAGGTCCTTCATCGCCGAAGGCTGGATGCCGTCCAGCGTGGCGATGCGGATCATCACCTCGTTGCGCTGGCGTTCGGTGAAGCACTTGAGCACCGAGCTGGCCTGGTCGAAGTCCAGGTGCACCAGGATGGCGGCCACGATCTGCGGGTGCTCGTTGCGCAGCAGTTCGGCCACGCTCAGCGCGTCCATCCACTTCAGGCTCTCGATGCCGCTGGTGTCGCCGCCCTGCAGGATGCGGTCGATCAGCAGATTGGCGCGGTCTTCGCCCAGCGCCTTGCGCAGCACCGCCTTCACGTACTCGTCGTTGTCGGGCACCAGCATCTGTTCGTTGCTGGCGTTGTCGGTGAAGCGGGTGAGCACGGCCTCCAGCCGGTTGCGCGGCACCGTCTTCATCTTGGCGATGGTCTCGCCCAGCTTCTGCACTTCCTTGGGCGCCAGGTGCTTGAACACCTCGGCCGCTTCCTCCTCGCCCAACGACATCAGGAGGATGGCCGCATCTTCGGCGCCGGTGTCTTCTTCCTTGGCCATGTCTGGCTAGTCCTTTGTTGCCACCGGTCAGGCGGCTTCGCCGCTCATCCAGCTGCGCACGATGTTGGCCACCACCAGCGGGTTCTCGCGCGCCAGCTGGCGGGCCTGTTCCAGCTTCTCGATCGACTTGGGCGCTTCCAGGGCCACCAGCTCCTCGCTGCCCGGCAGGGCCAGCGGGTCGTCGGCCACGGCGTCGAGCTGCGCGGTCGCTTCTTCCGGCTCGGGCTCGGGCGGGCGGGCCGCCTTGAGCGCCGGGCGCACCAGGCCGAAGACGATGATCAGCGCCACCAGGGCCAGCGACAGCGGCACCGAAGCGGTCTTCATCAGGTCGCGCACTTCCTGCTGCTTCCACAGCGGCAGGTCTTCTTCTTCCTTGGGCGGCTCCACGCGGAAGGGCGCGTTGATCAGCTTGACCGAGTCGCCCCGCTCCTTGTTGAAGCCGATGCTCTCTTGCACCAGCTGCGTGAGCTTGTCGAGTTCTTCCTGCGACAGCGGCACCGAGGTGGGCTTGCCCTTGGGGTCGGTGCCGCTGCGGTGGTTGACCACCACCGCCGCCGTCAGCCGCTTGATGGTGCCGGTGGCGCCGCGGGTCACGCGCACGGTCTTGTCCACCTCGTAGTTGGTGACGTTCTCGCGCCGCAGCTGGCTGCCGGCGCTGGCGCCCGCCTGCGCCCCCTGCATCGGCTGCGAGGCACCGTTGATCGGGGCCGTGGCCGGCACCGGCGGCTGGTTGGTGGCCGCGCCCGGCACGCCGCTGGGCATGGCCGGCGTGCCGGCGTTCGATTCCAGGCTTTGCTGGCTGCGCACGGCGGCCGGCGCATCGGCGCCCTGGTTGGGGCGGAACTGCTCGGAGGTGGATTCGCTTTGCGAGAAGTCCAACTCGGCCGTGACGTTGGCGCGCAGGTTGTCGCGGCCCACCACCGGCTCCAGGATGTCGGTCACGCGCTTCAGGTAGATCGCCTCGATCTGCTGGATGCGCTTGAGCTGCTGCTCGTCCAGGCTCTGGCCGCTGCCGTCAGGCGCGTCGGACAGCAGCGCGCCGGTCTGGTCCAGCACGCTCACGGCCTTGGGGCTCAGCTCGGGCACCGACGACGACACCAGGTGCACGATGCCCGCGATCTGCGAACGGTCGAGCGTGCGGCCGGGGTGCAGCGTCAGCAGGATGGAAGCCGAAGGTTTTTGCTGCTCGCGGAAAAAGCCGTTCTGGTTGGGCAGCGCCAGGTGCACGCGGGCGTTTTCCACCGAGCCCAGCGCCAGGATGGAGCGCGTGAGTTCACCTTCCAGGCCCCGCTGGAAGGTCAGGCGTTCCTGGAACTGCGTCTGCCCGAAGCGGGCGTTGTCCATCAGCTCGAAGCCCACCACCGAGCCCTTGGGCAGGCCGGCGGTGGCCAGCTTCAGGCGGATGTCGTGCACCTTGTCGGCCGGCACCAGGATGGCGTTGCCGCCTTCGGTGTAGCGGTAGGGCACGTTCATCTGCGCCAGCTGCGCCACCACGGCGCCGCCGTCCTTTTCGCTCAGGTTGGCGAACAGCACCTTGTAGTCGTCGGGCTTGTTCCACAGCAGCAGGGCCACCAGCACGGCCACCAGGCCCGCCGCGGCGGCGCCCAGCATCACCTTCGACTTGGTGGGCATGGCCGCCAGCCGGCCCAGCGTGGTGGTGGGCACAGCCACGGGCACGGGGCCGCCATCGGGGGTGGCGGGGGTCAGGGCCTGGTCGGGCAGAGGGGCGAGGGCGGTGTCCATGCAAGGGCGGTTCGAGCGTGGCGCCATTGTTCGGCGCCACCCCGCCCGGCTATAGGAGGAACAGTCCAGCAAACCGGCGTCAGTTCGCACCATCGTGGCGCGGCCGGCGAACCTACATTCGCTGCCATGGCAAGGTCCCCCCAGGCCCGCCAGGAACGCCGCCCGAGACACCGCCCATGGAACTCAAGCTCAAGCCCTTCGACTTTGCACAGGCCACCGCCCGCGCCGGCCTGCGCACCGACGGCCAGCCGTTGCGTGCGCCCAAGGTGGCCGACAACGGCGGCAGCTTCCAGACCGAGATGACCCGCGCCCTCAAGGCCGTGAGCGCCCAGCAGCAGGAAGCGCAGCGCCTGCAGCGCGAAGTGCAGCTGGACAACCCCACGGTGAGCCTGGAGCAGACCATGGTGGCCATGCAGAAGTCGCAGATCGGCTTCCAGGCCGCGCTGACGGTGCGCGGCCGGCTGGTGCAGGCTTACTCCGAGATCATGAACATGTCGGTGTGACGCGGGCCCATCCGGCAGTGCAACGGCGCTGACATCGGGCCGGTCTGCACAGGGTCGGCCCACCGCGCCCTTAGTCGCACCGGTGGTGGCGGAAGGCGGCGCGTGCAGTCAGCAGTTCCCGCTGCACCGCCTGACGTGACGGCCCCTCGGCCGCCTGCTGCTCGCGCCTTTCCAGTCTGGGGATCGACTCGTCGAGTGCACCGCAGGCCCGTTGTGAAGCGGCCGGAAGCTGCGTGCGGCGCGCGGCGCGGTCGAACTCGCGCGAGTTCATGCCGGACAACGGCCGTACCGCTTCGGCCACCAGCTCGCGTTGTTTCTCGCGCTGCACGTCAGCACCGGTCCTGGCCCGGCCGCTGCTCGCGTCGAGGCCCCGCGTGGGCTCGATGTCCAGCTTCTGTGCGCCCAGGCAAGGGGTGTCGGAGTACACGACGCGGCCTTGCTGCTCACACTTGTAGACGGTTCGCGAGGCCGGCGGCAGCTTCTGGCCCCAGCCCGCCATCGGCGTGGCCGACAGAAGGCCGAACAAGATTGCGGCGCAAAGGTGGATCCTTGGCATCACCTACCTCCCGTCAATCGGCCAGCTGTGCGCCCGCTTCCTGCAGCAGTAGCCGCAGCAGCGATCGGTGGCAGCGGGCTTCGTTCTCGCAGTAGCAGCCGACCGAGAAGTTCGCGCCGTGCGACATGGTGGCCAGCAGCGACAGCGCGTGCCGGGCTTCCGGCTGGGCCATCTCGGCGCGGTAGGCGCGGGTGAAGGCCGCCCATTCGGCATCGGTGGTGGCCGCCAGCGCGCGCTTGACCGCCTCGGCGCTGGGCGCCAGCGTCGGGAACCAGACGTCGTACCAGTTGCCGCTGGCGAATTCGGCTTTCAGCACGCCCCGCGGCGGGCGGCGCACGGTGCCGATGCGCGTGCCCTCGCCGGGCAGGCGCGGCGTGCCGAGGCGGACGATGTGCACGGGCATGGCGGGCCTCGGTTCTCAGGCGGCCGGTACGGCGGGGCAGGCCTCGTACAGCTCCAGCGGCAATCCATCGGGATCGGCGAAGAAGACGAAGCGGCGGCCGGTGTACTCGTCCACGCGCACGTCTTCCACGGCCACACCGTGGGCTTCGAGCTGCGACTTGCAGCGGACGACGTCGTCCACCTCGAAGGCCAGGTGCCGCAGGCCCTGTGCCTCGGGGTACGAGGGGCGGGGCGGCGCGCCGGGAAAGGAGAACAGCTCCACCTGCGAGCCGTCGGGCAGCGCCAGGTCCAGCTTCCAGGAGCGGCGCGCCTCGCGGTAATGCTCGGCCACCACGGCCAGGCCCAGCACCTGGGTGTAGAAGTGCTTCGAACGGGCGTAGTCGGCGCAGATGATGGCCGCGTGGAGGATGCGCAGCAGCGGCAGCGGGGTGGGTTCGCTCATGGCGTGCGGGCTGGAGCCGGGTTGGTCAGGCCGGATCGGCCCGGTTGGCCGGCGGTGCCACGCCGGCCTTGCTGGCGCTGCCCACGTTGTCCTCGATGGCGATGTGCAGCCGCGCCACCGCCTCGGGGTGGCCCTTGAGCGCATAGGTGTCGTGGCCGCAGGCCGGACAGTGCGCGGTGAACGCCGCATCGATGCCGTCGAGCCCGGCGATGTCCATCGGGCTCATCTCGGTCAGCTGCGCCTGGCAGTTGTTGCAGGTGATGTACTTCGGCCGCAGCGCCAGCTGCCGGTCGACGGCAGCGGCCTTGCGTTGTTCGTGGGTGCCGCGCAGGCGGGCTTGGCCCATGGGGGCTCCTGGTGATGGATCTGCGCAAACGATAGCGCAGCAGGAGTGTCAGACCCACTGGTCGTTGTCGACGGTGCGCTCGCCGCGTGCACCGTCGCCGGTGTTGACCACGCCGCGCGGCTCGATCAGCAGCAGTCGGGTCTCCTGGTCGGCGCAGGGCTTGTGCTCGACGCCCCGGGGCACCACCGCCATCTGCCCGGCGCGCAGCACGATGGTGCTGTCACCGGCGGCCGTGCCGCGCAGCAGGATGCGCAACTCGCCTTGCAGCACCACGAAGGTCTCGTCGGTGTGTGCATGCCGGTGCCAGTCGAAGGCGCCTTGCACCTTCACCACCTTGAACTGGTAGTCATTCATTTCGGCCACGACACGCGGTTGCCAGTGGCCGTCGATGAGGTCGATCTTGCCGAGCAGGTCGAGGGCCTGGCTTTGGCCGCGGTCGGCAGGGGCCTGGGGGGTGGCGGTGCGGGTAGTCATGGGCGGGCTCCATTCAACGAAAGCCCCGAGGCTACGCAGCGCCTGACGCGAAGTCTTGAACGTTCGTGGCCGTGTCCACCTCGCGTACCACGGGCAAGCCGGTGGTGATGCGCAGCCACCGCCCGGGCGTGAGCCCGAAGGCCTTGCCGAAGTGCCGCGTCATGTGGCTTTGGTCGGCAAAGCCGGCCGCGGCCGCTGCATCGCCCAGCGGGCTGCCTGCCAGCAGCAGTCGACGCACCTGGTCCAGCCGCCGCATCGTCTGGTAACGGTAGGGGCTGGTGCCGTAGAAGGTCCGGAAGTCGTGTGAAAGGCTCCAGCGGTCGCGCCCCGTGGCGGCTTCCAGCGCAGCCAGCGCCACCACGTCGGCCCGGTGCGCATCCAGGTACTCGCGGGCACGGCGCGCGGCCAGGAAGTCGGCCCGCGGCGGGGCCGCGGCGGCGCCCGACACCGCGGCCAGTGCCTGCGCCAGCCCGGCAATGGCGTCGCCCTGCGCCAGCGGCTCGCGGGCCAGGTCCGGTGCCGCCAGCAGCGCGATCACTGCAGCGGACAGCCGCGCATCGGTGCTGACGCCGCCCTCGACGAAAGGCAGCGGCCGGCCGCCCAGCGCCGCCTGGATCAGCGCCGGCTCGATGTAGACCATGCGGTAGTGGAAACCTTCGTCGGTGCCGGCCTGGCCGTCATGCGGCTCATCCGGGTGCAGCACCAGGCTGTGGCCGGGCAGACTGTCGCGTTGGCTGCGCCGGTAGTTGAAGCGCTGCACACCCGCCAGCGTGCTGCCGATGGCATAGCGGTCATGGCGGTGCAGGGCATAGGCCTGCCCTTGGAAGCGCGCCTCGATGCGTTCCATGCCTTCCGACAGCTCGGCCCGCCGCACCCAGTCGGACGCTGCGGGCGCTGCTGATGCAGGAGTACGGCTCATGCCTTGCATGGTAAGGAACGTGCCCGGCGGCGCTGCCCTCACCGCCGCTTCTTCGCAGCCCCGTCGTACTTCCGCCAATACCCGAATTCGTCCTCGTGCACCTCGATGTCCAGCTCGGCCACGCGCATCTGCATGCGCTCCTGCACGTCCATCACCGCCTGGTTGTAGATCGCGGGGCCGATCTCTTCCAGGAAGAAACCCAGCAGCCCGCCGGCAGCGACGTTGCCGATGGGCTCGTCCATGTTCTCGCGGAAGTAGCGCTCGATGGAGGCGATTGCTTGCTGCCGTGCTTCCTTGCTCAGCTCGATCGCCATGGTGCAGCCCTTTTTGCTGTATGGCCGCCATGGTAGGCGGCGCCGCCGGCCCACCCGCCCGCCTTGGCCCCAGCCCGAAACAACCCCCTTTGCCCCCCTCTTTTCCCCCCGTCTCCCCCCTCAAGTCCGTCGGAAGATGGCGCCGAGACTTCGGGAGCCCCGCATGATCCGATCCCTGTGGATCGCCAAGACCGGCATGGAAGCCCAGCAGATGCAGCTGGACAACG
>CAKZXL010000582.1 GCA_937883885.1 uncultured Aquincola sp. | reverse complement strand
GTTTCCATCTGACGTGTCCCCACCGGGGATGACAGCCGCGCCGGCCGCGGCGCACCACACTGCTTGCAGCACAACACGGAGACAAGCGCATGCAAGCGAACAAGCGACAACTGCTGGCCGTTGTGGCGGCCCTGGTGGCGGGCACCTGGGCAGGCACCGGCCATGCGCAGGCCGGCTACCCCGACAAGCCGGTCAAGCTGGTGGTGGGCTATGCGCCCGGCACCGCGCCCGACGTGCTGGCGCGGCTGGTGTCTGACCGGCTGGGCCAGGCGCTCAAGCAGCAGGTGGTGGTGGACAACCGCGCGGGCGCCGGCGGCCAGATCGCCGCGCAGACGGTGGCCAAGAGTCCGGCCGACGGCTACACCCTGCTGCTGGGCGAGGCCGGCTCCATCTCCATCGCGCCGGCGGCTTTCAGCAAGCTGCCCTACGACCCCACCAAGGAACTGGTGGGCGTGGCCGAGCTGTGCAAGGTGGACTTCGTCTTCGTGGTGCCCGCCAACTCGCCGCACAAGACGGTGGCCGACTTCGTCAAAGCGGCCAAGGCCCAGGCCGACAAGACCAACATCGCCACCTTCGGCGCCGGCACGCCGGGCCACTTCGGCGCCGAGCTGCTGGCCGAGGCCGGCGGCTTCAAGGTGGAGCCGGTGCACTACCGCGCCACCGGCGATGCGGTGACGGCCATCGTCTCGGGCGACGTGGCCGGCAGCTTCGTGTCCACCGCGCTGGGGGCGGCGCAGATCAAGGGCGGCAAGATGCGTGCGCTGGCCACCACCGCGCCGCAGCGCTCGCCGCTGCTGCCCGACGTGCCCACCTTTGCCGAAGCCGGCCTGCCCAAGGTGAACGTGTCCACCTGGTTCGCGGTGCTGGCCCCGGCCGGCACGCCGGCGCCGGTGCTGGACCTGCTGAACAAGCAGCTGCAGGACACGCTGCGCCTGCCCGATGTGCAGGCGCGGATGGTCGAGGCCGGCTTCAGCACCAGCACCAGCAGCCGGGCCGATACCGACAAGCTGATCAGGTCCGAAGGTCAGCGCTGGGCGGGGCTGGTCAAGGCCACGGGCTTCAAGGGCGACTGACGGGGCGCGCAGGGCCTTGCGCCCTGCGCCGGTCGCGCATCAGTTCAGCTGCGAGGCGATCGCCCGGACGAAGTCGTGCAGGTCCTCGGGCTTGCGGCTGGTGATGATGCCGCGGTCGATCACGGCCGATTCGTCCACCACGGTGGCGCCCGCATTGGTCAGGTCGGTGCGCACCGAAGGCCACGAGGTCACCTTGCGGTCCTTGACCAGGCCGGCATCGATCAGCAGCCACGGTGCGTGGCACACCGCCGCCACCGGCTTGCCGGCCGCCGCGAAGGCCTTGATCAGTGCAATGGCGTCGGGCTCCAGGCGCAGTGCGTCCGGGTTCATCTGGCCGCCGGGCAGCACCAGCGCGTCGTAGTCCTTGGCGTCGGCCTGGGACAGCGGCAGGTCGACCTTGACGCTCTTGCCCCAGTCGGTGTGGTCCCAGCCCTTGATCTCGCCCGTCTTGGGCGAAGCCACGTGCACGGTGGCACCCAGCGCCGTCAGTTCCTCTTGCGGAACCAGCAGCTCCGATTGCTCGAAGCCATCGGTGGCAACGATCAGGATGCGGCGGGAAGAAAGCTTGTGGTCAGGCATGGCGTACTCCGGTGAGGCACTCAGTTGCAATCGGACAAGCTTAGGCAGTCCAGGTTGCAGCGCTGTCGGACAAAGCCGGCGCTTGGGCTCGGTCAAGGGGCCGATCACGGGGGTGGGCAAGGTCTGGCCGGGTACGCTACACCTCGGCAGTCGTTGGCTGAGGAGGACTCCCAGGTGGACGCATTTTTCGGCCAGGGCAGCTTCCTGCCCCATGGTTACTGTTTCACATGGACACCGGGCCTGCTGTGGACCTTCGTGGGCGCCGATGCGCTGATCGCTGCCGCCTACTTCTCCATCCCGCTGGCCTTGTGGCGCTTCGCGCAGCTGCGGCAGGAGCGTTCCTTGGCCTGGGTCTACGGCCTCTTCGGCGCCTTCATCTTTGCCTGCGGCACCACGCATGTGATGGACGTGTGGACCCTCTGGTGGCCCGACTACTGGCTGCAGGCCCTGACCAAGAGCGTGACGGCGGTGGTCTCGGTCGTCACCGCGGTGGCGCTGTGGGTGCTGTTGCCGCGGGCCTTGAAGATCCCGTCCGTGGGGCAGCTGCAAGCGGCCATCCGTGACCTCCAGGCCGAGGTCACGCGCCGGCAGGAGGCGGAAGACACCGCGCACCGGGCCGAGCAAAGCCTGATGGCGGCGCTGGCCGGCATCGACGCCGGCTTCATGGCCACCGACCGTGAAGGCCGCATCACCCAGATGGACCCATTGGCCGAGCGCCTGACCGGCTGGAGCCGGGCCGATGCGCTGGGCCGCCCGCTGCGCCAGGTGTGGCAGCGCGAAGGCCTGCCCGCCGACGTGGCGGCGCAGAACCCGGTGGACATGGTCGT
Source organism: uncultured Aquincola sp. (assembly GCA_937883885.1). The sequence goes on along the minus strand of CAKZXL010000582.1, from coordinate 9,087 downwards.
GGGCCTGGGGCTGGCGGCGCAGGCCCCGCACCTGACCACGCTGGTGGGCCGACAGGGCCGGCGCACGCCGCTGGTGGTGCGGGCTTCGGTCATCCAGGACCAGGCAGGCGCGGTGCGCGGCCTGGCGCTGGTGTTCCGCGACCGGACCGAGCTGGTGCAGGCCGAGGTCGAGAACGCGCGGCTGGCCGCGATCGTCGCGTCGTCGACCGACGCCATCATCGGCAAGACCTTGAGCGGGCAGATCACCGACTGGAACGAGGCCGCCGAGCAGCTGTTCGGCTACAGCGCCGACGAGGCCGTGGGCCAGCCCATCCAGATGCTGATCCCGGTGGACCGCCTGCACGAAGAAGCCCGCATCGTGGCCGAGCTGGCCCGCGGCGCCAGCGTGCCGCCGTTCGACACCGTGCGCGTGCACCAGAGCGGCAAGCCGATCGACGTTTCCATTTCGGTATCACCCATCCGCGATGCACAAGGGCGCGTGGTGGGCGCGGCCAAGATCGCGCGTGACATCTCGATGCAACGTCGCACCGAAGCGGCGCTGCGTGAAAGCGAGGCCCGGCTGCGCTTCGTGCTGGAGGTGGCGCGCATCGGCGACTGGGAGGTGGACCTGGTCACGGGTGCCACCGTGCGCTCGGTGCGCCACGACCAGTGCTTCGGCTATGCGGGCCGGGTGCACGACTGGGGGCCGAATCGCTTCTTCGACCATGTGCATGAAGAGGACCGTGCGCAGGTGATGGCGTCGTACGAGGCGGCCTTGAACAGCCACAGCCCCTGGCATTGCCGCTGCCGCGTCGTGTGGCCCGATGGCAGCATCCACTGGCTCGACATCCATGGCGCCCTGCAGTTCGACGGCGGGCGGCCGGTGCGGCTGCTGGGCGTGGTGATGGACATCACGCGCGACAAGCTGGCAGAGGCGGCGCAGCGCATGGCCGAGCGGCTGGAAAGCGAGAACCGCCGCATAGAAGCCGCCAACCGCGCCAAGAGCGCGTTCCTGGCCAACATGTCGCATGAGCTGCGCACACCGCTGAACGCCATCATCGGCTTCGCGGAGCTGCTCACCTCCGGCATGGTGCCGGCCGATTCGCCCCAGCAGGTCATCTTCACCGGGCACATCGCTTCCAGCGGCAAGCACCTGCTGCAGCTGATCAACGACATCCTGGACCTGTCGAAGGTGGAGGCGGGCCGCATGGAGTTCCGGCCCCAGGCGCTGGACCTGGCCGAGGTGGTGCAGCAGACGGTGCAGGTGCTGCAGCTGACGGCCGCGCGGCAGAAGGTCAGCATCTCCACCGACCTGGACCCGGCGCTGGGCCCGTTGACGCTGGACGAAGCGCGCCTGAAGCAGGTGCTCTACAACTACCTGTCCAACGCCATCAAGTTCACGCCCGAAGGCGGCACCGTGAGCATCCGCGCGCGGGCCACCGATGCCGAGCATTTTGTGCTGGAGGTGCACGACACCGGGGTGGGCATCGCGGCCCAGGACGTGACGCGCCTGTTCGCCGACTTCACGCAGCTCAGCGACGGGTCGAGCAAGGTGCACCAGGGCACGGGGCTGGGCCTGGCGCTGACCAAGCGGCTGGTCGAAGCGCAAGGCGGCCGCGTGGGCCTGCGCAGCACGCCGGGGGTGGGCAGCGTGTTCTGGGCGGTGCTCAACCGCCACCACGGCACGGATGTGCCCGGCGGCCAGCGGCCCATGGGCGACGTGCCGCTGCTGTTCGTGCATGAAGACCCCGCCGTGCAGCAGGCGGCCGTGGACTCGCTGACGCTGGCCGGCATCCGCGTGGCGCCGGCGGGCACGGTGCGCGAGGCGGTGCACATGGTCTCCCAGCTGGACTACTCGGCCATGACCTTGTCGCTGAGCCTGCCCGACGACAACGGGCTGTCGCTGGTCAAGACCCTGCGCTTCGATGCGGCGCGCCAGCCGCGCCACGCGCCCGTGCTGGCACTGTCGATGACGGCGCGGCCGCAGCGCGTGGCCAGCTTTGCGGTGGCCGACGTGGTGGCCAAGCCCATCGATGCACAGGAGGTGGTCAAGGTGTTGAACCGGCTGACCGCCGCGCTGGGGCCGGACCCGCAGGTGCTCATCATCGACGACGACCCGATGGCGGTGCAGCTGATGAGCGCCACCCTGCAGGGCATGGGCATCAGCGCCATGGCACGCACCGATGCCCGCAGCGCACTGGCCGAACTGGATGCGCTGGCGCCCGACATCATCGTGCTCGACCTGATGATGCCGGACATGGACGGCTTCGACGTGCTGGACGCGATCAGCCGCATGGAGGGCTGGCGCGAGGTGCCGGTGGTGGTGTGGACCAGCCTGTCGCTGGGCGAGGCCGACACCCGGCGCCTGCAGGCCTCGGCCGAGGCCATCGTGCAAAAAGGGGGCGGCCGCCTGGACGGCATGCTGAAGGCGCTGACACGTTGGCGCGAACGACTGGGAGCCGACAGTGGCCATGAATGACACGGCCCTGCCCAGGGTGCTGATCGTGGATGACAACGCCAGCAACCTGCTGCTGGCCGAGTACGTGCTGAGCAGCGCGGGCCTGACCGTCGCCCGCGCCGACAGCGCAGCGGCGGCGCAGGCGGCGGTGCGCAGCTTTGCGCCCGAGCTCATCCTGATGGACATGCAGATGCCCGGCATGGACGGCCTGACGCTGACCCGCCTGCTCAAGGCCGACCCGGCCACCGCCCCCATCGTGGTGGTGGCGCTGACCGCCTACGCGATGCACGGCGACGCCGACCGCGCCAGCGCCGCCGGCTGCGACGGCTACCTCACCAAGCCCATCGACGTGCACCGCTTCGCGCAGCAGGTGCTGGCGTTCTGGCGGGGGCGGGGGTAGGCGGCCCATGGGCAGGAATGGCGCTTGCCCTGCTTGCTAAATGACCCGGAACCGCGATGCTGCTGCCTAGCCACCTCGATGCCGGCGACCTGGGGCTGAGGGCCTTGATCGTGCTGGCCAGCGCCGTCGCCATGGAAGGCGTGGCCGCGCTGGTGCACCGGTTGTGGATGCACGGGCCCGGCTGGGGCTGGCACCGCTCGCACCACGAGCCCGGTGCCTCGCGCATTGAACGCAACGACGCTTACGCGGTGCTGTTCGCGGCCTTTGCGGTGCTCTTGTTCGTGGTGGGGCAGGGGCGGTGGTGGCCGCTGCACTGGATGGCCATGGGCATGACGCTCTACGGTCTGTTGTACGGCCTGGTGCATGACGGCCTGGTGCACCGCCGGTGGCCGCTGCGCTGGCAGCCGCGCCCGGGCGGCTACCTGGCGCGGCTGGTGCAGGCGCACCGGCTGCACCATGCGGTGCGCAGCCGCGACGGGGCGGTGTCCTTCGGCTTCCTGGTGGCGGGTGATCCGGCACGGCTGGCGGCTCGGCTGCGGGCCCGGCGCCACGGCCCCGAGGCGCCGCCATGAGCCGGCCGCTGCAGCGCCAGACGTGGGTGGGCGTGGGCCTGGCGCTGATGCTGATCGCGGCCTGGGCGGCCCTGCTGGGTTATGGAATGTTCGTGCACCGCTGGAGCGCCGCCGATGTGCTGTGGGTGCCGCTGCTGGTCGCGCTGATCTGCTGGCTGGACGCGGGCCTGTTCATCTTGGCCCACGATGCGATGCACGGCACGCTGGCGCCTACGCTGCCGCGGCTGAACCGCGCGTTGGGTGCCTTGTGCATGGGGCTGTATGCCGGCTTTCTGATAGGCCGCTTCGACGGCCGGCACATGGACCACCATCGCGCGCCCGGCACCGCGCACGATCCCGACTTCCATCTGCAGGGCCGGCGCTTCTGGCCCTGGTATGCCAACTTCATGCGCCAGTACACCGGCCTGCCCGAGATCCTGGGCGTGGCCACGATGACCGCGCTGTTCGTCTTCGGGCTGGGGGCACCGTTCGAGCGGGTGATGCTGTTCTGGGCGTTGCCGGCCATCCTGTCGTCGGTGCAGCTGTTTGCCTTCGGCACCTGGCTGCCGCACCGGCTGGACCAGGCGCAGGACGGCGGCTTTGCCGACCACCACCGCGCGCGCAGCAACGCCTACGGCCTGTGGGCGTCGCTGTTCACCTGCTTTCACTTCGGCTACCACCATGAGCACCACCTGCGGCCCGATGCGCCGTGGTGGCGGCTGCCGGCGGTGCGCCGGCAGGCCCTGGCCGGCGAGCTTGCTCTCAGGCCCGCGGGCGGGTCCACAGCCGCTCGCGCAGCGCCATCGGCGGCGGCTGGCTCACGCCGGTCCGGCTGATCGCGGCCATCAGGCCGCCGGTCAGCAGGTGCTGCAGCTTGCGCCGCTTGCCGGTGCTGATGCGCTGGTCCCAGGCCGCACCGCCGCGGGCCTTCACCTGCAGCCCGATCTCGCGGTACACCCCGCGGGCCGTGGCCACCGCCCAGGCCGATCGCATCGGCAGCGCCGCGATGCCCAGCCGGGCCGACGAGTAGTACGGCTCTGCCGCTTCCACCAGCCGCTGCGCCACCCGTGCCACGCGCTCGCGGTGCCGGGGCTCGGCCACCTCGGCAGGATCGACCCCTTCCTGGGCCAGCCATTGCGCCGGCAGGTACAGGCGGCCGGCGGCATGGTCGTCGATCACGTCGCGGGCGATGTTGGTGAGCTGGAAGGCCAGGCCCAGATCGGCTGCCCGGTCCAGCGTCACGTCGTCGCGGCGGCCCATCACCATCGCCATCATCACGCCCACCACGCCGGCCACCCGGTAGCAGTAGTCCAGCGTGTCTTCCAGCGTGTGGTAGCGGCGTGCTTCCACGTCCATGCGAAAGCCCGACAGGTGCTCCAGCGGAAAGCGCTCCGGAATGCGATGGCGCCTGACCACCTCGGCCAGCGCCGCAAAAGGCGCCACGTCGGTCGGCTGGCCACGCAGCGCGCGCCGCGTCTGATCGGCCAGGGCCTCGATGCGGCGCGCACCGAGCGCAGGGTCTTGTGCCACCTGGCCATGACCGTCCTGCTGGCCGTCCACCACGTCGTCGCAGTGGCGGCACCAGGCATACAGCATCACCACGCTCTGGCGGGTGTCGCTGTCGAACAGCCGCGCCGCCGAGGCGAAGCTGCTCGAGCCGCGCGTGATCGCCTGCTGGGCATGGTCCAGCAAGGTGGAAGGGGGCAGGGCACTCACGGCGCGGTCCTTTCGGTGGTGATCAAGGCAGTGGCGGGGCTGTCCAGCATCAGGCCGGCGGTGGCCTGGGCCGAGGCCAGCACGCCCGGAATGCCGGCGCCGGGATGGGTGCCGGCGCCGACGAAGTACAGGTTGGGAATGTCCTTGTCGCGGTTGTGCGGCCGGAAGAGGGCGCTCTGCGTCAGCAGCGGCTCCAGCGAGAACGCCGAGCCCAGGTGCGCGCCCAGCTCGCTGCGAAAGTCCAGCGGCGAGAAGGTGCGGCAGGTCACCAGGTCGGCGCGCAGGCCCGGGATGTAGCGTTCTTCCAGGTACTGCAGGATGCGGTCGCGGTAGCGCGGCGCTTCCACCGCCCAGTCGAACTGGGTGTGGCCCAGGTGCGGCACCGGCGCCAGCACGTAGTAGCTGCTGTGGCCGGGCGGCGCCAGCGAAGGGTCGGTCACGCTGGGCGCATGCAGGTACAGCGAGAAGTCGGCCGGCAGCTCGCCGCCGCAGCGGCCGAACACCTCGTCCAGCAGCTGCCGGTAGCGCGGGCCGAAGCACACCGTGTGGTGCTTCAGGTCGGGCCGCTCGCCACGCAGGCCGAAGTAGATGACGAACAGCGACATGCTGAAGCGCTTGCCCTTGAGCCGCCGCGCCTCGCTGCGCCCGCGCGGGTGGCCGGCCAGCAGCCGGTCGTAGGTGGCCACCACGTCGGCGTTGGAGGCCACCGCATCGAAGGGCAGGGTCACCGGCGCACCTCCGCGGGGGCGGAAGGTGACGCCGGTGGCGCGCCGGCCTTCGGTGGTGATGGCATCGCAGGGCGTGTCCAGCATCAGCGTGCCGCCGATGTCCTCGAACAGCCTGACCATGCCGCGGATCAGCGCCCCGGTGCCGCCGCGCGCGAACCACACGCCCCATTCGCGTTCCAGCGCATGGATCAGCGAATACATCGACGAGGTTTCGAACGGGTTGCCGCCCACCAGCAGCGAGTGAAACGAGAACACCTGGCGCAGCTTCTCATCGTGGATGAAGCCGGCCACCGCGCCGTGCACGCTGCGCCAGGCGCCCAGCTTGACGATGTGCGGCGCCGCACGCGCCATGTCCTTCCAGCTCAAAAAGGGCACCGCGCCCAGCTGCAGGTAGCCCTTCTCGAAGGTCTCGCGCGAGTAGGCCAGAAAGCGCCGGTAGCCTTCCACGTCGCGCGGCGAGCGGGCGGCGATCTGGCGCTCCAGCTCGGCCTGGTCGTTGACGTAGTCGAAGTGGTCGCCGTCTTCCCAGCACAGGCGGTACAGCGGCGTCACCGGCATCAGCTCCACATAGTCGGCCATGCGCCGGCCCGCCAGCTCGAACAGCGAGCGCAGCGCGCCGGGGTCGGTGATCACGGTGGGGCCGGCATCGAAGATGAAGCCGTCGTCCTCGTACACATAGGCACGGCCGCCGGCCTTGTCGCGCTGCTCGAACAGCGTGGTCATGATGCCGGCCGCCTGCAGCCGGATGGCCAGGGCCAGGCCGCCGATGCCGGCGCCGATGACGGCCGCGGTCTTCAAACCATCGCGTTTCATGCAGGAGACTCCATCCGCCGCGGCGGCAACAGCACTTTCAAGGCCGAGAAAAAGGGCACCGGCGGCTTGCCGGTGACGATGCGCAGCATGTCGATGGGGGTCAGCCGCTCGCCGTAGAAGCGGGCCACCAGCGCGTCGGGCAGGCGGTAGAAATGGGACAGCACCTGGTGCCGCCCCTCGGCCGGGCCGGCCAGGAACAGCATGCGGTTGAGGGCGCGGAAGAAGTACTGCGAGCGCCACACGCGCCGTGCATGGCGCTCGATCACCGCGGCCAGCGTGGCGGCCGACAGGTCGGGCTGCCGCGCGATCAGCTCGGCCAGCCGCACCGCCTGCGGCAGCGAATAGCCGGTGGTCGGGTGGAACAAGCCAGCGCGCAGGCCGCTGACCGGCTGGCCCCGGTGGCCCTGCCAGAACGCGTCCACGTCGCCGTCGATGGCGATCGGCAGCACGCCTTGTTCTTCGCGCAGCACCTCGGCTACGTTCCAGCCCTGGGCCTGCGCATAGGCCAGCGCGCGGCCGCGCAGCGCCGCGGGGGCCAGGGCCGGCGTGTCGGCGTAGTAGGTGTCTTCCACCAGCAGCGTGTGTACCGACAGAGGCAGCAGGTAGACGAAGCGGTAGCCGTCGAGCTGCGGCACGCGCGCATCCATCAGCACCGGATGCTGCAGGCCGTGCGGCCGGGCCAGGCGCAGCTCCAGCCCCAGGAACTTCTGGTAGCGCAGGTCCAGCGGCGTCATCGGCGCAAAGCCCCGCCCGTCGATCACCGCCTGGCCGTCGATCACCTCGCCGCCGGCCGTCACCACCTGCTGCGGCCGCACCTCGGCCACGGGGGTCGAGAGCCGCACCGCGCTGCCCAGGTCGCGCGACAACACCTCATGAAAACGCTGCGAGGTGATGGCGTTGTAGCCGCTGGCCATGCGCCGGCTGCGCTGGTCGAACATGACCACGTGCTGTGGCCAGCGATGCGCCACCAGCGGCGCCATCCAGGCCCGTTGTGGCGCGTCCAGGTCGCCGTCGTGGAAGCACCAGGTGTGGTTGCCGCCCAGCGTGGGCCCGGCTTCCAGCACCGTCAGTGGCAGCTCGGGCCGCAGCTGGCGCAGGCGCCAGGCGATCAGTCCGTTGGCCAGGCCGCCGCCCGCCAGCACCAGGCCGTTGGCTTCAGTGCGCATGGCGTTCCACCAGTTCGGCCGCGCGTGCCACGCCGCCACCGGCGCGCAGGCTGTGGCCCACCTCGGTAGCGCGGCGGCGGTGGCCAGGGTCGCGCAGCACGCCGGCCAGCAGCTCACGCACAGACGCCGTGCTGCGCCGGCCCCGCAGCAGGCGCCCCGCGCCGGCACGGACCACACGCTGGGCGATGGCGCCTTGCTCCATGGCCAGCGGCAGCAGCGCTAGCGGCACGCCGGCTTCCAGCGCGTCGAGCACGGTGTTCATGCCGCCATGGCTGACCACCAGCGCGCACTGCGCGATGACGCGCCGCTGCGGCAGGTGTGCCGCGACCACCGGCGCCCCGGGCAGCTGGGCCACCTGCGCCGCGCTCAGCCGGCCGTTGTGCACCACGATGGCGGTCAGGCCCAGCTGCCGGCAGGCCAGGGTGATGCGGGACAGCAGGCCAAAGCGCCCGCCCTGCAGGCTGCCCAGGCTGACGAAGGCAAACGGCGCTTGTGCGCCTTCGGGCGCTTGCCAGGCGGGCTCTTCGTGCATGGGCCGGCGCAAAGGGCCTGCATAGTGAAAGCCATCGCCCAGGTCTTCGCGCGGAAAGTCGAGCATCGGCGACAGCTGGCCGATCTGCCGGGCCGACAGGCACTGTTCGGTGCTGGCGCAGCCGGTCAGGCCGAAGGCCTGGCTCCAGCGCTCCAGCACCGCGCCCACGCGGCCCATCATCCAGTCGCTCACGCGGTAGCCGCCCAGGTTGCGCTCGCGGGCCCAGCGGGTGCGCGCGTAGCCCCAGTCGGTGAAGGGCGGCGGCATGTAGGGCTCGCGGTCCAGCATCAGTGCATTGGCCACCGACACCTGCGGCAGGCGGTAGCGCCGGGCCAGCAGGCCGCCGGCCGGCTCCAGCTGGTCGCAGACGATGGCGTCGGGCTTCAGGCGCTCGATCACCGCCGGCGATTCGCGGCACAGCATGTCGGTCATCGCCGCCACGTCGTGGATGACGCTGCTGATGCCCAGCACGCCGCGCAGCCGGGCCAGCCGGGCTTCCATGCGGGCCAGCGTGCCGGTCGGATGGCTGCTGTCCATGCCCACCGCCTCGAAGCCGAAGCCGGCGCGCTTGACCGCATCTTCGGCATCGGCCAGGCCGACCAACGACACCGCATGCCCGCGGCCACGCAGGGCGCCGCCCAGGGCCAGCATGGGGTTGAGGTGGCCTGCATAGGGCGGGCAGAACAGAAGCATTTGCATCGTGCGCATCTCCAGCGCAGCACAGGGCAAAGGGCGGTCCCGCTC
>CAKZXL010000581.1 GCA_937883885.1 uncultured Aquincola sp. | reverse complement strand
GCGGCGAGAAGGGTGGTGAAGAAGTAGCGCATGGTCAGGGCTCCTGTGGGTGTCGTTCGGAAGTCGGGTCGAAGGAACGGCGAGGCGACTGCGGCAGGGAGTCCTCGGTCGACCACCACGCGGGCCGCACGATCAGGGTGCCCAGCGTGGCCAGCAGCGGCAGCGCGAGCCACGCGAAGCTGAGCTGGGCCACCGCGCCGAAGAGCCAGCCGGCGGCCGCCGAGCCGAGCGTCTGGCCGAAGCCTGCCGCCGCGGCCAGCCCGCCCATCGTCGCGCCGAGCCGTCGCCGAGAGGCTCCGGCCGCGAGGTAGGAGATGGTCGGCAGCACGAGCCCGGTGCCCGCGGCGGTGAAGCTGACGCCGACGTACATCCAGGCATCGCTGCGGTGCTGCGCCAGCATCGCCAGGCCGGCGATCGCGAGCACGAGCCCGGCCGCCATCACGCCGCGGCCGGCGGCACGCTCGAGCAGCCCGGTGAAGAAGAGCAGTGCGTTGACGCCGAGCATCACGAGACTGCACTCGGCGAACATCAGCGAGATCTCGCGCGACGAGAGCGTCGGGTGCTGCTGCCCCTGCAGCACGATGCCGAGTTCGAAGCCGGCCAGCACGAACATGACCGCGCCGTTCAGTCCCCACAGCGCCATCGCACGCCGGCGATCGGCAGACGCCGGCAGCGTGTCGTCCTCGGTGGCGGCTGGTGCGACGCGCGGCAGCGTGGCGGCCAGTCCCAGCATCATCAGCCCGCCCAGCGCCGCCGACATGACGATCACCAGATTCGTCGGATCGAAAGTGCCTGCGCCGATGCTGGCCAGCGCGACGGACATCTGCACGGCGGCCGCGTTGAGGCCCGGTCCGAACAGGAAGCCCAGCAAAGACATCGCGCCGAGCCACGCGAACCGGCGGGCGCGCTGACCTTGCGGCGTGTGCTCGGCGACAAGCGCGGGCACAACGGGCACGACGGCCGCCACTAAGAAGCCGGTGGCACCGCGCAACGCGTAGATCCCGGTGAGCCCCATCCAGTCAGGCCGCAACAAGGGCAGCAAACTCGCGACATAGCCGACCAGACCGATCACCAGGATGCGTCCGCGGCCCCAGCGGTCGGACACCAGGCCCCACAGCGGCGCGCCGACCAGCACCCCGGCGGCGTACAGGCCGCTGAGCAGGCCGACATGGCGTGCGACCTCGGCCTGGCCGCCGGCCGCGATCAGTGGCGTCAGCCAGGCCGGCAACAAGGGCATCAGCGCGCCATAGCCGGCGGAGACGACGAAGACAGCGGCCGCGAGCCACGCGAGTTGCCACGGCCCCAGCCCGACCGCCATCGGCGATCGCTGCTCTTCGAGGCGAGGTGAGTTCGTCATCGCGTCGGCCCGGTGGTGGTTCAGAGCATCAGCCGCAGCCCGGCCCGCACCGAGTTCGCGCCCGCGCCGCCGTCGGCGCCGCGCTGCCACTGGCGGCTGATATCGAGGTATGGGGCGACGGTGCGCGTGATCTCGTAGCGCACGTTCAGTCCCCACTCCGACAACGTCGCTCCGGCCTTGATGCCGTCCGACGGGATCGAGCGGGCCGCCCAGTCGATGCCGACGAAGGGCCTGGCGACGAGGCGGTTCGTGAACAGCATGTCGTACTCGGCGCGGGTGCGCGCGAACAGGCGTCCGTCGCTGCGCACGAACGCGGCCACGTCGACGTCGAAAGCGTAGGGTGCCAGGCCGCGCACGCCGATCACACCGTAGTTGCGTGCCGCGGGTTTGAGTTCGCGCCGCAGGCCGAGCTGCAGGTCCCAGAAGGGTGCGACATAGCGGCTGAACAGCGCCTGCACCTCGGCGTCCTCGAGGCGGCCATCGCGGCGCGAGCCCTCGGTGCGCCAGGCGAAACGGTTGTAGTCGGTACCGATCCAGCCATCGGCGCGCCAGGCCGCCACGCTCTTCGAGTCACTGCGGCCGGCATCGATCTCGATGCGGGTGGCCTGGAAAATCGCATCGTCCTCCATCGCTCGGGCGGGTCCGGCCAAGCCGGCCAGTGCCACGGCGAGCGCGAGCGCCAACGAGCCGGTCGGGTGGTTCTTCTTCGTGTTCATGCGTGCGGGTTCCATGACCGGACGGTTCACTTGACGACGATGGCCTGGACCATGCCGGCGGCCGCGTGATAGAAGAGATGGCAGTGGAAGACCCAGGGCCCCGGTTCGTCGAAGCTGGTGTGTACCGTGATGGTCTCGCCCGGCTTGACGATGACGGTGTGCTTGAGCGGAGCGCGCTCGCCCTTGCCGTTGTCGACCACGAAGAAGGCGCCGTGCATGTGCATCGGGTGTTCCATCATGGTTTCGTTGATCAGGCGAATCTCCAGACGCTCGCCGACGCGCGCCTCGAAGAAGGTGGCCTGCGACAGCTTCTTGTCGTTGATCGACCAGATGTAGCGGTTCATGTCGCCCGTCAGGCGCATGTCGATCTTCTTCGCCGGGCCCGCCGGCAGTCGCATCGGCGTCAGCGCCTCGAGATCGGCGTAGGCGAGGCGGTCCTTCAATCCGTCGGCGAGCGAGTCGGTCGCCTGCGCGCCTCCCGTCGGCACGCCCCCCATGCCGGGCATTCCACGCTGCATCGGCATGCCTTCCATGCCTCCGTGCATCGCGTGCGGGTCGGCGGGCGCGGGGGCCGGAGCCGCAGGCGCAGCGCCGTGCCCGGCATGCGGGTCCGCGGTCGCGGCGGCCTGGAACGCCGGCGCGGCACCGTGGTCACCCCCATGCGCGCCGGTCATCTCGGCCATGGTGCGCACGGGTCGCGGCCCCATGGGCGGGATCTCGCCCTCCATACCGAGTTCGGGCGCGAGCGTGCCGCGCGCGAAACCGATGCGACCCGAGGTCGCGGCGAACAGCGTGTAGGCCTTGCGCTCGGTGGGCTTCACGATCACGTCGTAGGTCTCGCCGTTGCCCATGCGCAATTCGCGGACCTTCACCGGCCGCACGTTCTGACCGTCGGCCTGCACGACGGTCAGGTCCAAGCCGGGGATGGACACATCGAAGAAGTTCATCGCAGACGCGTTGATCAGGCGCAGGCGGATTCGCTCGCCGGGCTTGAACAGCGCCGTCCAGTTGTCCTCGACGCGCTGGCCGTGCACGAGGAACTGCCACTGGCTCCCCCCGTCGGTGGCATCGGTAGGATCCATGCGCATGCGTGCCCAGGCCACGCGCTCGTTCCAGATCGCCTCACGCTCTTGCGGAGTACGCGCCGCCTTCAGATCGGCATAGAGGTCGGGCAGCGTCTGGCGGCGGTCGTTGTAGTAGCCCTCGACCTTCTTCAGATTCGCCAGCACCTTCTCGGGCGGCGTGTCGACCCACTCGGACAGCATCACGACGTATTCGCGGTCGTAGCCGAACGGCTCGCGGTCCTGCGGGTCGATGATCAGCGGGGCGTAGAAGCCGGCGGGTTCCTGGAGGATCGCGTGGCTGTGATACCAGTACGTGCCGCTCTGGCGCAGGTCGAAGCGGTACTGGAAGGTCTCGCCCGGCTTGATGCCGGGGAACGTCACGCCGGGCACGCCGTCCATGTCGTTCGGGACCTTGAGCCCATGCCAGTGCGCCGCGGTCACCTCGTCGAGCCGATTGGTCAGGGCGATCGTGACTTCACGGCCTTCGTGCATGCGCAGCAGCGGGCCCGGAACCGTGCCGTTGAGGGTGATGGCCGACGCCGGCGTGCCGGTGAAGTTGACCTGGGTGCGTGCCAGCGTCAGTTCGAACTTGGTGTCGACCCGCGAGGACGACAGCGGCAGGGCGAGGTGCGATTCCTTCACGACGGCATTGGCCCCGAGTGGCCAGGCCAGCATGGCCGCGACGCCGGCCGTGCCCTGCAGGAAGCGGCGCCTCGGCAGGGCGTGGCCTGTGGCGGCTCCCCGGAAGGCGTTGTGGGGGTTCATCGAAAGGGCTCCTGTGGGTTCGACGATGGGGTAGGGGATGTGTGGGTAGGCCGGTTGCCGTTCGGCTTCAGGCCGACGCGCCCTGCGCGACGGGCGACGGCACGGCCGGTGAAGGGTGCGGACTGCGAATGCCGGCGAGCTTGGTGCGCTTGAGCATCAGCGCGTTGATTGCGACGATGGCCGAGCTGCCCGACATCGACAGCGCCGCGACCTCGGGCGAAAGCGTGAAGGGATAGAACACGCCTGCCGCGAGCGGGAAGGCGATCACGTTGTAGCCCACCGCCCACCACAGGTTCTGGTGCATCTTGCGCAGCGTCGCGCGCGACAGCTCGATGGCGCCGACGACGTCGTAGGGGTCGCTCTTCATCAGCACCACCTGGGCGCTTTCCATCGCCACGTCGGTGCCGGCGCCGATGGCGAAGCCGACATCGGCCTGCGTGAGGGCCGGGGCATCGTTGATGCCGTCGCCGACCATGGCGACCTTGTGGCCCTGGGCCTGCAGTTCCTTGATCTTCGAGGCCTTCTGTCCCGGCAGCACGTCGGCCAGCACGATGTCGATGCCCAGTTCCTTGCCGATGCGCTCGGCGGTGGCCTGGTTGTCGCCGGTGATCATGGCCACCTTTACGCCACGCTCCTGCAGCTTGGCGATCGTGGCCTTGGAAGTCGGACGCACCGCGTCGGCGATCGCGATCAGGCCGATCAGGCGGCCGCCGCGTGCCACGTGGACGACCGTGCGGCCGCCGCCTTGCAGCCGGGCCGCCTCAGCCGCCAGTTCCGCTAGGCTGACTCCCTCGGCTTCCATCAGCTTGCGGTTGCCGAGCAGCACGACGTCGTCGCCGATCATGGCGCGCGCGCCCTGGCCGTCGATGTTGGTGAAGGCGGTTGCCGTCTCTGGCGTGTCCGGGCCGGCCTTCTTGAGCACCGCCAGCGCGAGCGGGTGCTCGGAAAACTTTTCCACTGCGGCCGCGGTGGACAGCAGCTGCGCCTCCGTCGTGCCGGGCGCCGGCACCATCTCGACGACGTCCGGCTGGCCCAGCGTCAGCGTGCCGGTCTTGTCGAACACGACCACCGTCAGCTTGGTGGCGTTTTCCAGCGCCGCGGCGTTTTTGAACAGGATGCCGTTCATCGCGCCGAGGC
>CAKZXL010000580.1 GCA_937883885.1 uncultured Aquincola sp. | reverse complement strand
GCGCCGTCGGCATCGATCTGGATGGCGCCGGCGCGGGTATAGGCCTCGCCGCCGTTCCACTGCACCGCCAGGTAGGCATTGCCCTGCAGCGCCACGTCCATGTCGCGGCCGGTGGCCCGCACCGCGCCGGCGCGGGAGGTGACCGCGTTGGTCTCCAGCTTGGCCATGTGGCGGGCATCGAAGCCGGCGCCGGGCACCGTCTCGCTCAGCGCCATGTCCAGGTCGGCGCGAAAGCCGTTGGTTTCCAGGTTGGCCAGGTTGTTGGCGTGCACCTGCTGCGCCCGCATCGAGCGCTCGGCGCCGCTCATCAGCGTGTAGATCAAGGCGTCCATCGCGTGCTGTCCTCAGTGCCCGATCAGACCGCCTGCATCAGCGACTGCATCATCTCGTTCTCGGTGGACAGCACCTTGGTGTTGGCCTGGTAGTTGCGCTGGGCGGACATCAGGCCCACCAGCTCGCCGGTCATGTCGACGTTCGATTGCTCGATGGAGCCGGTGGTCAGCTTGCCCGTCATGCCGGTGCCGGCCGCGAACAGCAGCGCTTCGCCCGAGGCGGTGGAGGCCGTCCAGCTGGTGTCGCTGACCGGGGTCAGTGCGCCTTCGGAAGGGAAAGCGGCCAGCGCCACGGTGCCGACGCGCTTTTTCTGGCCGTTGCTGTACTGGGCCATCACCGAGCCGTCTTCTTCCAGCGCGGTGCTGATCAGCGTGCCCGAGGCATAGCCGTTGGCGCTGTTGACGGTGGGCACCGATTCGCCGGCGTACTGCGTGGTGCCGGCATAGTCCAGCGACACCACCAGCGCATTGGCGCCGGTGGGCGTGCCCAGGTTCAGCGACACCGGCGCGTTGGGCGAGGTCAGCACGCCGTTGCTGTCGAAGGCCAGCGACTGCGTGGTGGCCACGGCCGCACCATCGAAGGTGTAGTGCACGTCGATGGCGTTGGTGCCGGTCTTGACGAAGTACTGCGTCACCGTGTGCTTGGTGCCCAGCGAGTCGTACACCGGGGTCACGTTGGAGCTGTTGAAGGTCAGCGGATCGGCCGGGTTGAACGGGGTGATGGTGGGCACCGTCCAGTCGCGCGACAGGTTGCTGACGTACTTGACCGTGTCGCTGGCCTTGGCCGCGATCTGGCCGTTGGGCACCGTCAGGTCGCCCAGCGCGCCCAGGGCGGTGCTGCCTTCCACCGCGGCATAGCCCTGCACCTTGCGGCCGGCGCTGTCGATGACCATGCCGGTCTTGTCGACCGTGAACATGCCCACGCGGCTGTAGACCATGGTGCCGCTGGCATCGCGCGAGACGAAGAAGCCGCGGCCGCTGATGGCCGCGTCCATGCTGCGGCCGGTGCTGGTCACGCTGCCGCCTTCTTCGATGGTCTGGGTGACGGACGACACCTCGGCGCCCGTGGCCTGGGTGCCGGCGTACATGGAAGCGAAGTTGGCGCGGCCGGACTTGAAGCCCGCGGTGCCCGAGTTGGCGATGTTGTTCGAGATGGTGTCCAGCTCGGCATTGATGGCGTTGATGCCGGACAGTGCGATGGCAAAGCTCATGTCGGTTCCTTCTGGTACGTCAAGGTTGTGCGGGGGTGCGGCCGTGGAAGGCGGTGATCGCGTCGGGGGCGGTTTCGCCCACGCTGGAGACGTCGATCACCACGCCGCCGTTGCCGGACAGGCGCACGCTGCTGAGCGTGCCCTGCAGGCTGATGGCGGGCGCGGCCTGCTGGTCGGCTTCGACCCGCACGCCGTAGTGGCCGGCGGGCAGGCCCAGCGTGCCGCGGTCGAGGCTGAAGTCCACGTGGCCGGCGGCCCGGGTGCCCAGGTCGATGCGGCGCTCGCTGCCGTTGTCGGCGGTGAGCACCAGGGTGGTCTTGCTGCTGGTGGCGCCCAGCTCGAAGCTGCCGGCCACCGCGCCATCGCCCAGCTGCACGCTGTTGCTGGTGACGGTGACCTGGCCGCCCACCTGGCCGCCCAGGCCCAGGGTCTGCAGGCTTTCCAGCAGCGCGCCGTTGAGCGTGGTCTGGCTGGCCAGCTTCTGCATCGTCTCCGTCTGGCTGAGCTGCGTCAGCTGCGAGACGAACTGCGACGGATCGTTGGGCTCCAGCGGGTTCTGGTTCTTGATCTGTGCCACCAGCAGCGTGGTGAACAGGTTGGACATCTCGCCGTTGCCGCCGATCGCATTGCTGATCGAGCCACTGGACTGGCTGGCGTTGCCGGTGGTGTTGTTGGTGAGCAGGCTGGTGGTCATGGACTCAACCCTCGCCCAGCTTCAGCAGGGACGCCTGCATGCCCTTGATGCGCGACAGCACCTCGACGTTGGTCTCGAAGGCGCGCGAGGCGGACATCATGTCGGTCATCTCCGCCACCGGGCTGACGTTGGGGTAGAACACCATGCCCTCCTCGTTGGCCAGCGGGTGGTCCGGCTCGTACGACTTGCGCAGCGGCTCGGTGCTCTGCACCACGTCCAGCACCTGCACCGAGCTGCCGCCCTGGCCTTGCGAGATGGCGGCGAACACCGGCTTGCGGGCCTTGTAGGTGTCGGTCTCGCTGCCGGTGGCCGACTGCGCGTTGGCCAGGTTGCTGGCGATGGTGTTCAGGCGCACGGTCTGCGCCGACATGGCGGAGCCGGCGATCTGGGCGATGTTGCGGAATGTCATCTCAACGTCCTTCGATGGCCTTGGCCAGACCACGCAGCTTCATGTTCACGAAGGTCAGGCTGGTCTGGAAATCCGATGCGTTCTGCGAGAAGGCCGCCTGCTCCACGCCCAGCTCGACGGTGTTGCCGTCCTGGGTGGGATGGAAGGGCACGCGGTACTTCGGGTCCTCGGTGTCTAATGACAGGCCGTCGGCGTCCTCGCCGGCTTCCGTCTGGCGCAAGGTGGCCGCAAAGTCGATGTCGCGCGCCTGGTAGCCGGGCGTGCTCTCGTTGGCGATGTTGGACGCCAGGATCTTGGTGCGTTCCGCCCGCAAAGCCAGCGTGTTGGCATGCGTGCCGAGCGCCTGTTTGAAGTCGATGCTCATGCTGCTCCTTTGCCTGTCTAGAAAATGGGTTTTCGCCGGGTTGCTGGCCTATGCCGCCACGGTGGCCGCGGCACCTGCCGCCGTGCCCACGATGGAAGCCGCGGTGGCCGAAGCCGCCCGCGAGGCCTTGCAGCAGCAGGCCGAACGCGACGGACTGCTGGCGCCGGACATCGAAGTGAGCGTCTCGCCCGTGGGCACCAAGGAGGCGCCGCGCTGCGCCCAGGCGCCGCTGGTCGAGACGATGGAAAACCGCTTTGCCAGCCGCATGCGCTTTTCGGCGCGCTGCCCGGGCGTGGACGGCAGCCGCACCGTGTTCACGGTGCGCGGCACGCTCAGCGCCGAGGTGGTGGTGGCCGCGGCCACCGTGCCCTCGGGCAAGCCCTTGGCCGCCAGCGACCTGACGCTGGACCGGCGCGACATCTCGTCGGTGCCCGACCCGATGTCCAGCATCGAGGACGCCACCGGCCAGGCGCCGATGCGGCCCTTGCGCCCCGGCCAGGTGCTGCAGAAGCGGCTGCTGACCGCGCCGGTGCTGGTCAAGCGCGGCGAGGTGGTGCTGATCGAGGCGCGCAGCGGCCCCATCCAGGTGACCGCCAGCGGCGAGGCGCTGGAGCCCGGCCGCCAGGGCGACGTGGTGCGGGTGCGCAACGTCAACACCGGCAAGGTCATCCGCGCGCGGGTGGTCGATACCGGCACGGTGCAGCCGGCCGACATGCCGTGAGCCAGGGCAGGGCGCTTCACTTGCTGCGCAGCCGGTTGACCACGCTGACCAGCTTGTCGGCGTAGTTCGGGTCGGTGGCGTAGCCGCCTCGGGCCAGTGCATCTGCATAGGCCCGTGCGTCGGTGCCGGTGTTCAGCGCGCCCTGGTAGCGCGGGCTGGTCTGCACCAGCTGCGCAAAGTCGCGGAAGGCGCTGGCCGCGTCGGGGTAGCTGCGGAAGCGCTCGGTCTTCTTCAGCGCCACGCCGTCTTCGTATTCGGTGGTCAGCGCATCGGCGCTGCCGCCGCGCCAGCCGCTGCCGGCCTTGATGCCGAACAGGTTGTGGGTGCTGCTGCCATCGGCCGCGCGCAGCGGGCGCTGGCCCCAGCCCGATTCGAGCGCGGCATGCGCGGCCAGGATGTCGGG
>CAKZXL010000579.1 GCA_937883885.1 uncultured Aquincola sp. | reverse complement strand
CCTGGACAACTTCGCCCGCCTGCAAGACGGCCAGGCCGTGCTGCAGCCCTCGCCCAACGGCGCCCAGGTCATCGTCCTGGTCAACTCGCGCAGCCAGCCGGTGACGCTGGAGCAGGCTACGCCGGCGATCGAGCAGTTTCTGCTGAACGACCGCAAGCGCAAACTGGTGGAAGACAACGTCAAGCAGATGCGCAGCGCCGCCGCCATCGAATACGTCGGCAAGTTCGCCGAGGGCGCCGCCAGTGCGCCTGCCGCTTCGCCGGCACCTGCACCAGCCCCTGCGCCGGCCCCGGCCGCCAGCGGCCTGGATGCCTCGTCAATCAGCAAGGGGATGGGCCTGAAGTGATGATCAGCTTGAACAAGAACAACCGCGTGCGCGCCTGCGCCGCCGCACTGGCTGCTGCTGCTGCCCTGGCCGCCGCCCTGCCGCTGCAGGCCCAAACCGCCAACGCTCCGATTCCCGCCTCGTCCACGCCCGAATACCGGCTGGGCGCTGGCGATGTGGTGCGCATCACGGTTTACCAAAACCCCGACCTGACGCTGGAAACCCGCGTCAGCGAATCGGGCGTGGTGTCTTACCCGCTGATCGGTCAGGTGCGCCTGGGCGGCCAAAGCATTTCCGCGGCTGAGCGCGCCATCGCCGACGGCCTGCGCAACGGCAACTTCGTCAAGCAACCGCAAGTCACCATCGCAGTGCTGCAGGTGCGCGGCAACCAGGCCAACGTGCTGGGCCAGGTCAACCGCCCGGGCCGCTATCCGCTGGAAGTGGCCGACATGAAGCTCACCGACCTGCTGGCGATGGCTGGCGGAACGGCAGTCACCGGCGCCGACATCGTCGTGATCACCGGCACGCGCAACGGCAAGCCCTACCGCGCAGAAGTCGACCTGCCCACCATCTTTGCCTCGCAAGCGCGCGGCGAAGACATCGTCATCCAGAACGGCGACGCCATCTGGGTCGACCGTCAGCCGATGGTCTACATCTACGGCGAAGTGCAGCGCCCCGGCCCGATGCGGCTGGAGCGCGGAATGACGCTGATGCAGTCACTGGCCACCGGCGGTGGTTTGACGCAGCGTGGCACGGAGAAGGGGATTCGGGTGCACCGTAAGGCGGCCGACGGGCGCGTTGAAGTCATCACGCCTGGCATGGACGACCGTATGCGTGATGGGGACGTTATCTACGTCCGCGAGAGCCTGTTCTGAGCCGAGGTATTTCATGACATTCGCTCAGTTTTTCTCCATTCTCAAAGCCAGAAAGTGGGCGGCATTTGCCGTCTTCGCTTCAGTGGTGGCGCTGGTCCTGCTCATCAGCCTGCTGCTGCCGAAGCAGTACACCGGCATGGCCTCAGTGGTCGTAGACGTCAAGCCGGACCCGGTGGCCGCGATGGCATTTCCCACGGTCACCACGCCGGCTTTCATTGCAACGCAGGTGGACATCCTCACCAGCGACCGCGTTACTCTGCGCGTCATTCGCGATTTGAAGCTCACCGAGAACCCGGACATTCGTCAGCAGTGGTTGGACGACGGCGGTGAAGGCACGCTGGAGCAATGGCTCGCATTGCTGCTGCAGAAAAAGCTGGACGTTTCGCCGTCGAAGGAAAGCTCCGTCATCAATATCTCGTACAAAGCCCCGGATCCCAATTTTGCCGCGGCGATGGCGAATGCATTTGCCCGTGCATACCTGACGACGATCGTCGAACTGCGCGTCGATCCGGCCAAGCAATTCAATACGTTCTTTGCGGAGCAATCGCGCGAAGCTCGCGAGTCGCTGGAGCGCGCGCAAAACCGCTTGTCAGCATTTCAACAGCAAAAGGGCATCATCGCGACGGACGAGCGTCTGGACGTTGAAAGTGCGCGCCTTGCGGAGCTTTCAAGCCAACTGGTGCAGATTCAGGCGCTTGCGTCTGAATCTTCAAGTCGTCAAGCGCAGGCTTCAGGAGGCTCCAGCGACCGAATCCAGGAGGTGTTGAACAACCCTCTGATCGGCAGCTTGAAGGCAGATCTGACGCGCAGCGAAGCAAAGCTCCAAGAGCTCAATTCCAAGCTGGGTCAAAATCACCCGCAAGTCATTGAGATCAAGGCGAACATCGAGGAGCTGCGTAAGCGCATCGACGCAGAAACTCGGCGCGTGACGAGCGGCGTGGGCGTTTCCAACACGATCAACCGTCAACGCGAAGCGGATGTCCGTCGCGAGCTTGAGGCCCAGCGCAACAAGATGTTGCAGATGAAGGAAACGCGTGACGAAGGGCAGGTGCTGGTGCGTGACGTGGAAAACGCTCAGCGCGCTTTCGACAACCTCATTGCGCGCTTGAACCAAAGCTCCCTGGAGTCGCAAACGACCCAAAGCTACGCGAACATGCTGACGTCGGCACTTCCACCGAGTGAGCATTCGTCGCCGAAAATCCTGCTGAACACGATTCTTTCCATTTTGTTGGGCGGGTTGCTGGCGGTGGGCGCCGCGATGTTGATGGAAATGCGCGATCGCAGAATCCGCGAACCTGAAGATGTGCTCACCATGTTGGGTCTGCCTGTCATCGGCGCGCTGCCTAAGCCGAATGCCAAGCGCTTTGCGGCGGGTAATCGGGCATTGCTGAGCCGGCGACCCATTGCCATCGCCGGTCCGTCGAACCCCACGCAGGGGATCTGAATCATGGCTCGTTTCAAAGAGGCCGACATGCAGGAATCGGGCGCTGGTCTTTCGGCCGGTAACGGTGCTTCAACCGATATTGCCGATCGCTCTATTGGCGCCATCATCGCTGGAACCCGCAATCTGAGCGCCGAGCAGGTCGAAAAGATCCTCAGCTATCAGCGCGAAAAGGGAATCCGCTTCGGTGAGGCGGCAGTCGCTCTTGGCTTCGCCAGCAATGACGACGTCATGTTTGCGCTGGCACAGCAGTTTCACTACCCCTATGCGCCCGAGGAGCGTCAGCGCACAAGCCCTGAACTGGTCGCCCTCAACCAACCGTTTGGCGTGCAGGCCGAGAGCTTCCGAGCGATCCGCAGTCAATTGACAATGCGCCTGTTCAACGAGGGCCAGGAGCGCCGGGCGATCGCCGTAGTGAGCCCGGAGAGCAAGGACGGCAAGACGTTTTTCGCCGCCAACCTCGCCGTGACCCTGGCTCAGCTGGGCGGACGAACGTTGTTGGTGGATGCCGATATGCGCGGTCCTCGACAGCACGAGGTTTTCGGGCTGGAGAACAAGGCCGGTCTGTCGGGCATTCTGAGTGGACGGGCGGAAACACAGGTCATCCAACAGGTCGTGGGCGTGCCCAGCCTGTTTGTGCTGCCCGTGGGTACCAAGCCGCCCAACCCGCTTGAGCTCGTCGAACGCCCGGCGTTCGGCCTCCTGCTCCGCGAGTTGATGAGCAAGTTTGACCACGTCATCGTGGATACGCCCGCTGCGATGTATGGCAGCGATTCGGCAGTCATTGCCGCCCGTTGTGGCGCGGCGCTGGTGGTAGCCCGGCAGGACAGGTCCAAGGTGGCTGCCCTCCAGGATCTGGTCGCCGACTTGTCGGACAGCCCGGCTCGCATAGCTGGCGTCGTCTACAACACCTTCTGATCGAGATGTCTGATCTGTCAAAGGCCTCGCCTGCCATGCCAGTGCACCGTGCAGCGCCGGAGGCAGGCTGGATGTGGCTCGTGCCGCTGCTTGTTGGCCTTCTCGTCATGTACGTTCCAACGTACGTCATGTTGGCCAAGACAGTTTGGGCCACAGATGAGCAGGGCCATGGCCCGATCATCATGGCCGTGGTTGCTTGGCTCATTTGGCGGCGTCGCGAGCAATACAGTGCACTGGTGGATGCTGGCAAACCGGGGTTGGGCGTCCTTTTTGTCGTGTTTGGTGGGCTGGTCTATATAGTTGGCCGGACGCAACAGCTCGACACTTTTGAGGTTGCTTCTCAGATCGTTGTGTTCGCGGGCATTCTGCTGAGCTTGAAAGGCACTCGTGCGGTCAAGCTCATGGCTTTCCCGCTGTTCTTCATGATCTTCATGGTGCCGCTGCCCAGTATTTTGGTGCAGGTAATCACCACTCCGCTGAAGGCGGGTGTGTCCAGCGTGGCAGAGGCAATTCTCTACAACGTTGGCTACCCGGTGGCGCGCAGTGGCGTCGTTATTTCAGTCGGTCAATACCAACTGCTGGTTGCAGATGCCTGTGCAGGCTTGAACTCCATGTTCACCCTCGAGGCACTCGGGCTGCTGTACATGAATCTGATGGGATATACATCCAAGGCGCGGAACGTGGCGCTGGCGTTGGTTTTGGTACCTATATCCTTCGTGGCCAATGTCATTCGTGTGATGATCCTGATTCTGATCACCTACCACTTTGGTGATGAGGCTGGTCAAGGTTTCGTCCATGGATTCGCAGGCATGGTGCTGTTCATGGTGGCTTTGGCATTGATGCTGGTGACTGATCGCATCCTTGGGATGTTCATG
This sequence comes from uncultured Aquincola sp., assembly GCA_937883885.1. The sequence continues at coordinate 16,328 of CAKZXL010000579.1, read as the reverse complement.
TCTCCCGGACAAAAGGGCGAGTGATGGCTGATCGCGGTATTTCAAGTCAGACGCGTCGCACCATGGTTCTGGGTGCTTTGATGGTGGGTACAGGCGTCGGTGCCAAGGTACTGGAACCCAGGCCGGTGATCGCCAGCGCTGCCGACATGCCTGACTTGGAGGCAATCGTCCCGCGACAGTTTGGTGCGTGGCAGATTGACCCCAACATCGTGCCGCTTGAAGTTTCGCCTGACGTTGCGAAAACTCTGAGCACGATTTACGACGTCACCGTGTCTAGAACGTATGTGCACAGCAGTGGTCAACGGATCATGCTGTCCATGGCCTATGGAGCTAACCAGTCGCGGGCCCTCCAGTTGCACAAGCCCGAAGTGTGTTACGTCGCTCAGGGTTTCAAAGTTCAGGGGATGGCCCCTGAGTTGATGCGTGCAGCCGATCAGTCGATTCCTGTGATGAGAATGGTCGGTGTCATGGGCGGTCGGGTTGAACCAATCACCTACTGGATGCGCGTGGGCGACGACGTGGTAAGAGGTTGGTTCGAGCAGAACGGTGCACGCCTTCGGTATGGCCTGAAAGGCCTCATACCCGACGGCCTGTTGGTGCGCGTCTCCAACATCTCGTCCGATACGCCAGCGTCTTATGCGCTGCATGCCGCCTTCGTGACGGACATGTTGTCCGCTGTCGCCCCCCAGCAGCGGCACGTATTGGTTGGTAACGTCTCACCCGCCTGAATCGGCCAGAATTTTCTGGTCTTTTTTGCTTTTGACCGCCAGGTTGTCTAGCGCTGCAGATCCTTCAAAGTGATGGGCCGGCTGACGCCCGGCGCTAACCTGCCAACGCAATGACTCCTGAGCGACCCAAGTCAAAACTCAAGGCCGCCGCCGGGAAAATGCTCAGCGGCAACATGGCCGTTGTTGGCTTGCAGGCGCTGAACTTCCTCCTGCTGGCTCGCACGCTCGGCTCCGCTCAGTTTGGCGCCCTTGCAACGATCAATGCTGCTGCGGCGATCCTCACGCCCGTTGCGGGACTCGGCTTTGGCAGCGTGATGCTGATGAAGGTCTCGCGTGATGCCAAGGCTGCTCCGCAAGCGGCAGGCAATGCGCTTGCGATGCAGGCCCTCACAGGCCTGCTAATTGCATTCATCGGTGCCGTGGCGCTGATGCACCTGTCTTCATTCCATGTACCACTCGCACTCTGCCTGGCTGTGCTGATTGCCGAGCTTGTACTGATGCGAACCAGCATCACCGCAGCGCAGTTCTTTTCCGCACTTGAAAAATATGGCGTGGCCTCGATGGTCAACGTGTCTGCATCCTGCGCGCGTGTCCTGTCGATCGGTTCGCTTGTACTGTTACTGACCAAGCCTACGCTTGAGGCTTGGGCAGCGATGTTCGTCTGTGTGGCTGCTGTATTCGCTACCGGTTTGGTTGTATTGATGCATCGCTTTGCAGGCGGCTTGTCCATCGATCGCGGCGCATTCCGGTCCGACTTCAGCAGCGGCCTCGATTTTTCGTTTGGCACTTTGGCGAAGGCCATTTACACCGATGTGGACAAGCTTGTGCTGGCCAGATTTGCGACGGCCAGCGACGTAGGCGTTTACGCAAGCGCTTACAGATTGGCCGTTATGGCGTTCTCGCCTGTGAGGGCCCTGCTGGATGCCAGTGCTGCACGATTCTTCAGAGAAGGTGCCTCTGGCCTCAAGTCTGCCGTGAAGGTATCGCTCGGTTTGATGCGTGTGACCGTGCCTTACACCGTGCTGGTTGCGTTGGTGCTTGGTTTCGGAGCGCCCTTGCTGCCCTTGATCTTTGGCGCCGACTACGCGCCCGCTACTCCCATTCTTCGGATCATTGCTTTTCTTCCACTGGTACAGGGTGTTCACTACACCTTGTCTGACGCTCTCTCGGGCGCGGGAATGCAAAGGGCTAGAGCACTGTGCCAGTCCGCGGTTGTCCTTGTCTATGTGGCGCTGGCCTTTCTGATCATCCCGAAGCTCGGACCCCTCGGTGCAGCGATCACATGCATGAGCAGCGAAATGTTGCTGGCGGTGCTGATCGGTGCGGTGGTGGCGTTCCGAACTCGAAGAAACTGAGTCGCGAAATTGAAGATCCTGATTGCAACCCACGAATATCCTCCCTATCCGGGCGGAGTAGGTAGATATTGTGCAGAGGTGCGAACCGCAGCGCAGACGATGGGTCACCAAGTAGACGTTTTGGCGCCTTCGTTCAGCGCTCCGACAGTCGATTCGCAAGGCGTATTTCGTTTTCCCGGCGGGGTATTTTCATCGAAGCATCTGCCGCGCCTGGCGTGGACTTTCCGCCAGCACCTGGCTGCGCACCGCTACGATGTTGTCCACATCGCTGACTGGCCCCTGCTACTTGCGCTCCCATGGGTCGGCGTGCCCAAGCGCACTGCGCTGGTGATGACCTTTCACGGCACCGATGCGATTGTTCTCGGCAGATCGCGGATCGCTCGATGGGCCCAGGCAGGGCTTGGATTGCGCATGCTGCGACGAATTTGCACGAACAGCGCTTTTACCCTTGGACTCTGCGAAACCGAGCTTGTGCTGAAGCCATCGCTTGAGCGGATTGTGACCTATCTCGGGGTATCGCCATTTTGGTTCCAGCCGCCTGAAGCGGCAGAGCTCGAGTCGGTTCGCAATGCCTGTCAGGCCAAGCCGGATGACAAAATCGTATTGACAGTTGCCCGGCTTGACCAGCGAAAGGGTCACTTACGCGCCTTGCGCGCCATTGCGGCGCTACCCAGCCCAATCCGCGAGCGCACCTGCTATCTCGCGGTTGGACGCGCGGTAGACGCAGCATACGCGGCACACCTGAAGTCCGAGGCATTGCGCCTTGGTGTGCGTGCGACATTCGCCGAAGGCTTCGGTGACAGCATGGTGCGTGCTGCGTATGGTGCCAGCGACGCATTTTTGCTAGCCGCTGAGCCGTCCCCCGATCGGGTGGAGGGATTTGGCTTGGTCTTTCTGGAAGCGGCTGCACAAGGGCTTCCCTCCGTGAGCAATGATACCCACGCCATCGGCGAGGTTGTTGCAAATGGCCGAACGGGCGTGCTCGCTGACCCGAACGACGCTAACGGCCTCACCGAGGGTTTGATGACACTGCTCGATTCATCTCGAAGGGAGGCGCTTGCAGCGGCCTGCGTGGACCACGCCAAGGCATTTACTTGGGAGCGCTGTACCAGGGCCACCTATCAAAACTTGGTCGACTGAGGGCTGACAAGATGCGCATTCTCATTGTCAACTCCTTCTACTTCCCAGACCAGGTGGGTGGTGCCGAGCGGTCCATAAAGATTCTGGCCGACGAGCTGGTGCGCAAAGGGCATTCCGTTGGCGTTTTCGCGACCGGAAGCGTGGATGACTGGAAAGAAGAAGTCATTGATGGCGTTCAAGTTTTTCGAGTTCCCACCGGGAACATTTCCGCCCGGGTACCGGAGGGCTTGTCGTTCCTGAAGAAGCCGGTCTTTCACCTCCATAATACTTATACCCAATCGGCCGGCCAACAGTTTTCAGCGGCATGTGAAAAGTTCCGACCAGATGTTATTCATAGCAACAATTTGGCTTGGATATCGGTATCCGTTTGGGCTGCAGCAAAGCGGCTCGGCATTCCAGTCGTGCATACGCTGCGGGACTACGCTCTTCTTTGTGCGAATTATGGGTTCTTTCGCAATGGAACTAGTTGTGGGCCGGATCGTTGCTGGCAGTGCAAGTTGCTTTCACATAACAAGATTGCCGCAAGTAGCACGGTTGCCTTGGTCGTAGGGAACAGCCGGTACACACTGGATAGGCATCTGCAATTGGGCGCCTTTCCGAATGCAACCCCTCGTGTAATCTATAACGGATATAGCGCGCCGGGGAGGAACTCTCCGAGGTTCCATCCTCTTCGGAATGGCCGTTCGTTCGTATTCGGCTCCATCGGAACGATTACCGCGCACAAGGGAAGTGAACTATTAATCGAGGCGTTTCGCGAGATCTGCCGCAAAAATCCGCAGCTCGACTTGAAGTTGAAGGTGGCAGGCACCGGCGCCTCCGAATATGTTGGGCATGTGAAAGCGTTGGCGGATGGGCTACCGGTCGAATTCGTCGGAGTCATACCGCAGGATGAATTTTTCAAAACGGTCGACGCTTGCGTTGTTCCTTCCCTTTGGCCGGAGCCGCTATCGCGAGTGCTATTTGAATCTTTTGCATACGGCGTGCCAATGATTTCTTCAGATGCTGGTGGTAGCGCTGAATTGGTGCATCCGGGAAGCACCGGCTGGCTATTCCCGGTCGACAATCCATCTGCGCTGTGTCTAGCGATGCAGGATGTGCTGGATGACAAAGCGACCTATGAGGCAATAAGCTCGAAAGTCTTGGTCACCGCCGCATCGTTCCACCCTGATAGGGTCTTTGCGGAGTATCTTTCTGCGTTTGAATTAGTGGCGGGGAGTGGCCAATGACTACGACGCACAAAGGTAAGCCTAACGTCCAGGAGGCGCTTGAGCCGCGTTCAGGTTTGCTCGCAACTGGTGGCCTCGCATTTCTCTTCGTATGGACCATCACGTTAATAGATGGGGCTTGGGCATATCTCTTTCGCCGGCTGTTGAAGACATCCAGTCCGTCAATCACGCTGCTGCTTATCGGGGTGCTTGCGCTGTTTGTGTTCCGCGCGCTTGCATCTCGCCGTCCCGTCGCTTTGGCCGATGGGAGCATGGCATGGGGTGCATGGGCCATGAGTGTGTTCTTGCTGGTGGCTGCAGTGGTTCAGTCCAACACTCAGAATCTCTCCGTAATTCTTATATTGTTTAGCTTTTACATTCTCTACTTTTATCTACTCATATTCCCCTTTTCGGTCGTCTTCGCGAATTGCTTGTCCGAGCGATTTGTTGCGAAGTACCTTCTCGCATTCAGTGTGGGGATGGCTCTTTTTGGGGTTGTCCAAGCCGCCACCGGCAATCTATTTGCCATCGGCAACTACATCACTGGTGCTATTCAGTCCATCAACACTACCGTGGGAGGGCGGGTACGAGCCTCGGCGCTATTCAACCACAGCGACGATTTAGGAATTTTTCTTTGCATTGCTCTTGCGATATCCCTGCATCAGGGTTTGACGCAACGCAGCGGAAGGAGATGGCTTGGATTAATTGCATACGCCATCCTCTTGGCCGGCTGTGCAGCAACTTTAACCCGGGTAGTTTTTCTTGAAGCCGTGGTGGTAAGTGCTTGCGTTTGGTGGGCCGTGCGAAGGGCAAGGGGCGGGTCCGATAGAATACTTCCGGTGTGGCTGCCTTTTTTACTGCTTGCTGCCGGCATATCGATTTTCTTCCTTCGCTATGCGCTTGAAGCGATTCTGCTCAGCTTCGATTTTCTTAAACCGCTTAGATTTCTGATATCGAGCAAGTCGCTTGATGAGCGGATGTACGGTATCACCTACTACTTCAAGATGCTCGATAATGCGGGAGTAGTTGGGTGGTTGTTTGGTTTAGGTTGGACCTTTCGTTCAAATATAAAAGCTACAGTTCCGGTCGATAACGGATTCGTGGGAGTGCTAATAAACATTGGATTTTTGGGTTTTGTATTTTGGTTGTGGCTTTCGTTCCGCTGCTGGCTGTTTATCAATCGAGTCGCGTCTGCAAGAAACATCGGCATCTTGGTGCCGTTCGCTGCATACTTCTCTACTTGGTTGTTCTTGTCAGTTTTTGGATCGTACCTGCAGCCATTTATGGTCGCAGTACTTGCGGTATGCATCTTGCCGGCGCACGCGGTAGTCGCGGCCGGGACCGGTCGCCAGTACCATCGACCTATGCCAACTGCCATTGTGGGTCGAATATGAACTTCAAAGCCGTCATAATTGCCGCTTTAGTGTCCGGCTTGGTTTTTGGCGTCTCCGCTGAAGAAGACGGTTCGCCTGGGGATAGATCTGAGCGAGCTGCAGTTGCAATTTCAGGAGATGCTGACGGCACCTTTGTCTTTCAGAAGGCGGCCTCGATTGTTATCACGCCCGCGCAAGACGCTCAGTTATTGGTTGCCACTATCTCAGATGTCGACGGCAATGAAGTCAGACGCTTTGAGTCATTTCCATTGACACGTGGTGCCTTCGCTTTCAAGGTTGCGGACCTTCCCAGTGGTTACTACACACTCACCGTATCTGCTCGCCGTGGCAAGGCGACTTTTCGAGCTCAGGTAAAGTCGTTCGCCGTCCTGGAAGCTCCACTCTCAAAGAGTGAGTATCGGTTTGGAATTGACGCCGCGTTGAGTTGGTATGGTGGCTCCGATCAAGATCTGTCACGTGCCATCTATGCGATGCGGATGGCTGGGGTTGGAGCGGTTCGCGATCGCCTGAGTTGGTCCAAGGTCGAGCCAAAGCAAGGTAGCTATACCTGGGGACGATTTGCGGAGGTTGCTAAGCTGGTCGATGCGGCCGGGATGGATCAGGTGACAGTTTTCCATGACTCACCCGCGTGGTCACGGCCAAGCGATCCTGCGTCAGTTAGTGGAGACAGAAAGCCGAGTCTCGACAACGCCGCCGTGAGAGCGTTTGGCCAGGCGTTCGCTAGAGACATGGGGCGTTATGTGCATGCGATCGAGTACTGGAACGAACAGAATGGGGACTTTTTTTCTGGTACACCGCTGCAATACGCCAACGGCCTGCGGGCGTTCGGGGCGGGACTTTGGTCTGTAAACCCAACACTAAAGTTGTTGGTCGGCGCTGCATCCAATGCTCCTGGGAAGTTTGCTGAGCAGATATATCTGAACGATGTGGGTGCGTGGTTCAGTGTAAGGAACCAGCACTATTATGGAGATCCGGATCTTTTCTTGACGTTTCAGTCGAAAGAAGTTGCGCCGCTGGATAAGGTTGCAGGAATTGATTCAAAACCGGCCTGGTTGACCGAAGCTGGTTATGGGCTAAAGCCAGACGGAAACGGCGACCGACGAGCGTCGGAACGTGCGCAGGCTGCGCATCTTGTGAAGACCTATGCCACAGCGTTTGCTGCGGGTTACGAGCGGGTGTTCTATTTTTTCCTCCGCGAGCTTGTCGAGGAGGGGAGAAATAATTGGGGAATACTGAATTCTGATTTTTCTCCTAGGCCTGCGTACGTTGCTTTGGCTAACCTCACCAGAGCTCTTAACGGAAAACCATTTGCAGGCTATAGCAGCAAGGGATCGTCCTTCTCGGCCTATTTTGGTTCCGCGGATGGTGGGTATGTTGCTGTCGCTTGGGGAACGCCGATTGATGAGGTCGGCGGGGCGCAAGGCGGAGCACTAGACATGTTTGGACGGCGTGTCGTTGGTGGCGCGGTGGGTTCTGAACCCTTCCTGGTCAAGGATATAAAGAAACTGCCGTCCTCCTTGACGCTGCCTGATTCTAGGAGTGCCATTACTCCGAAGTTGTCGCCGATAGTGATCGAAAGCGAGATCGCGGGCGCAAGGGTGGCAGGGGCTCATGTCACCGAAATTCCGATTCCGGCAACTGGAGGGGTGGAATTTAAGATTGGCTTGACGAAGTTGGCGCCAGCGAAATTCGGTAGCGCACGAGTTTCATGCGGGGCTGGCCCGGGTCTTTCCGCCGCAACTCCTGATCTGGATGCGCAGTTTCCAAGCGGAGCTAGCTCGTCCTTTGCGATTTGTAAATATACATCGGAGCTAAAGGTTGGCGCGCGTAGCTACGTTGAAGCTACTGTTTCCGCAGGTGCGTGGTCCGGCAAGACCTACGCGTCGGTAGTGGCAATTCCTTCCAATGTGGCTCGGCGGGGGGCGTCGCTTCTCCAATCACCGGCGCCTCAATTCTGCTTTGAATGGAGTGCTCGATCGTCCCCGGTCGTACAGTCCACGGTCGAAGTTGGTGCGGTCACCGTTGGAAAAAAATGTGGAAGCATATCGGTCACTTCTCGTGTCGTCTCTCCCGGAGACGGTTGGGTCTTCCCCATCGCCGACATGCCGCCTAGCGCCGCCAATCTGGTAGGGCTCGAGTTTGAGTCGTCACCGGTGCAAGGCCAGCCATATCCTCGCAAACCGCTGATGATGCAGTTGGTGGACAGCAAAGGTGGTATCTGGGTCTTGCCGTTGGACACCGTCCGACAACAGGACGGATCATTCACTCATGAGGCCACGTTCGCGCGGGCGATGGTGGCACCCTGGTCAAAGGTGAAGTCGAATAAGCCTTTGGACACTGCTTCGATCAAGCAGATTTCCATCGGTTACGCCGGGGGCGGTACCAAGCCCGGAGATGTGGTGGCATTCAAGGTGACTGGCCTTCGTGGCGTCGAAGGACGATGACAGATGTCAAAATTATTGTTGAATCTATCTATTCTCGGCCCAAGGCCAACCGGGCTTGGTGTTTACGCAAGTCGCTGTGCCAACGCGCTGGTTGATCGCTTCGAGGTATCGGTAGTTGCCAACAAAGGGTACGCTGCAGGCGCTCCGGTGGCGGTCGAGGCGCCGCCGGAGGTCGCGGTCGGTTCGGGCAAGCTTGCGGCGCTCAAGCGGATTTTCTGGTCACGCTCGTTGCGGTTCGATGGCGGTACTTTGATTTATTCACCCACCCACCACACGGTGGGTGCCGTCGAGAATCAGATATTGACGATTCACGACCTGATTTGTCTGCGGTTCCCTGCTCAGCATAAGCCTCAGTACCTTTTTTTCAAACATGTGCTTCCGGGGCTGGCGAAGAAGTGCCGGGCTGTATTTACGGTGTCGGAAACCACAAGGCAGGATGTGGCGCAACACTTTAACCTGCCATTGAGCAAGATATTCGTTGTGCCCAATGGCGTCGATGCCTTGGTGTTTGCGCCCGCAGAAAGGCCACACGCGAAGGCTGAGCCGTATTTGCTGATGGTCGGGGCCCGCTACCCGCACAAGAACGTGCAGGAGGTGCTTGCCAATCACACCTCGTGGTCTGACCGGTTCAAGCTGGTGGTGGCATCATGTGGTGGCAAATACCGCCAGCAGCTGCAGCAGCAGGCTCAGGACGCCGGCATTGCAAATCGGGTCGAGTTCAAAGAGTACGTGAGCTTTCCTGAGCTTGTGTCGCTGTACCAATGCGCGGCGGCCCTGGTTTATCCTTCCTTCTGGGAAGGGTTTGGCATACCTCCGCTGGAGGCATTGGCTAGCGGCTCGGAAGTGATTGCCTCAGACATTCCGGTGCACCGAGAGGTACTAGGTGCTGCTGCTGTATTCGTGCGGCTGGGTGACGCCGATTCCTGGCGCAAAGCTTTTTCAGACTTGGCGAATCCTGACAAGCGCGCCGCTCGACGTGAAGCGGCTGATCGGGTATTGACGCACTACACATGGGAAAAATCTGCCCAAATCCTCGAGGAGTGCATTTTGAAGGTCGAGCCGTTACTGGAATCAACACGAAAGGGTATCGGTCGCCATGGATAAGGTCTCAGCACTCATCGTCAATTACGGTACCGCGCCTCTGGTGCTCAAGTGCGTTGCTTCAATTCTTGAAAAAAGGGTGGCAGCTGCTGAAAATATAATCGTGGTAGACAATGCGTCACCCGACGATTCGGCGGCCGTGCTGGCGAAGGAGCTGCCGCAAGGCGTTCAGTTCATTCCATCCTCCACAAACGGAGGTTTTTCGGCAGGTATCAACATCGGTGCTCGTTTGGTACGAACAGAGTATTTGCTGATACTTAACCCGGACACCTATTTTATCGACGATAGCTTTGGGCAGGCCACCGCGCTACTTGATTCAAAACCCGATATCGGGCTGGTGGGCCTGAACTTGGTATACCCTGACGGCAGTCGTCAGTACTCTGCGCGACGGTTTTACAGTCTCGTGGATATTGTGGGTAGGCGCTTGCCTATCGACCTATTTGGTCTGGTCGCGCGATCGGTCAAGGACCATCTGATGACGGACGCTTGGGAGCCGGGTGTGCCGTTCGACGCCGATTGGGTGATGGGCACCGGCTTTGTCATACGGACCGAGTTGTTCCATGCCATTGGCTACATGGATGAAGCATTCTTCCTGTACATGGAAGATGTGGATCTTTGCGCTCGCGTATGGAAAAGCGGCCGCCGCGTGGTCTGTATGCCGGCCGCCCGCTTGGTGCACGATCATCAACGGGCTAGCCATGGCAGCCCGTTCAGCCGCTCGGCGCGCATGCACCTGCAAAGCCTTCGCCTTTTCATGCAGCGTTACCGGGTGCCGCTTGTCAGCAAGCCCGGCGTGCCGGGCATCTTCAGGCAATGACTTACGCGCCAAGAAAGTTGGGCTGCGAACTGGTCGAGAAGTTTTGCAGGCCGGGCAGCACGGTAGCCAACTCAGATTGATTGAGGCCCATCCAGCGGCCCATGACCCCGGCATATTGGCTGACTGAGGTTGACGGCAGCAGTCGTCCCGAGCCAACGTCATCCTGAGTGCCCAATGCTGTTTCCGGAAACTGGCCGTAGATGTTGCGGCCGATCACACCGCCACCAGCAACGAAGTGGTGGCTGCCCCAACCGTGGTCACTGCCGGAGCCGTTGCTGACGAGGGTGCGGCCGAAATCCGAGGCGGTGAACAGCGTCACCGCGTCCAGCATGTTCAGCGAAGCCATGGTCGAGAGAAAGTAGTCGATTCCGAGTGCGACCCGCGCCATCAGAGACGGCTGGTCGCGCATCTGGTTGGCGTGGGTGTCGAACCCGCTCATGGAAACCATGAAGACCTGCCTCCGCATGCCCAGCGACTGGCCGGCCCGGATCATTTGGGCAACCACTTTGAGCTGTTGGGCTAAAGAATCCTGGTTCAAGGTGATGCGGTTGCCGTTGCCCAGCGTCAGCGGCACCGGGTTGATCGGCGGCACGATGGCACTGTTGTAGGCCGCATCCAGCGCGCTCTTGGCGTCGATGGAGCGCTTCATGACGCGCGCATACTCCGCTTGGTAGGTGGAATCGCCCCCCGACGCCAGGATGCGTGCCAACGCTGAAGACGCAGTTGGTGAGCCCAGCACAGACTTGGCGTTCAATCCAGTCACTGCGACAGGGCCGTCAGGTCCCACTTGGTATTGAGTGATTGCGCTGCCAGACAGAAACACCGCGTTGCCTGTGGCAGATACGGCGGTGAAGACCGGTTGGGCGTTGGCGGACATCAGGATGTCGCCCATGCGACCACCCCAGCCGGAGCGGGCACCCTCAGGCGACAAGCTTTGCCAGGTCGACGCTTGGTCGTTGTGTGAAAAGAGGTTGGCCGGCAGATTGCTGGACGACAGGAAATCTGCTTTGGTGGTCGGGCGCAACATGGGTCCGACGTTGGCGACCGCGGCCACCTGGCCGCTTTCGTACCACTTGCGCAGCGGTGCCAGTTCTTGCGGCATGCCGAAGCTGCGCCCGCTGCCTTGGCTGGAGACTGAGATGGGCATCAGTCGTTCTGCTCCAACGGCCAGTTCGCGCCGCACGGTGGCGTAGCTGCGGTAGCCGTCGCTGTCCATGGGAACGATCCAGTTGTGTGAGTCGTTACCGCCATGCATGAACAGGCAAACCAGCGCGCGGTATGGCGCATTGAGGGTGGCTGCTTGACTCGTCTGGGTGGCAAGCGCCGCAAGGGCTGCCATCGACGTGCCGAAGCCCGAGGCTGCAGTGCCCATGGAAGCGGCAAGGCCGCTGGTGGCACGCAGGAAGTGACGGCGGGAGGCGTTCGTGCTCATTAGCGTTGCACCAGGTATTCGGGGGAAGACAGCGCCAGGAAGACGACCAGGCGCGCGCGGTTCAAGTGGCTTTCGTCATTGCTGCCTGCCACGGTGGTGGCGGCGTCCATCAGATCGGCTTTCAGGCTGCTGGACATGGTTCCGGCAAACAACAAGAGGTTGACGTTCTCGATCAGCCCAGCAACGTCACCTCGCTTGGACATCGCCGCCTGCGTGAGATAGCTGGCCATGACATCGCGAGAGCCGGGGATGCCAAGACCGCTGGTGGACATGAAGAATGCCGTGTTGATCCACGAGGCAGAGGTCGACTCGTCGACGATCTGGAATTCCGGCGCCGTCATTCCAGCGGAGGCAAAGGCCGTGTTGGGAGGTACATAACCTGGCCGGAAGTAGCCGAAGACCGACGTGGCATTCATGGGTCGCTGCGCCAGGGACTCCAGTTCGTAGGCGATCAGGTACTCACCGCTCTTGGACTGAGCCCCGAAGCTGCGCATCCAATGCGCCACCCGGGTCACCGGGTCACGCAGGCGACTGGCCTTGGTTCCCGTGTTGGGTACGGTCCGGGCCTCGGTGTCCAGCAGCACCGCGCGAATCACGGCCGCGAGGTCGCCTCGCACCCCTTGCCCGTTGTTGTTGAAGACGTTGGCCACGCGGGCGACGTAAGCGGGCGACGGGTTGCTCATGACCAGGTGCTGGATGAGCTGTCGACCGATGAAGGGTCCGACGTTCGGGTGGTTGAAGAGGGCGTCCAGTGCCATCTTCAGGTCTGCCCTTGCGGTGCCTCCGGCGGGAATCACCACCTGATGCGGCTTGCCTTCGAACAAGCGCTTCTCAGCCGATGAGTGCAGTGCCGGATACGGCTTCATCTGCTGGAGGTCCAGCTTCTGATCGTTGGCCGGCGTGTAGTCCGGGTTGCCATATCGGAAGATGCTTTCGGTGAGCTGGCTGTCCGGAAAGCCCCAGGACCAGCCCGTGAATACCTTTGCCAAAGCCATCACGTCGGCGTTGGTGTACGTGCTGATCGTCTGGCCGTTGCCGTCGGTTTTCGGCGTGCCGTCAATGTTGAGTTCGCGCAGCCCGATGGTGAAGAGCTGCATCACCTCGCGCGCAAAGTTCTCGTCCGGGAGCCGGCCGGTGGCGGGATCCTCCTTGCGGTTGCGCAGGTGGGACAGGTAAATGCCCATGGCCGGGCTGAGCGCCACTTCTTCCAGCAGGTCGCGGAAGTTTCCGAAGGCCTGCCGGTTCAACATGTCCAGGTAGTTCGCGTACGCCCGAGCATGGCCCCAGAGGTTGGAGTCGGTCTGCGAGATCATGAAGATCTGATGCAGCGCGAAGGCCGTGCGCTTGCGCAGCTGGTCAGGGCTGGTTGCGGCCGTCGCCCAAAACTGCTGCGTCACCCAGGTCGGGTTGTAGCGAACACCGTGCGGAATATAGTCCTTGCCCAGGTTGAATTTGGACTGCACGAAGTTCACAAACTCCGCCTTGGGCTGAATGGCCATTTGCTCGGCAATCCAGCTTTGGTAGCTCATCGACGAGAGTCGGTCGATCTCCTGGGGCGTCGGCCCGAACGTGGCTTGCTGAAGAAAGCGGGATGCAGCGTATTTTTTCGGAAGCGTTGTGTCGACCGCGGCGGTCTGGGGCCAGGTGATTCGCAGAGCGCCGCCCCACAGGATCTCGCCTTGCCCAGGTATCACGTCGATTCCGTCGAAGGCGGCCGAGTCACGTCCGCGGTCGTAGGTAAAGCCAGCAGTGTTGGGAATGACGTAGCCGGAGCCGGTCGTCAGATAGGCGACGTAGAGGTTACGGTCTTGCCCGTTGACCGTGGCGTCATTGGTGAACCAGACGTCCACCTTGGTCCCGGCGGTCACCTCGGGCACGGTGAAGACATAGTCCGTCATCACCGTTGACCGCACCTCGGTGGTCGCAACCACCGCGCCGTTGACTCGCACCTTGATGATCGGTCCCACGTTGCCGGCGAGGTCGGCACGGGCGCGGATCGTGAGGGTGCTGTCAGTCGCCGCGCCAGAGATTCCGGGATGGAGGCACAGAAGAGTTGATGCCGCAATCGCCAGGCCGTGGCGGTGAAGGCCTGCGTGCTGCTTGGAGCGAAGACTATGTTTCATGATGCATCAGAGGTTGAGCGCCGTACCCGTCGAACCCGACGTGGCACGTCTAGTAGCGGCTCCATCGCCTGCCTCGGCGGTGGGTGCTACCCGATGCATGGGTGTTCGTCCTACGTCCCTTGGGCCTGTAGCGGGGACCTGTAAGCGCTGGTGACGCGCGTTTCCGGGCTATGCGCCGACAAGTTCCGCGGACGGATACAGACTCGTGGCGTTTCGCACGCTGTCTGTCAGACAACGCCGTGGCCAGTGCAGCTGCTGGCAGCGCCGACGAAGGGCGAGCGCTTACGGATCACTCATTCGCTTACAAATTGGTGGTGGCCGTTTTCAGCGATCTGACGGTGTGAGGGAGCGAGAGCCCCTTGGCAAATGGCATTCCGAAATTACCTCCAAGTCAGGGGGCTGATGCACGACCGAAAGGGGGACCAAAGATCGGCACCCACCCCAGGAGACAGACACATGCGGACCATCACCATTTGTGCTGCAGCGACGCTGCTCGGCACTGTCGCTCTTCCTGCTGCGGCCACCTCATCAGCTTCAGCGAGCGTTGGACCTCTCCAGATTCAATTGTTCGACCTGGATGTGAGTGACGGGATCACGCCTGGCATCACATTTGAAACTGGCTTGTCCAGCCTGGTTGCGGCCGATGCATACAGCAGCGTCAGCGGCAAGTCGTCGGGAGAGGTAAGGCAAGGCGCTGATCAATTCGAGCCTCTCAACGTTTCGGGCTCCGTTGCTGGTGCCTCCGCGTCTGCGGCCATTTCAGGAACTGGAGCCGCGTTGGGAACGTCGGTCACGCTGTCGGGCAGTGCTTCCCCCGGCGGTCAGGGCTCTGCGCGTTATCGCGCTGAGGCCACGCTGCCCTTGCGCAAGGACCTCACCACGTTCACTCTCACTCCGAACACGGTGGTGGTATTCACCACCTTCGCGCAGATAGCGACCAGTGTGGTGGACCTCTCACCCTCTTCTACCGCAGTCACTCATGCCACCGCATCAATACGCTTGACGTTCGGCGGCGATCCCGCCGAGATCCCGACTACGTCGACCGGAGGCGCTGAAACCCTCTACTCCACCATCACTGCTGTGCCTGGTGGCTCAGCCAGCGAGAGCTTCGCCCGAACCATCGGGGCCTCTTACCTCAACCCCTCCGCGACCACGACCCGCAGAGGCACGCTGCAACTCGACATGTGGGTTTCTGGCCAGTCCGAAATTACTCCCGTGCCTGAGCCTTCGGCTGCCTCGCTGGCAGTCGCTGGCTTGGGCATGTTGGGGTGGGTCCTCTGCCGCAGGCGGGACGCGCGGAGGGGGTGAGCAGGGTGCTTGCAAGGCCCCATCTGAAGGCGTCCGACGCAGTAACTATTCTTCTCCTGCGAGGCGATCCGGCGCTTGACTGCTGGCTCCTGCAATCACATGTTCGCAGTGGAAAGCGAGCCCGCACGCACTGTGCAGAAAGCACCAGCGGCAGCCCGATGAGCCATAGCAGGCTGGGGTGAGGCTCTGGCACTGCGCGTACTTGAAAATACAGGTCGGGATCTGAGAAGCTTTGCCCTTGCAAAATGGCTTGGCCGTCTGCATACGGATTCCCCGAGAACCAGACGGTCCCGAATCGCGTAGTCTCGGCGCTGAGCTGGAAACTATAGGTTTGGCCCGCCTTTACAGGAAATCCTCCCAAGTCAAAATCAACGCTGGCCTGCGCGCCAAGCAACCGGCCGAGAATTTGGTCGGCATCAACCGTCCTGCTGGTCAGAAGCGGCCCCCCGAACCCAACGCCTTCAAAAAGATCCAGGGTCACGAGGTGGTCTTGCAGCAGTTCGGACGACATGTTCAGGTTGAGCAACAGCAGTCCCACTGTATGGATGGCGTCGCCGTTCGCCATGAACGTCTGGCCGATGGGCCGCTGCACCGCGATGCCAGTGACGCCTGCGCCGACGTCCAATGGAGGCGGTGCGATGTCCACCGGCGCAGCTATCGCCAAGTGCGCGCCGAATCCCCATCCGCAGAAGGCGCTGGCCGCGGCGATTTTTCTGAGATGGACCATGTTCCACCCTCGGAGACTGCTGGATCAACGTGCATCACGCTACGCCGGGCAGCGTGGGGGCGCAATCCGTACGTGCCAGCGGGCTGTCCCTGCGCCGCCATGAAGACGGACGGCGTGCGCGCTGCAGGCATCTCAAGGCATGACCACGGCAGTCCCGGAATGCCGAGTACGAATAGCTGCCGCCAGGGCATGTTTTGCCGCTTCGTCCCCATGTACCAGCCTCACCTCCCGCGGCGGCGTCTTCATGCGACCTACAAAGTGCAGCAGATCCTGCTGGTCGGCGTGAGCCGAGTACCCGGCCAGGGTGTGTACCTGCGCGCGGATGTCGATGCGCTGGCCGTCCAGTTCCACCCAGCCGCCCTTCGGCCCGTACTGCTGGATGGCGCGTCCTGCCGTGCCGGCGGCCTGATAGCCGCAGAACAGCACGTCGTGCCGAGGGTCGCCCAGCATGGCCTTGAGGTAGTTGACGATGCCCCCGCCGCTGCACATGCCGCTGGCGGCAATCACGATCGCGGGCCGGCCTGACCGGGCCAGGCCCTGCACCATCTGCAGAT
>CAKZXL010000578.1 GCA_937883885.1 uncultured Aquincola sp. | reverse complement strand
GATGGCCTATAGCTATAGCTGCGCCGACGCGTAGTAAGGCTTGTCGCCCAGCGCATCCACCCGCGCCCAGAAGGCTTCGCCCACGGCCAGGCCGCGGGCGTCGCGCGGTGCATGCTGGCGCCAGATGGCCCAAGAGTCGGGGTGCAGCTGGCTGGCACGGTCCAGCGCGGCGCGCGCTTCTGCAGACTGGCCCTGGCGCAGCAGCTGCTGGCCCAGCAGGAACCAGGCATGCGCCTCGGCCTGCGCCGCACTGGGCGCGGGCACGCGGGCCGCGGCCTGCGGCGCCGGCAACGCATGCGCGCTGGCCGGGCCCTGGCGGGCCCAGTCTCGCACCGCGGCCAGGTAGGCGGCCTTGCGCTGCTGGCTGGCCTGCGCCAGCTCAGGGGCCAGCGCGCCGGTGCTGCGGTCGATGGAGCGGAAGGCATCGCTGGAGCCGGCGGTCTCGGTCGGCCGCACGATGCGGCCGGCTTCGTCGATCCACACCGCCTGCGGCACGTTGACGATGCCGTACAAGGCGGCCACATGGTGGTCGGCATCGATCAAGCAGGGGTAGCTGGGCGCAGCGGCCTCGATCCAGGGGCGGGCGGCTTCGGCCGTGTCCAGCGCGATGGCCAGTACGGTGAAGTTGGTGTCCTGCAGCTCGGTGACCAAGGATTGCCACAGTGCCAGGTCGAGCCGGCAGCCGCACCAGCTGGCCCAGGTGACCAGCAGCAGCTTGCTGCCCCGGTACTGGCTCAGGCTGTGGGGCTGGCCCTGCAGGTCGGGCAGCGTGAAGTCGGGCGCCTGCAGCGATTGCAGGGCTTCGGCCCGCTGGTCCGCACCAGCCCCCAGCACCCAGGTGCTGCCGGCGGCGTCGTGCACCACGGGCTGGCCGCTGTGGCGCCATAACGCGGCCAGGTCCAGCCGGGCGGGCTGCTCGGCAGCTTCTTCCCGCACCCACTGGGCGCGCTGCGCGGGCGGCACCGGCAGGCAGATGTCGCCCTGGCACAGGCCTTCGGGCTTCCATTGCCAGCCGGTGGCGGCTTCGATGTCGGCGGCGGTGAGCCACAGCGCCTCGCCTTCAGGCTGGGCGGTGGGCAGCGTGGTACTGCGTTGTTCGTGCAGAACGGTGGTCATGGTCGTGCGCATGCGTGGGGGCACGCAGCTTACCCGGGCACGGCCGCCGGGGCGTTGGGCACCGGTGCAGCGCTGCGTTCCCCAGCGATCACCTCGGCCAGGTACTGCGCATCACGCGCCACGCCCGAGAAACGGCCCGAGCCCCAGGTGTGCAGCCAGGGTAGGCCCAGGAAGTACAGGCCCGGCAGCGCGGTGACGCCGCGCTCATGCTGTGGCTGGCCGCGGCCGTTGAACACCGGCGCGTCCAGCCAGCCGAAGTCGGGCGCAAAGCCGATGCACCACACCACGCTGCCGATGCCCGCCTGCTGCAGGCTGAGCGACAGCGGCTCTTCGCCGGGTTGCCACACGGGTTCGTAGCGGCTGGGCGGCGGGGCCTGCAGGCCCCTGCGTTCGATGTACTCGTCGATGCTGGCGTTGATGCCGTTGTAGGTGGCATCAGCGCGGTCCAGCACTTCGGCCAGGCCGGGCTTGAAGCGCAGCAGCACGTCGCCATCGGCCTGCGGCTCCACCGCCTGCAGCGCGCCGTGCAGCTGCATGCCCTGCAGCGCAAAGCGGCGCAGGTCGATGTCGCGCCCGCCGTCGCGGCCGGTGACGTAGTGGTTGGTGTTGTCGCGCACGCCCTCGCGCAGCGGATGCT
>CAKZXL010000577.1 GCA_937883885.1 uncultured Aquincola sp. | reverse complement strand
GACCCACGTACGGACCTTCTCCTCCGGCACTGACCATCGCCGGGCAAGCAGCTTCGCACCGCCGTCCCCAGCCAGAAAGCTCTCGACGACCTTGAGCTTGAGCCTTGTTTCGTACTTCCCCATGGGACCTCTTGAACTGTGTCCAACTTCTGGGGGTCAGTTCAAACGCGGGGCGGTTCAGGATGCCATGGCGGGCCCGGTTTCGTTCACTTTCAGCAGACCTCCAATGAAGGCAAGGATGGCGGCCGCAGCGCCGCCGTTGATGATGGTTGAGGCCTTCAAGGCACTCTGCCCAGCCTCGATGACCGATGTGAACATCTGAGCCTCAGACTGCTCACGAAAGCTCCAATGGAGCTTCATCTGTTCCAACGCAACGGCCCGCTCATGCTCCACGGCAGCCTGATCAGGCCCGTCCAACGCCGCCGCCTCCCACGCATCAAGGAAGCGTTCAAGGCGCGCGATCTCGACAGTCGAGATCTTCTGTTTCTTGACGCCTTGCAACGCCTCCCTCAGTTCGTCAAGCAGGCTTCGCTGGGTCATGCGAGCTTGTAGCCGAACTCCTCCACGTCGCGATCGGTAAATAGTCGCCGGCGACCGAGAACGCAGGCGCTGCGCCCCAATTCCGCCTGACGATAGCCCGCCGCCAACCTCGTCACTCGCTCACCGGCCGGCACCACCAAGCCTGCGCGAAGAGCACCTCCTTGGACCGCTCCAGCTGGATGCGCTCCGTACCGCGAATCAGCATCCCACGGGCGCTGATCCGGTGCACCGTGGCGGGCTCCAGCACCGGCAGCAGCCACCGGCCATCCGGGCCCAGCAAACCGGCATAGAGCCGGTTCCGGTAGTTGGTCGAGCAGGGGGGCCGGTTGAGCAGCAGAACGCCTCGCGCCGGCTCGTCAGCGAGCACTTCGTCGCGGCTGCGCTTCAGGCCTTCCGCGCGCAGCCGCACCACATGGACCAGCACAGGTCAGAAAGGCACGTCGGCCGGCTCGATCGGCTGCAGCCAGAGGGTGACAGCCTCCTCTGGCTCCAGGCAGCGCATGTGCGGCTTGGCGGCAACCTCGGCCGCGGCCTCATCCCGCTGCGCGCGGCTGATGGTCGACCAGCGGGCGTGAAGTCGCGCTGAGAACCGGATAGTCCATTCGGCGTCGGCGAGGGGGGTATCGGTCAACATGCTGGAGCTCCTGCGCATAGGGGTGCCTGCGGCCGCCGTCTCCGCTCAACGCCGCCGCTGCGTACGCCTCGGCGTCCCCTTCGGACAGTCCCGGCGTCGTAGCCAGCAAGTGCGCAGCCTGGGCTGAGATCCAGTGCTCCTTCAGTCGCATGACGCCCCCATTGGGTGGTTGGTATCGTCATGATACTGTATACGTATACAGTAGTGTCAGCGCATGTCGCGTCCCGCCGCAGCCATGCCACTCGCTCCCGTCCTTCCCTTCTGGCATGCGCCACGCTGCGACACGAGAAGCTCAAACGTAACGGTCGTACAGTGGTTTGCGTCGAAGGGTTCAGGTCGGCGCGCCCCCGGCGCAGGCCAAACCAGCTTGGATGCCCAATCATGGTGCCGTCTGGGAGTAGCGGCATCGACGCTTCCACGAGTCTCTGCGAGTGCCATCCGGGGCGCCTTGGGCGCGTGGATCAACGGCACGTACGAGAAGCTGCCCACCCCATGTCACGGTGCTGGCTGCCAACCTACGTGCAGGACACCGGGCGGCCCTACTTGGACGGCCCTTTTCACTCGTTCATGCGAGCCGCAACCCCTGTAGCAGGTGCGCCGCCTGTGCCCGCGCACTTTCCCACGCCTGCTCATCGGCCGGATCTTTCGAGCAGCTGGCGGGGTCAGCCACTGACTGCAAATGGGTAATCCGTTCGCTCACGCGATCGCGAGCCTGCATCACCCTGTCGGTGATCATCGTCAAGCTCCCCAACACATGTGTTGCGCACAGCCGCTGTTGCCTGCGGACTGCGGGCGTCGAAAGTTGAGCACAAGGGTCCAACAAATGCGAGGCGCCAGCGAGGCCGAGACCGGCAAGCTTGGCCAGATCTTCTAATAAGGAAGTGAGATAACAGGCCAGGCGCTGGTGGTCGCTCAGTAGCCGCGTACGCAACACATCGGCACCCGCGGTTGGCAGCGCAGGTACCGGCGCTAGCCGAATCAGCGAATCGACCATGTGCTCCACTTCATCCTGCAAACTCGCAGTGGCGCTTTCTAGAGCTGCCCATTCGCCGGCGACGATTCCCGCCTTACGAATCATCTTGCCTCTCCCCTCACCTATTTTGAGTTTCCAAGTCGTCCGTGGCGCCACATCCTTGATCGATATTAACCACAGAGCATCGCCGCCAGCTGAGCTGCTGACTTCGGACAGGGTCCAGGTCTGCGTAGGGGCCGATGCTCCAAAAGGAACATGACCCGCCGTGCAAGTTCTTTCAGGGCGGTGTCTTGGACGGGGGAGACGCCCTCCTCGCGGACCTTGGTGTCCAGTACGCATACCATGCCAATCGCGGTGCCGTCTGCAACTATCAGGGGCGCACCTGCATAGAATTGAATGCTTGGCTGGCCATAGACCAGTGGAGTTGAATTCACCCTTGGATCCGCCTCGGCATTA
The DNA here is from genome assembly GCA_937883885.1 of uncultured Aquincola sp. The sequence continues at coordinate 3,294 of CAKZXL010000577.1, read as the reverse complement.
GTCACCACAAACACCCCCTCATGTTCAATCGCTTTGGCGCAGATGCTCATATCGAGTCCAGTTTCCTGCGAACCAAACCCAAATTGCGCTTTGAACCATTGCCGATTTCGATCGATCAGGCTCACCAAGACTATAGGCGTTTGACAGATGGCTGCAGCCGTAAGTACCACCTCTTCGAACTGCGCCTTGCACGACGAGTCAAGAATCTCAAGGCGCGCTAGCCATTCAAGTCGTTGACTAGAGTCCTGAGTGGTTATGGGCCAGATTTTCATGAATATTTATCCAAGGCAAAGGGTGACCTTAGTGACTCAAACTGCGATCGCTAGCCGCGTGGGTAACCAAGACGGCCTGATAAACCTTCTGCATCTGAACACGTGCCACCGTTTTTTACCTTATCGACAGATGGACTCACGTCTTTAGTCAGATCTGAGCGTGGACCGCCGCTCGCCAGTGGATTTAGCCACAGCTTCGCATATCTCCCTCATGCTGATCGCACAAACGCGAGTCTGCTCAAGGTTGTCAGACCTGCGCCGAAGTCCCAATGGCCTCGTTTGTTCATCCTGGAAGCGCATGACCAACTCCCGTCAAGAATCCCCTGTCACCCCCGTCTACAGCGAGCGCCAACTCGTCCCCCGTTTTGCCGATGGAGTGATGCTGGCAACGCTCAGTGCATCCGCACTTGCCGCGATGGCGATCGCATCCTCGTTCGGCAGCCCAGCGTTAGGCATGGGGCTCGCGCTGGTCCTGCTGGCCATCGGCGCCGTTGCATTTGCCGTCGCGCGCGGCTCACTCATGTCCCAGCTGCTTCTTGTCAGCGCCAACGCGGCCATGGTGGCTCTGCACATCCAGCTTGGCCGAGGCACGCTTGAATTCCATTTCGGCGTTTTTGTGCTTTTGGGCTTGGTGCTCGTGTATCGCGACTGGCGATCTGTCTTGCTGACGGCGGGCTTTTTCGCTGTCCACCATGTGCTGTTTGACCGTCTTCAGGCGCTTGGCTGGGGTGTGTACTGCACCCCGGAACCCGACTTCCTCAAGACCTCCATGCATGCCATCTATGTGAGCGCACAGACGGCCGTGGAGCTGGTGTTGGCAACTGCGCTGCGACGCGCGACCGTGGCCTCTTGCGAACTGTCGGCGTTGATTCAACGCATCGACGCCTCCGGTTCGGTGGTCTGCCTGGACTTGGCCGACCTGCCGGTGAAATCCCCTGTGGCCAAATCACTCAAAGAGGCGATCGGCAAAATCCATGCAGCGGTCACCGACGTCAGCATGGCGGCAGCATCGATCGAGACCGCCGCCACAGAAATCTCCACGGGCAATCAGGACCTCAGCCAGCGCACTGAAGAGCAGGCGAGCAACCTCCAGCGTACGGCCTCTTCGATGGAGCAAATCACCGGTACCGTACGCAACTTGGCGGATTTAGCGAGTCGTGCAGACTCCTATGCGCGCCAAGCCTCCGCCGCAGCCGAGGCTGGAGGCGGCGCGGTTTCAAAGGTCGTGGACACCATCGGCGAGATCGCTCACTCGTCGCGCCAGATCGGCGACATCATCGGTACGATCGACGGCATCGCCTTCCAGACCAACATCCTGGCTTTGAACGCCGCCGTAGAGGCCGCTCGCGCAGGCGAGCAAGGTCGGGGCTTCGCAGTCGTGGCTGGCGAGGTGCGTGTGCTGGCTAAGCGGTCGGCCGAGGCCGCTAAGGAGATCCGGTCACTGATTACGCAGTCCACGGACCGCGTAACGTCGGGCACTCAGCTGGTTGCTGAAGCGGGCGTCGGCATGAGCGCGATCGTCGAGCAAGCTCACAGCGTCAGCGAGCTGATTGCCGAAATTTCGGGGGCGGCGCGGGAGCAAACGCTTGGCATCGGTGAAATCGGCTCGGCCATCTCTCTGCTCGACACCGTCACTCAGCAAAACGCTGCGCTGGTGGAGCAAAGCGCGGCGGCTGCAGACAGCTTGCGCCACCAGACCGTGCTACTTAATACCGTCGTTGGTCGATTTGTGCTCACAGTGTAGACGAACATATACGTGGCGTCGCACAGCTTGTGAACAGCGTCAGGGGCCAGGGGGAATGGAATTGCACTGGATGCCCCACCCCCTGATCAAGGGGGTGTGAATATTCATTCAAGCGTGAATCAGTGCCGCAATTTAACATCCCGATACGATCAACCGTAGGGATTAAGTTGTTTAAGCCACTTCTCATCATCACACTTCTCGCGGCTGTAGGTGCCCAAGCGAACACCATTACAGCTACTGCGTCAGCGGGTTTTCAGAGCGCGCAGATTACTGACAGCAAGACAGCTGGCTGTTACTACGACTCTTGCTCCACATACCCCTACCCTTACCTACCGCCCCCTGCGCCCATCACGCCACAAGGTGTGACTGCTAGCAAATCGTTCGCTTTTCGAGGTCAGAACGCATCTGCCTCAGCGCGCGTGGCCACCCCTGCCCTGCTGACCGCCAGTGCAGCAGTCTCGTCGACTTCAATTCCCTTTGACAGGCTGAATGCCTCAAGCTCGGCCAACTTCCAAGACCAGATCACCTTCTCCGCAGCCGGTTATGCGGGGCAAACTGCTCTCATCTTCATTCACTACGAAATCTCGGGAATTTCTTCTACGTCACTTGCAAATACGAATGCCCAGTCGTCTTTGAACTTATACCTGGGTTCAAATTATTTCTATGAAAGCGCTTACACGAGCTACGGCTTCAAATCGGGGTACTTCGATCCCAACTACAAATACACTGGGTACAAGGTCATGTCCACGGAGCTGGGGAAGCTCACAAATATCTCGGCAACCCTCAACACATCCTGCACTGGGCTATCGTTCGACAGCGGGTTCAACTGCGAAGCAACGAGCACTTTCAAGTTTCTGGGCATCGCCGGCGCAGCGCTTCTTGATGGAACCGAGCTTGGTAATCTGACGGTCACCTCCCAGTCCAAATTCGACTACATCAATGGCGTCTCTCCCGTGCCGGAGCCATCGACTTACGCAATGATGAGTCTTGGCGTCCTGTGCCTGGCCATCGGCGCGAGCCGAGCTCGCCGGCGCTAAATTGCACCCTGATTGGCCCATACGAGGCGATCCCCGCAAGAGGCGTATGCACCGGTGGTTACCTTTGCGCGATAGCGAAGACCCCACGACCGGTCGCGGGCCTGGCCGACCGCATGGCCCATAGGCTGTGCGAGGTGTGAACCGCCCCGCGTTTGAACTGACCCCCAGAAGTTGGACACAGTTCAAGAGGTCCCATGGGGAAGTACGAAACAAGGCTCAAGCTCAAGGTCGTCGAGAGCTT
>CAKZXL010000576.1 GCA_937883885.1 uncultured Aquincola sp. | reverse complement strand
GGTGCGCCCGAAGCTGGTGGGCGTCTCGAGCGCCGACTTCACCGTGCGCCGCAAGGCCATCGCCGCCGGCCGCGAGGCGGCGCTGGCGGTGCTGCCGGCGATCCGGCAAAAGATGGCGTTGGCGAGCAGATAGGGCGCGTTGCGGGCGCCCCACCCGCCCGCCGGGCCGCCCCAAGCAACTGTGTTCGAAGTCAAGCCTCCGACGCAGGCTGCAGGTGCTTGACGGCGCTCCAGGCGGCCTGGTCGCGCAGCATGGCGTTGAGCACGGTCAGCAGCTTGCGCATGCAGGCCACCAGCGCCACCTTCTTGGGCTTGCCGGCGGCCACCAGGCGCGCGTAGAAGGCCTGGATGGCCGGGTTGTGCCGCACCGCCGACAAGGTGGCCATGTACAGCACCGCGCGCACGTCGCCACGGCCGCCCCACGTGCGCCGCTTGCCCTGGCGCGTGCCCGAGTCATTGGCCAGCGGCGCCACGCCCACCAGCTTGGCGATCGCACGGCGATGCAGCTGGCCCAGCTCCGGCAGCATCGCCGTCAGCGTGATCACCGTCACCGGCCCCACGCCCTTGACGCTGTCGAGCAAGGTGCGCTGCTGCTTGAAGTGGCTGTCCAGGTGGTCGTCGGTGTCCTGGTCCAGCTGCAGGATCTGCTGGTCCAGCAGGCGCAGCACCTTCTTGATGCTGCGCACGGTCTTGGGTACCGTGGCCTGTTGCAACCGGTTGGCCTCGGCCACGCGCATGTCCATCAGCTGCCTGCGGCGCGCCACCAGCGCCGCCAGCTCGACGCGTTGCGGCTCCTGCGGGGCGGTGATGTAGGTGGCGCGGTCCTGGTGCACGGCCAGCACGTTGGCAAAGTCGCGCAGCACGCGGGCATCGACCTGGTCGGTCTTGGCCAGCACGCCCATCGATTTGGCGAAGTCACGCGCCTGGCGCGGATTGACCCGCGCCACGCTGAAGCCCGCCTGCTGCAAGGCCAGCACCAGCGCGCGCTCGTAGCCACCGCTGGCCTCCAGCACCACCAGGTCCACGTCGGCCTGGCGGCACATCGCGATCAGCTCGTCGTGTCCCGCGGTGTCGTTGCCCAGGCGCCGCATCGCGGTGTCCAGGCAGACATCCAGATGCTGCTTGGCCACGTCGATGCCGACGTTGATGCGACGAACCACGTTCGCTACCCCACCTTGCGGATGCATGCTCATGATTGGCAACTGTTCGGGCTACACGGTTGGACAAGACGGGCCGCTGCGTTGACCAAATGCTTGGGGACGAGCTACAGCTCAAGGGCGGATCAGGTTTGGCGCAGCGACCGCGACACGGTCAGCCTTCAGAGAAAAAACCTCTGGGGGCCTGGTTCGGGAAGATACAAGGGCGGGTGCGCCCCCTTGGGGGCATACGCGCTAACCTTATTTCAGCAGCGACCGGCACTGCGTTGGTAGGCGCGGCGACGCGGAGGTTCTGCAAGATCCGCGGCGACGTCCCACCATTGCCGCAGCGCTTGGCACAAGGTGATGTTGGGGTTGCATGCTCGACTCAGCAGCATGCGCACGAAGGCGAACTCACGCCAGCGGGACCGGTGGCGGGGTTTGCTCCTGGGGCGCGGTGGAGTACCCCCAGGGGGAAAAACGCTCGGCCGTCAGGACGAGCTTTTCAATCAGGCACGCCACGAAGAGCTTGCCCTGCAGCCACGCGCGGGCCCCCTCTTTGTCGAACTTCTTGAGGTGCCCCAGTTGCAGCAGGGACTTCAATCGCTTGAAGGCCAGCTCCACCTGCCAGCGCATGCGATAGCACTCCATCACAGCCTCTGGCGAGAGTTCGCTGAGCGTGGTCAGCACAATGACGTAGCCGGCTGCCTCCAAGGTCTCGGGCGCAGGGGTTCGGCCCTTCTTGCGCGCTTCGAGCTGCATGGCATGGACGCTGGCGGCTGTTTGCGCGGCGCTCTTGCGATACGCACACACCCGCACGTCGATGGCATCGTCGCCGTCGGCGATGCTCGCCGGCCACTGGCCGCACTGACCCACCGACAGCTGCCTGAGCAAGGCCAGCAGGTTCAACGGCTGACCGTCGCGCTGGCGCAGCGGCACGCTGGCCAGGCTGATGCGCAGCAAGACATCCGCGCCTTGCTGCACCACCCAGCGAATGCCCGGGCGGCGGGCAAAGCCTCGGTCGGCCATCAAAATGTCGCCCTTGCGCACGTCGAACAGCGCCAGGCTCTCGCCCACGCTGGCTTCGGTCACATGGACCTCGTCACATGCCAGGCTGGCCAAGTTCAGCGCGTAGTGCAGCCGCCAGGTCGAGCCGGTAGCCCCGGGCTCGCACACGCTGGTGCCGTCGATCAGCCGCACGCGGCGCCCTGCAAGCTGGGTATCGGCGCTCAGCGGCACGCCCATCTGTTCGGCCAGCTGTCGGGCCAGCCATTCGAACCAGCCACCGCACTTGCGCAAGCGCTTGAGCAGCGCAACGTCTGAGACGGCCGCCAGCCCTCCAGCACTCGCGCGCACCGCCGTCTCGCGCAGCGAGCAGCCGTCGGCCAGGTGGATCAGCAACACCCGCAGCATCGAGGACACATCCTTAAAGCCCCGCAACTGCCGGCGTACCGCGCCCAACTCCGCAGCCTTGGCCTCCCACTGGGCCGGCATCACGCTGGTGACCACGCCCCAGTCGTCGCCAAGGCCGACCAGTTGCTCGATGCCGAGCCCGGCAGTCCCACCATCCAATGCGTCGTCCTCATCCAGCCACGCCTGCATACGCCCCTCGTCCG
>CAKZXL010000575.1 GCA_937883885.1 uncultured Aquincola sp. | reverse complement strand
GTTCTGAGAGATGTGCAGAGTTCCCGCCGCAGGCCACCACGGTCTTTGATGTATAGCGCTTGGTAGATCGCCTCGTGCGAGATCCGCATGCTCGGGTCATCGGGGTAGTCGATGAGCAGACGATTGGCGATTTGCTGCGGGCTCTAGGCGAGAGACCAATGGCGATCCTGACGCGGTCCATGACGTCGCCCCGACCAAACAACATGGGGCCCGATGCGTTGGCCGTCGGCCGAGGTGACTGCGCCTTCGAGGCGCTCTTGTACATATGCCCTGAGGCGCGAGTCGGCCGCCAGCTTGGCGGTGCGGGGACGCCTGGCGCGGCGCTGCGCATGCCAATGCGCCACCGTCGCCCGGTACTCGACATACCCGCTGCGCGTGGCTGCGTTGCGACGCAATTCGCGTGAAATCGTGGACGCGTGGCGACCAGTGCGCCGGGCAATCTCTCGGACGCCGTGACCTTGCGCTCGCAGCAAGGCAATGTCCTCGCGCTCGGCGAGGCTGAGGAATCGATCGGAAGGCACGTCAAGGCAGACATCGGACATCCCGCCACCTTGCCTGAACAATCGCGCGCCGACGGCAGGTGAGACGCCAGCAAGCTCAGCAGCCTTCTCGCTGGACAGGCCAACCGCGATCTCACGCCAAAATCGCTGCCGGACTTCCTTGGTGCCAACACCGGGCCTACCTATCGAGCCGAGCGCTGAGCGAACTCCACGCTTGCAACGTCCATGCTTCGCTTTTCCCATCTCAACTCCTTGGTGTGATGGTGTTGCGATGACCGATTGAATTCGCCCAGTACCTGTCCATCCGCTACAGCGAGCGCTTGGCCGAGGCCGGCATTGAGCCCTCAGTGGGGTCCAAGGGCGACAGCTACGACAACGCCCTGGCCGAGACCATCAACGGGCTCTACAAGGCCGAGGTCATCCACCGGCGCGGGCCTTGGAAGACCAAGCAAGCGGTGGAACTGGCGACGCTGGAATGGGTGGCTTGGTTCAACCACCATCGACTGATGGAGCCCATGGGCTACATCCCGCCGGCCGAGTTCGAGGCCAACTACCATCGACAACGCGCTGGTCAGGCCGCGACTGTCTGACTTAAACCAACGGGCCTCCGCGATACCCGGGGCGGTTCAGCCAGCCTTGCTGATGCCCTGTTCGATATGGCTGTCACCGCTGGCGTACGGCGTCGGTGCCACACCAAGACACCCAGCAAGCTCACGCCGATTACTGAAGTGACGCCAACCGAAGATCTCGTGCGCCAGAACGCAAGCACCTCTCTCGCCGACGCCGACAAGCTGCATGAGCCGTGCGACGGTGGGTTGTCGGCCATCATGAACCTCTGCCCTGCGCGTTGCCTCGATCTGGCGAACCTGTTGCTTGACCAGCTCGAGGCGCGCCAGTTCGCGCTCAATCTCTGCACGCAGCTTCTGCCCAAGCGCTTCACAATGGGCCGACCACCAGTTGCTCCAGTCGCGCCCGCCAATGCGTACGTTCGGACGCAGGTTGTGCAACACCAGCAGCGCTCCGATGCGATTGGTGTGTGACGTGCGCTCGTGAGTCAATCGCTCGAATTCACGATGCTCTCGCCGCTCGTCCTCTTGGCGGGGAGTTGGCTCACGCACCACCGACCACACATGTTCGCCCCGGTGGTGCCGGACAAGCATCGTCAGCAGCTTGTCGCCATCGAGCCTGTCTGTCTTGGCGCGCCGGGCGCGTCGGTTGACCTCGATGCTGGCTGCGTCAACGACGATGTTGTCGACCCCAAGCTCGCCCAGCCATCGGTGTAGCCACCAGCCGTCGCGCCCTGCTTCGTAGCAGCTGTGCACCCTGGCGCGCGAGCTCGTCCGCAACCGCTTGCCGGCACGAACGATCGCATCAGCGACACCTGCCTGGTCGCCTGCTGCTACCGTATGACGGCTGACGGAGGTGCCACCGTCGCCGGCGGTCAACTTCCAGCTCTTGTCCGACAACTCAAAACTGATGAACAGGTCGCCTTGCTTGGCCGGTTCCTTGGACCGTTGGGTTGCTTGCGTCGTAGACATGGCGGGCTCCTTCGACAAGGTCAAGGCGCTGTTGTACGCCTTCCGACCCACATAGCATCTACAGCCTGAACCGCTGGGTGGCGCTGACGCGCTTCCTGGATGACGGTGATCTGCCCATCGACAACAACTGGGTGGAGAACCGCATCCGGCCCATTGCGATAGGACGGCAAAACTGGCTGTTCGCCGGATCACTGCGCGCCGGCAAGCGTGCTGCTGCGGTCATGAGCCTGGTCCATTCGGCCAAGCTCAACGGGCTCGAACCGTACGCCTACATGCGTGACGTGCTCGAGCGGCTGCCAACACAACCGGCTAGCCGGATCACCGAACTGCTGCCGCATCACTGGCAGCCAATCACCTCGGCCTGAGCTCCGAACCCGTCGTCAAGACGGGTTCGCCGGACGTACATGGACGCCCCCGGGCTTGCCAAGCTTCCAGCTCACTTCTGCACGAAGAAAAGATTGCACCCGTACATTCGGACTTCTGATGCGAGACGAGCTCGCTGTCCCTGATGGGTTCTGCTGGTCGGCGCCCAATCGCATACACGCACTCGAAGTGCCTCGT
>CAKZXL010000574.1 GCA_937883885.1 uncultured Aquincola sp. | reverse complement strand
TGGTGGTCTTCAACGGCCTGCGCCTGTTGCGCAACCCGGAACGAAACTGAGGTGGCCATGGATGCACGAACGCGACCGCTGCACTCCACGCGGCTGCACGCACCCTGCCGCACAAGGACCTGCGCCGCGCGCGCAGCGCGATGCTCAGCCTGGCACCGACGACGACAGGCAGTGCCACCGCCATCGCGTTGATCTACCCCGAGCTCAAGGGCAAGCTCAACGGCCACGCCGTGCGCGCGCCGGTGCTCAATGCCTCGCTGACGGACTGCGTGTTCGAGCTCAAGCGCGAGACCACGCCGGCCGAGGTGAACACCTTGTTCGCGCAAGCAGCTAAAGGGACGCTGGCCGGCATCCTCGGCTACGAGGAGCGCCCGCTCGTCAGCGCCGACTACGCGCGCGACACGCGCAGCTCGATCGTCGACGCACCCTCGACGATGGTGACCGACGGCACCCTGCTGAAGGTCTACGCCTGGTACGACAACGAGATGGGCTATGCCTGCCGCATGGTCGACCTCGCCTGCCACATGCAGCGCCAAGGCATCTGAGGCAGCCATGAACCAGGGCACCCGCAACTACGCGATCGTCACCGCCGCCTACTGGGGCTTCACCCTCAGCGACGGCGCGCTGCGCATGCTGGTGCTGCTGCACTTCTACCGGCTCGGCTATTCGCCCTTCACGTTGGCCTTCCTGTTCCTGCTCTACGAGGCCATGGGCGTGGTGGCCAACCTGATCGGCGGCTGGCTGGCCACGCGCTACGGCATCAAGCGCATGCTGACGGTAGGCCTGTTCACCGAGATCACCGGCTTCCTGCTGATGTCCGCGCTGTCGCCGACCTGGTCGGTCGCGCTGTCGGTCGCCTGGGTCGTCGCTGCGCAAGGCATCTGCGGCGTCGCCAAGGACCTGACCAAGACCGCCAGCAAGTCCGCCATCAAGGCGACGGCGGGCGACGCCTCGGGCCAGCTGTTCAAGTGGGTGGCCTTCTTCACCGGCAGCAAGAACGCGATGAAGGGCGTGGGCTTCTTCCTCGGCGGGCTGCTGCTGCAGGCCGTCGGCTTCCAGGCCGCGTTGTGGATCATGGCCGGTCTGCTGGCGATCGTCTTCATCGGCGTCGTCAGCTTCGTGCCGCCGCTGATGGGCAAGAGCAAGGCCTCGAAGTCGGCGAAGGAGTTGTTCGCCAAGAATCGCGGCATCAACCTGCTCGCGGCCGCACGGGTGGCACTCTTCGGCGCGCGCGACGTGTGGTTCGTGGTCGGCGTGCCGGTGTTCCTGTATGCCTCGGGTTGGACGTTCACGATGGTCAGCGGCTTCGTGGCGCTGTGGACCATCGGCTACGGCGTGGTGCAGGCGGCCGCCCCGGCCCTCGTCCGGCGCAGCGACGATGGCCTCAGCGCCGAAGTGCCGGCCGCCCGCCTGTGGTCGGCCTTGCTCGCGCTGGTGCCCATCGTCCTGGCCGGCCTGGTGCTGGCGAAGGTGCCGAACCTCGAGTGGGTCGTCGTCGCAGGGCTCGCCGTGTTCGGCTTCGCCTTCGCGGTGAACTCCTCGGTGCACTCCTACCTGGTCCTGGCCTATGCCGGTTCGGAGAAGGCCGCCGAGGACGTGGGCTTCTACTACGCCGCCAACGCCCTGGGCCGCTTCTTCGGCACCCTGTTATCGGGCCTGCTCTACCAGTGGGGCGGGCTGGCCTGGTCGCTGGCCGGATCGGCGGCGCTGCTCGTGACCTGCTGGCTGGTCACGCTGGCGCTGCCGACTCGCCTGCAGGACGCCAAGCAGCCGGCGCTCGATGGTCCCGAGGTCAAGGGCGCGGGCCTGGACACGAAGGTCCAGGCACCCGCCACAGCCGCGACACACCAGGGGACCTGACCATGATGGACGAGAAGGCCGCCGTGCGGGCACTTGGTGCACTGGCGCAGGACGTGCGCCTGCGCATCTATCGCGCCGTGGTCGGCGTGGGTCCCGCCGGCATGACACCGGGCGCCATTGCGAGCGAACTGGCCGTCCCGCCCTCGACCGTGTCCTTCCACGTCAAGGAGTTGCTGCATGCCGGCCTGCTAACGCAGGAGCGTGACGGCCGGCACCTCATCTACCGGCCGAGCATCGACACCATGAACGAGTTGCTCGCCTACCTGTCGGCGCACTGCTGCCAAGCCGTCACATGCGACGCGGCGCCCGTGGCGGCCGACACGGCATGCACCACCTGCTGAACCGAACCACCTAATTTCCGGAGACGCTTCATGAGCGACAAGGTCTATAACGTGCTCTTCGTCTGCACGCACAACTCGGCGCGATCGATCATGGCCGAGGGCATCCTCAACAGCCTGGGCCGCGGTCGCTTCCAGGCCTTCTCGGCGGGCAGCCACCCGGGCACGTCGGTCAACCCGTTCGCGCTGAGGACACTGTCGGAAATGCATATCCCGACCGATGGCTTTCGCAGCAAGGACTGGGACGAGTTCGCGCGGCCCGGCGCGCCCGAGCTCGACTTCGTGTTCACGGTCTGCGACAAGGCGGCCGGCGAGGTCTGCCCGGTCTGGCCCGGCCAGCCGATGACGGCGCACTGGGGCGTGGCCGATCCGGCCGCCTTCGAGGGCACTGACGAGCAAAAGGCCAAGGTCTTCTGGGACACGGCGATCGTGCTCAAGCGCCGCATCGAGCTGATGCTGGCTCTGCCCTTCGCGTCGCTGGACAAGATGGCCATCCAGCGAGAAATCAAGGACATCGGGACGCGCTGAACCATGTCCACCGCCGCTCTGCCCGCCGGGCTGGCCGCGCCGGCACCGATGAGCGTCTTCGAGCGCTACCTGACCGTCTGGGTCTTCCTGTGCATCGTCGTGGGCATCGCCCTCGGCCAACTGCTGCCCGGGCCGGTCCAGGCCATCGGCAAGATGGAGATCGCCAAGGTCAACCTGCCGGTGGGTCTGCTGATCTGGGTGATGATCATCCCGATGCTGCTGAAGGTCGACTTCGGCGCCTTGAGCCAGGTGAAGCAGCACTGGCGCGGCATCGGCGTGACGCTGTTCGTCAACTGGGCCGTCAAGCCCTTCTCGATGGCGCTGCTGGGCTGGATCTTCATCCGCCACGTGTTCGCACCCTACCTGCCGGCGGGCCAGGCCGACAGCTACATCGCCGGACTGATCCTGCTGGCCGCGGCGCCGTGCACGGCGATGGTCTTCGTGTGGAGCCGGCTCACGGGCGGCCACCCACTCTTCACGCTCAGCCAGGTGGCGCTGAACGACACCATCATGGTGTTCGCCTTCGCGCCCATCGTCGCGCTGCTGCTCGGCCTGTCGTCGATCACCGTGCCCTGGGACACGCTGATCACGTCGGTCGTCCTGTACATCGTCATCCCGGTGTTGATCGCGCAGCTGTGGCGCAAGGCGCTGCTGGCCAAGGGGCAGGCGGCGTTTGACGCAACGCTCGCGAAGATCGGGCCGTGGTCCATCACCGCCCTGCTCGCCACGCTGGTGCTGCTGTTCGGCTTACAGGGCGAGGCGATCCTGATGCAGCCTCTGGTGATCGCCATGCTCGCGGTGCCGATCCTGATCCAGGTGCTGTTCAACTCAGGCCTGGCCTACTGGCTGAACCGCCGGCTCGGCGAATCACACAGCGTGGCCTGCCCCTCGGCCCTGATCGGCGCCAGCAACTTCTTCGAGCTGGCGGTGGCCGCGGCGATCAGCCTGTTCGGCTTCGAGTCGGGTGCCGCGCTCTCCACGGTGGTGGGCGTGCTGATCGAGGTGCCGGTGATGCTGCTGGTGGTGCGCGTCGTGAACCGGAGCAAGGGTTGGTACGAGGCCGGCGCGCGGGGTTGAACCCGCCCGCAGGATGGATAGACCGCACCGATGAGGTTATCGCCTGGCGCAGGATCGAAGTCAACGTGCCGCAGGCGCGCCAGCGCACAGTGGTCACAAAGGACGCGTCATGCAGACCAAGGTTCTAGGGTCGTGCTGCAGCAAGTGCCGCAGCACGATCGGCATCATCGAACGCACGGCCCACGATGCGGCGGTCGAGGCCGAGTTCTTCGGCTACAAGAAGACCTTCACCGGGGCAGCGCGCATGCACCGCGGCTACTTGGAGCGCGCGGACGGCGGCACGCTCTTCCTCGACGAGGTCGGCGAACTGCCGGCCCGCATGCAGGCCAAGCTCCTGCGCGCGCCACAGGAGCGCAGCTTCTTCCGCCTGGGCTCGGAGAAGGTGACCCGCAGCGACTTCCGCATCATCGCGGCGACGAACCGCGATCTGCACGCCGACATGGCGGCCGGCACCTTCCGCGAAGACCTGTTCTACCGGCTCGCCGTCATCCGAATCGGTCTGCCGCCGCTGCGCGAACGGCCGGAAGACATCCGCTGGCTGACCGAGCGCATGCTGCAGCGGATCGCTATCGAGCAGGGCCGGCCCGCGGCGCGTGTCGGAAGCGTTCATGCGCGACGTGATGGCCCGGACTTGGAAAGACAACGCCCGAGAGCTGAGATTCTTCCTGGAAAGAGCGGTGGTGCTCAGCGAAGCGGGCATCCTGGACGTGCCCGATGCCCCGGTTACGCAGCGCGGCACTGCGCCTGCCGATGGCACGTCGGGCGCGTTCGCGCCACTGCACGCGATGGTCGAGGAGGCAGGACGTCGGCACACCCACAGCGCGCTGGAGCGCACAGGGGGCAGCGTCATCAAGACCTCGGGGGTGCTCGGCATCAGCAGCAAGACCCTGCGGGAGAAGATGAAGGTCGAGAGCGGGCCCGGCTCCGGGGAGCGTCACGCCTAGCGGATCTCTCGGCCAACGTCGCGACCGCGCCGGCACGGTCGTCGACGAACGCGCCTACCTTCTTGTTCGGATGCTCGCCCGCCGCAGGTCGGCCGGTTCCGACCCTTGCCGCGGCAGCGGCGCCCCTCGACGCCTGCCCGGTCAGGCTCACAGTGCGCACCGCGCACATGCTTGCGCCTGCCCTGGGCCGCGACGTGCGCCCCCGCTTGGTCGATGCGCTTCAGGATGTCGCAATCGGCCGCCGCATGCGGTGACGACCACGCGTCCCTGAGGCTGCGCAGTTGCTCCTCGAGGGCACGCGGTTCCCGGTCGCGCTCGGCCGCGCAGCTCGATGTGGGCATCGAGCAGGCCGTTCACTTCGCCCCAGTCCGCCAGCGAATCGTCCTTGAACCGCAGCACCCGCATTGGCAGCGTGAGCACCCTCCTGGGAGCCGGTCCCGCGAGATCCGGCAAAGCAGATGGGACGTCGTCCCACCTGAATCGGCAACATGTCGCGCCACGCGGGCACTTGACTTCCACGGGAATGTCCGCGATGGGGCTCGGCAAGCAGCGTTTCGTCCGAGTCCGCTAAACTCCGCTTGTGCGTCGCTTGGTGCTCCTCTTTCTGCTGGCTGTTCTGCCGCTCCAGTTTGCCTGGGGCGCGGCAGCGACCTACTGCGGCCACGAGAAGGCTCCGAGTTCAGGGCACTTCGGGCACCACAGCCATCAACACCAGGCGAGTGCCGAGTCCGATTCAGGTTCCGCGGCCAAGAAGGCCTCGGTGCTCGCAGATGATCTGGACTGTGCGTTTTGCCACCTTGGTTGCGTGCAACCCTGTGCCAGTCAGACCGCTTCGGTTGCTGCGATCCAGTCCTCCGTCCTGGCTCTGACCACGCTTCTTCTTCTGGATTCCGGTCGCCCCGGCCGGATCGAACGTCCCAAATGGTTCCTCGCCGCCTGATTCGGCGAGGGACTGTCACATCCATTGAGGTTGCCCCCTAGCGACTGACGCCTCGCCGAATTCTTCCGCTTTGTTGTTCATTGCAACCTGGAGAATTCGATGCGAACGAAGTCGCTG
>CAKZXL010000573.1 GCA_937883885.1 uncultured Aquincola sp. | reverse complement strand
TGGATGGGCTCGCCGGTGCGGCGGTTCCACAGCAGCGTGGTCTCGCGCTGGTTGGTGATGCCGATGCCGGCCAGGTCTTTGGTGCTCAGCCGCGCGGCGGCCAGCGCTTCGCGTGCGGTGGCCAGCTGCGAGGTCCAGATCTCGGTCGGGTCATGCTCCACCCAGCCGGGCTGCGGGTAGATCTGGCGGAACTCGCGCTGCGCCATGGCCACCACGGTGCCGCGGTGGTCGAACACGATGCTGCGCGAGCTGGACGTGCCCTGGTCGAGTGCCAGCAGGTAGCGGGCGGTCATGGTCGGTCTCCTGAGTCTTCGGTGCCTTCGCCCGCCACCACGCACTGCACGCCGGCCTCGGCCAGCAGGTGCGCGAAAGGGGCCGGCGGCGGCTGGTCGGTGAACAGGCGGTCCACTTGTTCCAGCCGGCCCAGCTCCACCATCGCGGGCCGGTTGAACTTGCTGTGGTCGGCGGCCAGCCACACCTCGCGCGAGTGTTCGAGGATGGCGCGCGCCACCTTCACCTCGCGGTAGTCGTAGTCGCGCAGGGTGCCGTCGTTCTCGATGGCCGAGATGCCGATCAGCCCCACGTCCACCTTGAACTGGCGGATGAAGTCCACCGTGGCCTCGCCCACGATGCCGCGGTCGCGCCCGCGCACCACGCCGCCGGCCACGATCACTTCGCAATCCGGGTTGTCGGACAGGATGGCCGCCACGTTCAGGTTGTTGGTGATCACGCGCAGGCCCTTGCGCTGCAGCAGCTCATGCGCAATGGCCTCGGTGGTGGTGCCGATGTTGAGGATGAGCGAACAGCCGTCGGGCAGGGCCTGCGCGGCGGCGCGGGCAATGCGGCGCTTGGCCTCGTCGTTGAGCAGCTGGCGCTGGCGGTAGGCGATGTTCTCGGTGGTGGAACTGGGCACGCGCGCGCCGCCGTGAAAGCGCGCCAGCAGGCCCGCATCGGACAGCAAACGAACATCGCGGCGGGCGGTCTGCAGTGTCACGCCGAAGTGCTCGGCCAGCGTTTCGACCGAGACCGAACCACGCGTCTTCACCAGCGTCAGCATGCCTTCCTGGCGCGGATTGGGGGTCAGCGAATGGGCCACGGCAGGGAGGGTAGGCGCAAACCGCGCGGCTGACTCCCCGGCGGTTTGCCTACTTGTCAGCCGCTCGCGAAACCGCTAAAACGAAAAAAGAAGCGCGATAACGAACGCGAAACGAACTTCAAACGAACGTCGGCCCTGGTCGGCGTGCTGACCAGGAGACATGCCCTTGAACCCGCTGCCCCCCAGCGACCAGCCCCTGACCTGCGACGTGCTCGTCGTCGGCGGCGGCATCAATGGCGCCGGCATCGCACGCGACCTGGCGGGCCGCGGTGCCAAGGTGGTGCTGTGCGAGCAGCACGACCTGGCCCAGCACACCTCCTCGTCGTCCACCAAGCTCATCCACGGCGGGCTGCGCTACCTGGAGTACTACGAGTTCTCGCTGGTGCGCAAGGCGCTGGCCGAGCGCGAGGTGCTGATCAAGGCCGCGCCGCACATCATGTGGCCGCTGCGCTTCGTGATGCCGCACGACCCCAAGGCCAACTTCCTGCGCCCGGCCTGGATGATCCGCGCCGGCCTGTTCCTGTACGACCACCTGGCCAAGCGCGAGGTGCTGCCCGGCAGCAAGACCGTGGACCTGCGCACCCATGCGGCCGGCCGGCCGCTCAAGCCCGGCTTCACGAAAGGCTTCGTCTACTCCGACGGCTGGGTGGACGATGCGCGCCTGGTGCTGCTGAACGTGCTCGATGCTCAGCAGCACGGCGCCACCATCTACACCCGCACCAGCTGCACCCAGGCCGAGCGCAGCCCGCAGGGCTGGAGCGCCACGCTGCGCCATGCTGACGGCACGCTGCAGCCGGTGCAGGCGCGTGCGCTGGTCAATGCCGCCGGCCCGTGGACGGCGCAGTTCCTCAAGCAGCAGGCGCACTTGCAGGGCAGCAAGAGCCTGCGGCTCATCAAGGGCTCGCACATCGTCGTCAAGAAGATGTTCGAGCACGACCATGCCTACATCTTCCAGAACCCCGACAAGCGCATCATCTTTGCGATCCCCTACGAAGACGACTTCACGCTGATCGGCACCACCGACGTCGAGCACCACGGCCCCATCGGCACGGCGCGCATCGACCAATCGGAGATCGATTACCTGTGCGAACAGGCCAGCCGCTACTTCGCCAAGCCGGTGACGCCGGCCGACGTGGTGTGGACCTACAGCGGCGTGCGGCCGCTGCTGGACGACGAATCCAGCGACGCCTCGGCCGTGACGCGCGACTACCTGCTGGACCTGGACACCACCGCCGCGCCGTTGCTCAGCGTGTGGGGCGGCAAGATCACCACCTTCCGCAAGCTGGCCGAAGAGGCCGCCGATCTGCTGCAGGCGCCGCTGGGCCTGGCGCAAGGCGCCTGGACCGCCGGTGCGGTGATGCCCGGTGGCGACATCGCGGCCTGGCCCGACGTGGCCAGTTCCCTGTCGGCCCCCGCCGCGGCCCGCCGCCGCGACGCCGCGGCGCCGGTGGCCCGGCCCGACGCGATTCCCCGCTTCGAGGCCGCGCTGGCCCGCAGCCACCCCTGGCTGCCGCAGCCGCTGCGCCAGCGCTGGGCGCGCAGCTATGGCAGCCGCGTGGCGCTGTTCCTGCCCGCCGATGCCAGCGGCCTGGCGTCGCTGGGCACCGAGGTGGCGCCCTGTCTGTACGAGGCCGAGCTGCGCTACCTCCACGCGCATGAATGGGCCCGCAGCGCCGACGACGCCCTGTGGCGCCGCACCAAGCTGGGCCTGCACTTGACCGAAGCCCAGCGCGCGGCCGTCGCCGCCTGGTGGGCGGCGCAATTTCCCGGCGAAACCACCCCCGCCGACCAGACCATGGCGGGCCTGCCGCCTGAAATGGCCACCAAGAAGTAAACGATGGAACTCACGCTCGAACGCGTCGACAAGCAGGTGGGGGCGGCGCACCACCTGTACCCGATCGACCTGCGGCTGCAGCCCAATGCCGTGACGGTGTTGCTGGGCGCAACACAGGCCGGCAAGACCTCGCTGATGCGGCTGATGGCGGGGCTGGACACGCCTTCGCACGGCCAGGTGAGGGTCGACGGCCGCGACGTCACCGGCGTGCCGGTGCGCGACCGCAACGTGGCCATGGTGTACCAGCAGTTCATCAACTATCCGTCGATGACGGTGGCCGACAACATCGCCTCGCCGTTGAAGCTGCGCGGCGGCCTCGACCGCGCCGCCATCGACCACCAGGTGCAGGCGCTGGCCGAACGGCTGCACATCGACCCCTTCCTGAAGAGGCTGCCGGCCGAGCTGTCGGGCGGCCAGCAGCAGCGCGTGGCCATGGCGCGTGCGCTGGCCAAGGGCGCGCCGTTGCTGCTGCTGGACGAGCCGCTGGTCAACCTCGACTACAAGCTGCGCGAAGAGCTGCGCGAAGAACTGGTGGCCCTGTTTGCGGGCGGCGAATCCACCGTGGTCTACGCCACCACCGAGCCCACCGAAGCCCTGCTGCTGGGCGGCTACACCGCGGTGATGGATGCGGGCGAGCTGCTGCAGTACGGCCCCACCTCCGAAGTGTTCCACCGGCCGCGATCCATCCGCGTGGCGCGGGCCTTCAGCGACCCGCCGATGAACCTGCTGCCCGCCAGCCACACCGCCGGCGGCGTGCAGCTGGCCGGCGGCCCGGTGCTGCCGGTGGCGCTGGCCAACGACGCCCGCGCCAGTAGCCTGACCGTGGGCGTGCGGGCGCCGGCCTTCCGCGTCACCGGCCGCCCCGGCGACCTGACGCTGCCCGGCCAGGTGGAGCTGGCCGAGATCAGCGGCTCCGACACCTTCGTGCATGTGCACACCGCCGTGGGCGAAGTGGTGGCCCAGCTCACTGGCGTGCATGTGCTCGACCTGGGCAGCAACGTCACCCTCTACCTCGACCCCGCGCAGGCCTACGTGTTCGATGCCGCGGGCGACTTGCTGGTGGCCCCGGCCGGACGCAACTGACATGGCACGCATCGACCTCGACCTGGCGCACTCGTACCGCCCCGACCCGCAGCAGGACAGCGACTACGCGCTGCTGCCGCTGAAGATGAGCTTCGTGGATGGCGGCGCCTATGCGCTGCTCGGCCCTTCGGGCTGCGGCAAGACCACCATGCTCAACATCATCTCGGGTCTGGTGCAGCCTTCGCACGGCACCGTGAAGTTCGACGACCGCGACGTCACCCGCGCCTCGCCGCAGGAACGCAACATCGCCCAGGTGTTCCAGTTCCCGGTGATCTACGACACCATGACCGTCGGCGAGAACCTGGCCTTTCCGCTGAAAAACCGCGGCGTGGCACCGGCCCGCATCAAGGAACGCGTGGGCCGCATCGCCGAGATGCTGGAGATGAGCGGCCAGCTCGACATGCGCGCCTCGGGCCTGGCGGCCGATGCCAAGCAGAAGATCTCGCTGGGCCGCGGCCTGGTGCGCGAAGACGTCAGCGCCGTGCTGTTCGACGAGCCGTTGACCGTGATCGACCCGCACCTGAAGTGGCAGCTGCGGCGCAAGCTCAAGCAGATCCACCATGAGCTCAAGCTCACGCTGATCTACGTCACCCACGACCAGGTGGAAGCGCTGACCTTCGCCGACCAGGTGGTGGTGATGACCCGCGGCCGCGCGGTGCAGGTGGGCAGTGCGTCCGATCTGTTCGAGCGGCCCACGCACACCTTCGTCGGCCACTTCATCGGCTCGCCGGGCATGAACTTCCTGCCCGCGCAGTGGGACGGCCGCCAGCTCAGCGTGGCCGGCCAGGCCATGCCGGGCGTGCCCGCGCTGGCCGCCTCGGCGACATTGACGCAGGGCGGCGACCTCAAGCTCGGCGTGCGGCCCGAGTACGTCGAGCTGGCCCGTGAAGGCGACGCTGGTGCGCTGCCGGCCACCGTCACCCGCGTGCAGGACGTGGGCACCTATCTGCTGCTCACCGCCCGCCTGGGCGAGGTGCTGATCAAGGCCCGCCTGGCTCCTGGCACCCCGGTGCCCGGTGAAGGCGGCACGGTGTGGCTGGCCCTGGTGGGCCCGCACACCTGCTTCTACAAAAACGAGGAACTGGTGGCATGAGCGCGATCAAGCCGGTCAACCAGAAGGCGTGGCTGCTGGTGCTGCCCGTCTTCATCTGCGTGGCCTTCTCGGCCATCCTGCCGCTGATGACGGTGGTGAACTACTCGGTGCAGGACATCATCAGCCCCGAGCGGCGGGTGTTCGTCGGCACCGAATGGTTCGCCAGCGTGATGCGCGACGAAGAGCTGCACGGCGCGCTGCTGCGGCAGATCATCTATTCGCTGTCGGTGCTGGCGGTGGAAATTCCGCTGGGCATCCTGCTGGCGCTGGCCATGCCGGCCCAGGGCTGGAAGTCGTCGGCCGTGCTGGTGCTGGTGGCGCTGTCGCTGCTGATTCCCTGGAACGTGGTGGGCACCATCTGGCAGATCTACGGCCGTGCCGACATCGGCCTGCTGGGCCACACGCTGGAACAGCTGGGCTTCGATTACAGCTACACCGGCAATGCCACCCATGCCTGGCTCACCGTGCTGGTGATGGACGTGTGGCACTGGACGCCGCTGGTGGCGCTGCTGTGCTACGCCGGCCTGCGCAGCATCCCCGATGCGTACTACCAGGCCGCCCGCATCGACGGCGCCAGCAAGTTCGCGGTGTTCCGCTACATCCAGCTGCCCAAGATGCGCGGGGTGCTGATGATCGCGGTGCTGCTGCGCTTCATGGACAGCTTCATGATCTACACCGAGCCCTTCGTGCTCACCGGCGGCGGCCCGGGCAATGCCACCACCTTCCTCAGCCAGTACCTCACCCAGAAGGCCGTGGGCCAGTTCGACCTCGGCCCCGCCGCCGCCTTCTCGCTGATCTACTTCTTCATCATCCTGCTGCTGTGCTTCATCCTCTACAACTGGATGCAGCGCGTGGGCACCGCCGACAAGGAGCACACCGGTGAATAAGCAGGGCTTCCAGAAGCGCACGCTGTTCTTGCTGCTGTACCTCGTCTTCGCCATCCTGCCGATCTACTGGATGACGATGATGTCCTTCAAGACCAACCAGGAGATCCTGTCCAGCTTCAGCCTGTGGCCGCAGGATTTCACCTGGGATAACTACAAGACCATCTTCACCGACGAGAGCTGGTACTCGGGCTACATCAACAGCCTGATCTACGTGGCCATCAACACGGTGATCAGCATCACCGTGGCGCTGCCGGCGGCCTATGCCTTCAGCCGCTTCAGCTTCCTGGGCGACAAGCACGTCTTCTTTTGGCTGCTGACCAACCGCATGACGCCGCCCGCGGTGTTCTTGCTGCCCTTCTTCCAGCTCTACACCACCGTGGGCCTGATGGACACCCACCTGGCCGTGGCGCTGGCGCACCTGGTGTTCAACGTGCCGCTGGCGGTGTGGATCCTGGAAGGCTTCATGAGCGGCATCCCGCGCGAGATCGACGAGACGGCCTACATCGACGGCTACAGCTTCCCGCGCTTTTTCCTCACCATCTTCCTGCCGCTGATCAAGGCGGGCGTGGGCGTGGCCGCGTTCTTCTGCTTCATGTTCAGCTGGGTGGAGCTGCTGCTGGCGCGCACGCTGACCAGCGTGGACGCCAAGCCCATCGTGGCGACGATGACCCGCACCGTGAGTGCCTCCGGCATGGACTGGGCCACGCTGGCCGCGGCCGGGGTGCTCACCATCGTGCCGGGCGCCATCGTGATCTGGTTCGTGCGGCACTACATCGCCAAGGGCTTCGCCATGGGACGCGTTTGACGTGGCCCATCGACGTAAAGGGAGAGTCTGATGTTTGCCTGGATGGTCTGGACGACGCCCGTCGCCGTCTTCTTCACCTGCATCGTGCTGATGCTCATCGGCATGACCGTGTGGGAGCTCAAGAGCCCCACCGTCATGCGCAAGGGCTGGCTGCCGATGGCCACCACGCGCGGCGACCGGCTGTTCATCGGCCTGCTCACCGCCGCCTACATCAACCTGGCCTGGGTGGGCCTGGGTGAGCATTTGGCGCAATGGTTCTCGCTGGAGCAGGAGCCCAGCGTGTGGTTCAGCTTCGTGCTGTCCATGGCCGTGCTCGGATTGATCATGAAGAAGGGCTGAGGCCCGCTTTGAAGAAGGGAATCCGGCCCGGTGCTTCCCCGGGGCCGTGGTCACCCGAACCGCAGTCGCGGGGAAGCACACCGAGGAGACAAACATGAACCTGCGTTACAGCGCACTCGCCCTGGCAGCCCTGCTGACCATGGCCGGCCCGTTGGCCCATGCCGGGGAGGCGGAAGCCAAGAAATGGGTCGACAGCGAATTCCAGCCGTCGACCCTGAGCAAAGACCAGCAGATGGCCGAGATGAAGTGGTTCATCGAAGCCGCCAAGAAGCTGCAGGCCAAGGGTGTGAAGGAGATCTCGGTGGTGTCCGAGACCATCACCACCCATGAGTACGAAGCCAAGACCCTGGCCAAGGCCTTCACCGAGATCACCGGCATCACCGTCAAGCACGACCTGATCCAGGAAGGCGACGTGGTCGAGAAGCTGCAGACCTCGATGCAGTCGGGCAAGAGCATCTACGACGGCTGGATCAGCGACTCCGACCTGATCGGCACCCACTACCGCTACGGCAAGGTGCTCAACCTGACCGACTACATGACCGGCGCCGGCAAGGAGTGGACCAACCCCGGCCTGGACCTGCAGGACTTCATCGGCACCAAGTTCACCACCGCGCCCGACGGCAAGCTGTACCAGCTGCCTGACCAGCAGTTCGCCAACCTGTACTGGTTCCGCGCCGACCTGTTCGAGCGCAAGGACCTGAAGGACAAGTTCAAGGCCAAGTACGGCTACGACCTGGGCGTGCCGCTGAACTGGAGCGCCTACGAGGACATCGCCGAGTTCTTCACCAACGACGTGAAGCAGATCGACGGCAAGCCGATCTACGGCCACATGGACTACGGCAAGAAGGACCCGTCGCTGGGCTGGCGCTTCACCGACGCCTGGCTGTCGATGGCCGGCTCGGCCGACATCGGCACGCCCAACGGCCTGCCGATCGACGAGTGGGGCATCCGCGTGGCCGACGACAAGTGCACGCCGGTGGGCGCCAGCGTGGAGCGCGGCGGTGCCACCAACTCGCCCGCAGCCGTCTATGCACTCACCAAGTACGTCGACTGGATGAAGAAGTACGCCCCGAAGGAAGCCACCGGCATGACCTTCGGCGAAGCAGGCCCGGTGCCCGCGCAAGGCCAGATCGCGCAGCAGATCTTCTGGTACACGGCCTTCACCGCCGACATGACCAAGCCCGGCCTGCCGGTGGTCAACGCCGACGGCACGCCCAAGTGGCGCATGGCCCCTGGCCCCAACGGCCCGTACTGGAAGCAGGGCATGCAGAACGGCTACCAGGACGTGGGCAGCTGGACCTTCTTCTCGGGCCATGACGCCAACAAGACCGCAGCGGCCTGGCTGTATGCGCAGTTCGTGACCGCCAAGACCACCAGCCTGAAGAAGACGCTGGTGGGCCTGACGCCCATCCGCGAAAGCGACATCCAGAGCAAGGCCATGACCGACATGGCGCCCAAGCTGGGTGGCCTGGTGGAGTTCTATCGCAGCCCCGCCCGCGTGGCCTGGAGCCCCACCGGCACCAACGTGCCCGACTACCCCAAGCTGGCCCAGCTGTGGTGGAAGAACGTGGCCCAGGCCGTGACCGGCGAGAAGACCCCGCAGGCCGCGATGGACACGCTGGCCAAGGAGATGGACGACGTGATGGCCCGGCTGGAACGTGCCGGCATGGCCAAGTGCGCGCCCAAGCTCAACAAGCGCGAAGACCCCAAGAAGTGGCTGAGCGACAAGCAGGCCCCGTGGGCCAAGCTGGCCAACGAAAAGCCGAAGGGCGAAACCATCGCCTATGACAGCCTGCTGAGCGCCTGGAAGGCCGGCAAGGCCCGGTGATGGGGCACCCGGCCCATGCGTACATGGGCCCACCCTCCGAGAGGGTTGCCGCGGCCGCCTTCGGAGCGGCCGGGCGGCGGCCGCGGGGCTGTGCTTAGCGAGCTAAGCCGTACCTGAAACGCCGACGGGCCCGTGAGGGCCCGTTGGGTCGGTGGTGGCGCCTCACGTCTCAGGCGCCCGAGGGGTCCGCGCTTCAGCGGCCCTTCACGGCGTCCTTGACGTCTTCCTTGGCGTCGCCGTAGGTCTTCTGGGTCGTGCCCTTGGCCTGGTCGGCCAGGCCTTCGGATTCCAGCTTCTCGTTGCCGACGGCCTTGCCGATGGCTTCCTTGATGTGGCCCTTGGCGTCCGTCAGGCGGCCCTTGACTTGATCGTCGTTCATGGTGGTTCCTTCGTAGGCTTTGTGGGGTGGAAGGCCGCGCTGTTGCGCCGCCGCCCGCTGTCTTGTTCAGCGGTGAAGCCACTGTGCCCCCGCCTCACACTCGTAACCGTCGGTCCGGGGCGCGGTTGCATGTAGGGCGACGCCGCATGCCATCATCGGCGCATGCAAGCGGTGCCCGAGCAGTTCGACCACCCGGCCGACCGGGCCGAGTTCCGCCGGCCCACGCACCGGCCGGGCGTGGAGCTGTACCGCGCCCACATCGTCCGGCATGCCTTCGAGCCGCACACCCATGACGCCTATGGCCTGGGTGCCATCGCGGCCGGAGTCGAGCGCTTCCGTTACCGCGGCAGCGACCACCTGGCCGCCGCCGGCTCGGTGGTGCTGATGAACCCCGACGAGCTGCACACCGGCCGCGCCGAGACCGAAGGCGGCTGGCGCTACCGCATGCTGTACCTCGACGCCCCCCTGCTGCAGGCCGTGACGGGTGATGGCGCCTGGCACTTCGATGCCGCGGTGCTGCACGCGCCGCGGCTGGCGGCCCAGGTGGGCCAGCGGCTCGGCGCGCTGTGGCTGGCCGATGACCCGCTGGCTTTCGACAGCCACCTGCAAGAGCTGCTGGCGCTGCTGCGGCCCCGCGTGCAGGCCAGCGCCACGCGGCCGGCAGGGGCGCCGCAGCGCTTTGCCGCGGTGATCGACTACCTGCACGCCCACCTGGCCGAGCCGTTGCGGCTGGAGCAGCTGGCGGCCGTGGCCGGCCTCAGCCCGTTCCATTTCCAGCGCAGCTTCAAGGCCGCCCATGGCGCCACGCCCCACCAGATGCTGATGGCGCTGCGCCTGCTGCAGGCCAAGCAGCGGCTGGCGCGCGGCCACAAGCCGGCCGACGTGGCCGCCGCGGTGGGCCTGACCGACCAGGCGCACCTGACCCGCGCCTTCGTGAACCGATACGGCGTGACGCCGGCGCGTTACGCACGGCAGGTGGGCGGCCGCTGAAGGGCGACCCCGGCGCAGCGCAAGCCGGTACAAGACGGCGGCCGGCCGCAGCGCCGACACTTGCGCCCATGCTCATCGGTACCTTGTTCGCCCTGGCCGCCGGCCTGATGTGGGGCCTCGTCTTCGTCGCGCCCACGCTGCTGCCCGACTACCCGGCCACCTTGCTGTCCTTCGGCCGCTACCTGGCCTTCGGCCTCATCGCGCTGCCCATGCTGTGGCTGGACCGGCGGCGCATGGCCCAGTTCACCCGCGCCGACTGGATCGAGGCGGCCAAGCTCTCGCTGGTGGGCAACGTGCTGTACTACCTGTGCCTGTCGGCCGCCATCCAGCGCGCGGGCGGGCCGCTGCCCACCATGATCATCGGCACGCTGCCGGTGGTGATCGCCATCTGCTCCAACCTGCGTGATGCCGAGCGTGACGGCCGCTTGCCCTGGCTGCGGCTGGCGCCTTCGCTGGGCCTCATTGCGCTGGGCATCGGCTGCGTCAACCAGGCTGAGCTGCAGCAGCTGCGCGCCGACCCCGCCGCCGACCTGGGTCGCTATGCCACCGGTGCGCTGCTGGCCATCGCGGCCGTGGCCTGCTGGACCTGGTATCCGATGCGCAATGCCGACTGGCTGCGCCACCACACCGACCGCAGCCCGCGCAGCTGGGCCACCGCGCAAGGCATCGCCACGCTGCCGATGGCGGTGCTGGGCTTGGCCGGCGTGTGGATCTGGAACAGCGCGACGGCGCAGCCCTTCGACATGCCGCTGGGGCCCACGCCCGGCCTGTTCCTGGGGCTGATGCTGGCCATCGGGCTGTTTGCCTCCTGGCTGGGCACGCTGTGCTGGAACGAGGCCAGCCAGCGCCTGCCCACCACGCTGGTGGGCCAGCTCATCGTGTTCGAGACGCTGTCAGCCCTGGCCTATGCCTTCCTGCTGCGCGGCCAGTGGCCGGCGCCGGCCACGCTGGCGGGCATCGTGCTGCTGGTGGCCGGCGTGGCCTGGGCGCTGCGCGTGCGGCCCGAGCCGGTGGAGGCCGTGGAAGCCCACGTGGGCTGACGGTCGAGCCGGGCTTCAGCCCGGCTGCAGAAACACCGTGAGCACCCCCGTGTAGCCGTACAGGTGGTGGCGAGCGATCTCGCCGCCGGCGAAAAAACCGACCAGCGGCACGTCGCCCAGCGCATGCTGCACGATCTGCATCTCGGCCGAGGGTGAGCCGAAGTGCGGGCCGCCGCGGCCGGCGCAGCTGATGTACAGCGCACCGGCCACCCGCTGCATCGGGTCGGCCGGGCCGCTGGCGGCGTCGGCGCCTTCGGTGGCGGGCTCCAGCTCTTCGCGGATCTCGCTGCAGATGCGCACCAGGTCGCGCCGCGCGGCCTGCACGTCGCGGTGGCAGAAGGCCAGCTGCATGCCAGGCTCCACCAGGTCGGCCACGGCGATGCCGCGGGCACCCGGGTCCAGGCCCACCAGGTGGCGCACCCGGGTGTCGGTGCCGAACTGGCCGGGCCGCGTCAGCAGGTCGCTGCCGCCGTCGGTCAGGCCCACCAGCGTAGCGCGCAGCTTGGGCAGCGCGGCATGCGGGTCGTCCAGCTCGATGCCCAGGTCGCGCAGCAGGCAGTCCAGCGCCGGCTCGCCGTCCAGCGCGGTGACCACATTGCGCTGCGCCGCCGTCACCCGGCGCACCGGCCCCACCGGCTGGCAGCCCTGGGTGACGCGCGACAGCAGCGGCAGCCCCTGCGCAAAGCCCACGCCCGACAGCCCGCCGCGGCACACCGTGTCGGCGATGTGCAGCGCGCCGTGGCGGCCGGCGGCCAGGCCGCCGAACAGGTAGCCCGAGGCGGTGCGGCCGCTCAGCTCGCCGATCAGCTCGGCCAGGTCGGGCGTGCCGGGGTCGGCATGCACCAGCGCCGTGTACGGCTCCTTGCCGCCCAATGGCCGCGCGCCCGAAAACACCTGGAAGCTGTCAGTGGCCAGCGGTGCCAGCATCAGCGCCAGCGCCGGCTCGTCGATGTATTCCACGCCGCTGGCGGCCACGCCCACGCCCACCGAGCCCACCCAGCTGAGGCCGGGCCAGCGGGTGTTCAGCTCTTCCAGCAAGGCGTCGGCATGGGCCGAGTAGTGGTCGCTGAAGTACACGAAGCCCAGGCTGAAGTCGGGCGCACCGGCCTTGACGGCGCGTGCATGGGCGGCGCGCTGGGCATCGATCTGCGCGGCTGCCAGGGCCAGGGCCATGCGCCAGTCGGGGTGCGTGGCGTGGGCGTGGATGAACGGGATCATGGAAACGGCGGTGATGAAGGGTCAGCCAGCGGCCGGTCGCTTGCGCGCCGCCTTGCGGGCTGGGGCCTTCTTGGCGGGTGCGGCGGCGGCAGGCGCGTCGGCCTTGGCGGCGCGGGCGGCTGCCGGGGCCGGCGCGGGCGCGGCCGGCGTCAGCGGCGGCATCTTGGCCAGCTGGGCCACCTGCGCGGCATGGGCCGAGCCTTCCTTGATGGCTTCGGTCGCCAGTTCGGTGAACTGCTTGGTCAGCGCGCCCCACCACTGCATCGGGTCGACCACGCCGGCCGGCTTCTCGGCCCTGGCATCGGCATCGGCAGCCGGCTCGGGCGTGGCCGCAGGCGCGGGCGCCGCCACTTCCGGCAGCTTGATCTTCATCGCCTCCTGCAGATCCTTGACCTGCACGTTCATGGTCTTGAGCGTGCTCAGCGTCATGCGCTGCACTTCCAGCGCCTGGATGGTGGCCGCCAGCATGCGGGCGTTCTGCTCCAGCCAGAACTGCACCGTCTTCAGCTCGTCGATGCGCTTGGTCAGCTCGGCCGGGTCCAGCGTGGGGGCCACCCATTGGCCGATGGACGGCATCGCCGAGCCGGCGCCCTTGACCAGGTTCTGCAGGAAGTCGAAGCCGGGCACGAGGGAAGAGAAGGGGGAGGCGCTGTCGGCCATGGATGGGTCTCCTGGGCGTGGTGTCGAGGGGGTCGGGGGCGGGTACGGCTGCGACCCATTGTGCACAGCGGTGCCGCCGTGCCTGCGCGGGCTTACCGCAAGGGCACCCGGGCCACCGTGTAGCCGCGCTGCGCCAGCAGCCGGGGCAGCGCCTGCGGGCCGGTCATGTGCAGTGCCCCCACGGCCACGAAGAGGCGCCGGCCTTCGCGCTGCAGCGCGTCGATGCGTTCGGCCAGGCCGGGGTTGCGCTCGTCGTTCAGCCGCTGCAGCTGGCGGCGGTCTTCGTCGGTTTCCACGCATTCGCACCACTGGTCGTAGCGCTCGAGCTGTTCCAGGTCGCCGCGGGCCCACACGTCGGCCAGGCGCACCACCATGCCGCGGGTGCGGTCCGCCTCCAGCTGTTCCACCATCTGCCGCACCAGGCGCTGGGCCTCGGCCGGGTCGGGCGGCACCAGCGCGGCCATCTGCAGCTCGGGCGTTTCCAGCGACACGATCTTGCGCCCCAGCGCCGTCATGAAGCCGCTGAGGGCGAATTCCTGCGCATAGGCCGGGTCCAGCCCATCGACACGCGCCGCCAGCGTGGTGAGGGCCAGCGCCTGCATCACCGGATGCGGCTGCCCGCTCGCAGGCAGGCAGGCCGCGCGGCTGAGGCGGTCGAGTCGCGCCTGCAGCGCCGGCGGCAGCGGCGGCACGTCGGCGCCGGGCGTCACCATGCTGTCGGCCACCTTGCGGGCCAGCGCGGGGTCGCTGAAATCCAGCTCCAGCGCCAGGGTGTCGCTGGCGCGCAGCGCTTCGTTCACCGTCGGGCCGGGCACGGCCCAGGCCAGCTTGCCCACGTGCACCGTGCCGTACAGGTAGCCGGCATGGCCGTCGCGCTCGAAGCGCCACAAGAAGCCGTGGTCGCGCGCCTGCGCGATGGCGGTGCGCAGCTGCTCGGGCGTGGGCTGCGTGGCCACCGGCGGGCAGTCGGTGCGGTACGCGGGCTCGGCGGCCACCGCGGGCTGCCCCCACAGGCCGGCGACGGTGGTGGCCAGCGCCAGCAGCCGGCGCCAGCCGGGGGTGTGCAGCAGCTTGTGAACGAATGGGCTCATGGGCTCGGGGGTTCAAAGCGCAGCACGCCGCCGCGCTGGCTGAAATGCATCTTCGACAACACGTCCATGCCCAGCAGCGGCGCTTCCAGCGCGGGCAGCACCGTCACCCGCAGGCGGTCGGCGCTCACGCCGCCTTGCAGCTCGATGTCGGCACGTGCCAGGCTGCCGCGCACCACGCCGCCGGCGGTGGAGGAGGTGACGCTGCCTTCCAGCACCAGCCGCGCCTCCTCGGCCAGCGACTGGGGCAAGGCGGTGCTGGTGGCGCCGGTGTCCACCAGAAAGTCCACCGCAATGCCGTTGACGCGGCCCGGCCAGTGAAAGTGCCCGTCGGGCGCGCGGCGCAGCTCCACCACGCCGCCCTGGCTGCTGAAGCGGCTGCGCTGCTGCTCGGCCTGCCACCACTCCACGCCCAGGAACACGGCCACGCCGATCACCAGCCACAGCGTGACCAGCTTGAAGGTGCGCGAGACCTCGCTCATGCAGCCACCGGCGCGCTCAGCGCGCGTCCTCCACCTGCACCGTCTGCTCGATGGCGCCGAACACGCTCTGGCCGTCGGCGCCCTTCATCTCGATGCGGATGGTGTCGCCGTCCTGCATGAAGCCGGTCTTGGGCTCGCCGCCTTCGATGGTTTCGATGGCGCGTTTTTCGGCGATGCAGGCATAGCCGCGCGACCAGTCCTGGTTGCTCACGGTGCCGCTGCCCACGATGCTGCCGGCGCGCACCCGGCGCGTGCGGGCCATGTGGGCGATCAGCTGGCCGAAGTGGAAGGTCATCTCCGGCCCGGCCTCGGTCAGGCCCACGGTGCGGCCGTTCCAGGTGCTTTGCAGCGTCAGGTGCAGGCGGCCGCCGCGCCAGGCTTCGCCCAGTTCGTCGGGGGTCACCGCCACCGGGCTGAAGGCGGTGGCCGGCTTGCTCTGGAAAAAGCCGAAGCCCTTGGCCAGCTCGGCCGGGATCAGGTGGCGCAGGCTCCAGTCGTTGGCCAGCATCACGAGGCGTATGCCTTCCAGCGCCCGCTCGGCGCTGCAGCCCATCGGGATGTCGCCCGTCACCACCGCCAGCTCGGCCTCGAAGTCGATGCCCCAGGCTTCGTCGGCGAACACGGCGGCGTCGCAGGGGCCCAGGAAATCGTCGCTGCCGCCCTGGTACATCAGCGGGTCGGTGTAGAAGCTTTCGGGCACCTCGGCTTTGCGGGCGCGACGCACCAGCTCCACGTGGTTGATGTAGGCTGAGCCGTCGGCCCACTGGCAGGCCCGCGGCAGCGGCGCCATGCACTTGGCGGGCTCGAATGCAAATCCATGCCGTGCCTTGCCCTGGTTCAGGGTCTGGTACAGGTCTTCCAGCTGCGGGCTGATGAAGTTCCAGTCGTCCAGCAACTGCTGCATCCGCGTGGCGATGCCGGTCGCAAAATGGGCTGTGGTGAGGTCGCGGGACACCACCACCAGCTGGCCGTCCCGCGATCCATCCTTGTACGTAGCGAGTTTCATGAAAGCGATTGTGATGGCAGCCCCTGCCAACGGACTGTGGCGTCGCCGATGGGTGCTGGCCGGCGTGGCCGTGGCCACGGTGCTGGTGCATGCCTGGGGCCTGGGCGCCGTGGGCGGTGCCGCCGCGCGGGCGGCCGAGCCGTCAGCCGCTGCACGCCCGGCGCCCTTGACCGTGCGCAGCGTGGCGGCCCAGCCCGTGCCGGCGGCGCTGGCGCAGCCGGTGGCCGTGGCGGGGGTCGAGCGCCTGCCGGTGACCCCGGCGCCGTCGACCACCCTGGCGCGTGGGCACGCCGGGCCGTCGCCGGCGGCCCCGCCGCCCGCTGCCCAGGACGCCACGCCCGCTGCGGGCGATGCGCCGGCGGCTGAGGCCGATGCAGCGCCCGCCCCGGCCGACTCCTCCGCGCCGACCGATCCGCCGCCGGCCGCGGCCGAACGCGACCAGACGGACCCCCAGACACCGCCGCCCGGCCACGAAGGCGAGGCCGGCGGCCCCGTCACCCTGGCGGCGGCCACTGCCGGCATGGCCACCGCCGCCGCTGCGGCGCCGGCCGCCGCCCGCGCCGAGACGGTGCAGGTGCCCGTCTACGCCACACGGCTGGCGGCACCTTTCAGCGCGCGCTACCAGCTCAAGCGGGGCCTGATTTCGGGCAGCGGCACGCTGCGCTGGTCGCCGTCGGCCGACGGCCGCTACGAAGCGCGGCTGGACGGCAGCGTGGCCGGCTTCAACGTGCTGGACTGGACCAGCACCGGCGCCATCGACCGGGCCGGCGTGGCGCCGGAGCGCTTCTTGATCCGCCGCCGCGGCAAGGACGCGCAGGCCGCCAACTTCCAGCGGGCGGCGGGCAAGATCAGCTACTCGGGCCCGTCGGTGCAGTTCGACCTGCCACCCGGCGCGCAGGACCGGCTGAGCTGGATGCTGCAGATCGGCGGCGTGCTCAACGCGTCGCCCAAGCGCTTCAACGTGGGCTCGCGCATCGTGTTTTTCGTCTCGGGCGCGCGTGGCGATGCCGATGTGTGGCAGTTCAACGTGGTGGGGCTGGAAAGCGTGCCCATCGGCGGCGACCGCGAGACGATGGCGCTGAAGCTGGTGCGCGAGCCGCGCAAGGCCTACGACACCCATGTGGAGATCTGGCTGGACCCGGCCAACGAGCATCGGCCTGTGAAGGCCCGCCTGGCCACGGCTGGCAATGACGACGCCTTGGAGCTGTTGCCTGCAGATTGATGGAGCCCCCAAGCTCGCTGCGCTCGCCACCCCCCGAGGGGGCTCTCAGCCGCTTGGGAGCGGCCCGGCGCGGCTGAGGAGAGCCCCCAAGCTCGCTCCGCTCGCCACCCCAAGGGGGCGCACCCGCCCTTGGGGCGGCCCGGCGGCGGAACGTGGAGCCCCCGGGCTCTTTGCAGGCCGGCCGTTTGCCCTGTCAACCCAAACAGGCCTTGATGGCTTGAATATTGCGGCAGCGGCGCCAACTGGCCTGCAAGGAGAAAACTCCATGTTGATGCTCTACAACTCAGACAACTTCGCGGTGGTGCAGTTCGACCTGCCGGGTGACAGCGCCGCCGTGGCGCTGGAGCCCACGGGCACCGACCCCGCGCTCACCCGCGGCGGCTATGAAATCGTCGATAAGTTCGCCCGGAAGGAAATCTTCCTGGAAGGCGCGATGGCTGAAAGCTTCAAGGTCGGCGTCGAGGCGCTGATCCAGACCAGCCCCTCAGAAGACGAGCTGGACGACTACATCGCCCGTTTTACCCAGCTGGCGCAAAACCCCGTCGTCCTGCACTGAGCATGGGAAGGGCTTGCCCAGCCCCGGCGGCTGGGCGAACATGCGGCGTCCACCGATGCCGCGTGCCGTGACTTCCACCGCCGACGTACCGCTGCTGCTGTCGCCCGACCTGCGCGAAGCCCCCGTGCTGGACCGCATGTGCTCGCGCTTCGTGTTGGCGCTCACCATGCGCCATGCGGGCCGTTTCAACCTGCGCCGCGACTGGAACAGCCTGCTCTCCCTCACCGGCCGCCACCTCGTGTGGCCGCAGCCGGTGCTGCAGCGGCTGCGGGCCTTCCTGGTGCAGCGCTGCCAGCACAACGAACACTGGCGCGGCCATGAAGCCCTGGCCGACGAGGCCTTTTTGCAG
>CAKZXL010000572.1 GCA_937883885.1 uncultured Aquincola sp. | reverse complement strand
GGCATGCGGGCCCAGGGCTGGGGCCGCATCGTGCACGTCAGCGGGCTGGCGGCGCGGCAGGCGGGCAACACCGTGGGCAGCATCCGCAACGTGGCCGTGGCCGCGCTGGCCAAGAACATGGCCGACGAGTTGGGGCCGGACGGCATCCAGGTGACGGTGGTGCACCCTGGCCTCACGCGCACCGAGCGCACCGCGCCGTTGATCGAAGCCCGCGCCGCGCAGCGCGGCCTGACGCCGGCCGAGGTGGAGGCCGAGATGGCCGCCGGCAACAGCATCCGCCACCTGGTGGACGCCAGCGAAGTGGCCGACGTGGTGGCCTTCTTGTGCTCGCCACGCTCACGCGCGATCAACGGCGACGCCGTCGCCGTGGGCGGCGGGGCGCCGCGGGCGATCCACTACTGAAAGCCCGCCGGCGCGCCCCTCAGGCCCCGCCCGCCTCCTCCTCGCACTCACACG
The DNA here is from genome assembly GCA_937883885.1 of uncultured Aquincola sp. The sequence continues at coordinate 4,749 of CAKZXL010000572.1, read as the reverse complement.
TCGGGCAGGGCACCGCCAGCGCAAAGGCCGCGTTGTCCGCCGCGTCGTAGCCGCTGAGGCGGCCATAACCGTCGGTGGCCATGGCGCTCACCTGCAGGTGCTCGGCATAAGCCGCGTTGCTGCAGGGGCCCAGCAGGCTGCCCACGGTGGGCGCCTTCTCGTAGCGGAAGCTGCCGGTATGCACATAGCCGTTGCTGCCCGGCGCCCCCGACTGGCCGCTGGTGCCGGCGCTGGGGATGTCGGGCCCCGGCCCGCGCGTGACGCTGAAGCTGTATTGCGCAAAGCCGTTGGCATGCCGTGCATCGAAGGCCAGGCCCACGGTGTCGCCAGCGTTGTTGTAGTGGTGAAAGCCGCACAACGGGTCGGGCGAGACGGTGCCGCCCACCGGCTGGATGTCGGCGCTGCACCGGTTGTTGTCCACCCGCACCACCATCCGGAAGCCCATCGTGGCACCGCCCACCAGCACCCGGTGCTCGACCGGCGCGGCCGAGGTGGTGACGGTGCCGGTGCCGAACGGCGCGTCCTGGTCGGTGATGCGCAGGTCGATGCCTTGTGCCGTCCAGTTCACCAGCGCGCCGGTGTGGTCGAACAACTCCAGCTTCAGCTCGTAGCGGCCGGCGGCCAGGTCATCCGTCCAGGGCGGTGCGGTGGGCGCGCCGGCCAGCGCATGGGTGTCGAAGTAGGCGGTGGCCAGGTCCACATGCTCGTCCAGCACCACCCATTCGGTGCCGGCCGGCGGCGCCACCGGGCGGATGCGGAAGAGGTTGGGCACCGGCGCCGCATCCACGCCCGCGGTGGGCATCGGGCCCATGCGTTCCGACGGGAAGCTGGTGCCCAGCTTGTAGTGGCGGTACACGTCGCGCGCCATCACCTGCCAGCTGCCCAGCGGCACCGAGCCGGCGTCCACCGTGGCGGCCACGCCATCAGGCCCGCTCAAGCGGCGGTACGACCAGCGGTAGTACGGAATGCCCGCGCCGATCAGCGCCGAGCGGCTGAAGTCCACCCGCGGCTCCAGGCTGCCGCCCAGCGGCGCGTTGCCGTTGTCCAGGCCCTGCATCGGGCCGGCGGCCTGCTGCACTTCACGCACGGCCAGGTTGGCGCCGATGCCCAGCACCACCACCTGGCGGCCGGGCAGGTCGGGCTCTTCTTCGCAGCCGGGCACACGCGGGTCGGCCACCGGCAGCGTCACCAGCGTGCCGCAGTGGTAGTCCCACAGCGTGTGGCAGGCGATGCGCGGGCGGTACACCGTCTCCCAGCCGCTGCCGAAGTCGTACTCCACCCAGAAATACAGATCGGGCTGGTCGCCATGGCAGTTGTGGAACAGCAGGGTCTCGAAGCGGCCCTGGTCGTCGGTGATCAGCGTGGCCACCTCGTCGCAGCGCAGCCAGCGGGCCCAGTAGGGCCAGCCGCACAGCCAGGGCCAGATCAGCGTGGCCTGGCTGGCCAGCGCCTGTCGCAGCACCGGGACCGAGCGGCTGCGCAGGCTGGCCTGCAGCGCCAGCGGCAGCTCCAGGCTCTCCTTCGGCGGCAGCGGCTGCGGGTTCAGCGCCACTGCCTGGCCGATGGCGCCGTTGCGGAACAGCGGGCGCGGGCCGAAGGGCTCCGGCCCCGGGTCGGGCTGCGGCAGAGGTGGCTCGCGCAGTTGCTTCAGCAGGTCGTCGCGCAGGCGGTACAGCTCACGCTCGGGCAGGCGCTGGATCAGCCAGGGCAGGCGGTCCACCTCGCACACATGCACCCGGGCGCCGCAGATGGCGCGGTGGTCCAGCTGCCGTTCGACCCGGCCACGCACCCAGCAGAAGCAGAAGGGCCACAGGTCCAGCACCTGGCCGGGGATCTCGATCAGCGGCGCCCGCTGCGCGCCATGGGGCAGCACCGGCTCATAAGCGCCCAGGCGCTGCAGCTGCGCCGGGGTGGGTGGGGTCTGCAGCAGCCGTTCGTCCAGCGGCGCGACGAACAGCCGCGCAGGGCCGCGGCCCAGGTCCTTGGCGGTCAGCTGCAGCCGGCCGTCCTTCACCTCGGCACGGGCGGCCAGCTGGCCGCTGCCGTCGAACAGCCAGGCGCCCAGGGGCAGGCGGAAGTCGGGGCGCTGGCGGGTGCTGACCTGCCAGCCGTCGTTGCGGCCCGCGGGGGCGGGGGGGAAGCGCTGTTCCATGGTTCATCTCCTTGGCGCAGGGCCGGGCCCTGCGTGAAGACAACCCTAGGCGCCGGCCGCGCAGGCGCCAGCCTTCTTAAGGGGCGGGTCCACACCCCTGCGGGGGAAGGGGTCCCTAACTTGTCTAGGCAGGTGCGGGCACCTTGGGCAGGCCAGAATGGCGGATGTCTTCGTCTCCCCGCTCGTCGTCTCCCCGCTTCTTCCGCCTGGCCCTGGTGCTGGGCCTGCTGTCGGCCATCGGGCCGTTCGCCATCGACATGTACCTGCCCGCGCTGCCGGCCATCGGCGCCAGCCTGGGCGCCGGCATCGGGGCGGTGCAGGCCAGCCTGACGGTGTTTTTCGTCGCGCTGGCCGCGGGGCAGATGGTGTTCGGCACACTGTCCGACCGCTTCGGCCGCAAGCCGCCGCTGTATGCCGGGCTGGCGCTGTTCGCATTGGCCAGCGTGGGCTGCGCACTGGCCACCGACATCCACACCCTGGTGGCGCTGCGCTTCGTGCAGGGCCTGGGGGCGGCGGCCGGCATGGCCATTCCGCGGGCGGTGGTGCGCGACCTGCACACCGGCACCGACGCGGCGCGGCTGATGTCGCTGCTGATGCTGGTGTTCAGCGTGTCGCCCATCCTGGCGCCGCTGGCCGGCAGCCTGGCCATTGCGCTGGCCGGCTGGCGCAGCGTGTTCTGGGCGGTGGCGGTGGCCGCGCTGGCGGGCATGGCCTTGATGGCCACCTCGCTGGCCGAAACCCGGCTGCCGGCCGAGCGCCGGGCCGCCGCGCAAGGCAACGCCGCCGCGGTGTACGGCGCGCTGCTGCGCGACCGCCACTACCTGGGCCTGGTGTTCACCGGCGGCTTTGCGATGGCGGGCTTCTTCGTGTACCTGGCCAATTCCTCGTTCGTGATGATCGACCACTACGGCCTGGCGCCGGCCACCTACAGCGTGGCCTTCGGCGTCAATGCGGCGGCGTTCTTCGGGGCTTCACAGCTCAACGGCCCGCTGGGTGAACGCTTCGGCCTGGCGCCCTTGGCGCGCGGTGCGGCCACCGCCTGCGCGGCGGTGATGGGCGCGATGCTGCTGTACTACGCCACCGGCGGCGACCGGCTGGTGGTGCTGCTGGTGCTGTACTTCATCGCCAGCGGCTTGATGGGGCTGGTGATTCCCACCACCTCGGTGCTGGCGCTGGAAGAACATGGCGCCCATGCCGGCGCGGCCTCGGCCCTGCTGGGCACGCTGCAGATGGCGACCGGCACGCTGATGATGGCGGTGGTGGGCCTGTTCACCGACGGCCGGCCGCTGCCCATGGTGGCCGGCATGGCCGCCGGTGCCTGGATCGCCGCGGCGCTGGCCTGGGGCAGCCTGCCGCGGGGCCGGGGGCAGGCGCCTGCGGCGGCCCAGGCCGGCGACGGCCGCGGCCGACAATCCGGGGCATGACCGCCGCGCCCGCCCCCACCACGCCTGCACCCACGCCCCCCGCACCCTCGCCCGCCGACACCCTGGCCCGCCTGCGCGCCGGCCAGCTGCAAGGCGCCACCCGGCTCGACCTGCGCGGCTGCGGCCTGACCGAGCTGCCGCCTGAAGTGCTGTCGCTGGCCGACACGCTGGAGGTGCTGGACCTGTCGAACAACGCGCTGGCCACGCTGCCCGAGGGCCTGGCCACGCTGAGCCGGCTGCACACGCTGTTCGCGTCGGGCAACGGCTTCGAGGTGCTGCCGCCGGTGCTGGGCCGGCTGCCGCGGCTGGACACGATGGGCTTCAAGGCCAACCGCATCACCCACGTGCCGGCGCAGTCGCTGGCGCCCACGCTGCGCTGGTTGATCCTCACCGACAACCAGGTGGCCGAGCTGCCGCCCACGCTGGCCGATTGCGCGCCGATGCAAAAGCTGATGCTGGCCGGCAACCGGCTGCAGCGCCTGCCCGAAGGCCTGGGCCGGCTGCAGCGGCTGGAGCTGCTGCGCCTGGCGGCCAACCAGTTCGAGCAACTGCATCACGCCCTGCCCGACGAGTTGCTGGCGCTGCCGCGGCTGGCCTGGCTGGCGCATGCGGGCAACCCTTTCAGCGCCGCGCGCGAGCAGGCAGCCCAGTCGCAGGCTCAGGCGCCCGCCATCGCCTGGTCGGCGCTGCAGCTGCAGGCCTTGCTGGGCGAAGGTGCATCCGGCCACATCCATGCCGCCCGCTGGCAGCCGGCCGAAGGGCCGCCGCAGGACGTGGCGGTCAAGCTGTTCAAGGGCGCGATGACCAGCGACGGCCTGCCCCAGTGCGAGATGGCCGCCACGCTGGCGGCCGGCCGGCATCCGGCGCTGGTGGGCCTGCTGGGCGTGCTGCAGGGCCACCCGCAGGGCACGCAAGGCCTGGTGATGCGCCGGCTGCCGCCGCAGTGGGCGGCACTGGCCGGGCCGCCCAGCATGGCCAGCTGCAGCCGCGACGTGTATGCGCCCGGCCTGCGGCTGCCTGCAGCCCATGCCCAGGCCATCGCACAGGCGGCCGCGGCGGCGCTGGCCCACTTGCACGACAAGGGCCTGAGCCATGGCGACCTGTATGCGCACAACCTGCTGGTCGACGGGCAGGGCGGGGCGCTGCTCAGCGACTTCGGCGCGGCTTCCTTCC